>CAZBUL010000290.1:0-2542 GCA_964495045.1 uncultured Desulfobacterales bacterium | reverse complement strand
TTATATGATCTTAGATTTAAATGCAATCCGAAAGATCAAGGCATATCCGAGTTGATGCAGTCAGGCGAATGTTATCAATGCCGATAATTGATTGTTGCCAACGCCTTAAGTAACGGGTCATTTTCGTTTGAAGTTTAAGGTTAATCCCAGCGGAGTACCGTTTTCATTGACAGGAATCATATTTATTCATACGATCGTTGTAAAACAAATAATTTCTTACATCGAGGCGGGTTATGATCATCGCAAAAGTTACATCGAAAGGACAAATTACCATTCCCAAAGAAATTCGTGAACGGCTTGGCGTGCATCCTGGAGAGGAAGTCGGCTTCGAAGAAAAAGAAAATTTGGTTATCATCACCAAAGTGGTCAGCAAGTCTCCGTTTGACAAGTGGGTGGGAAAGCTCGAACACCTGAAAGGTCAACAGAGTGATGATCTGGTTCGGAAGGCTCGCGGGAATGAAAACGGCTGTTGACACCAACATCCTTATGAAAGAAATTCTCTGTAAAAGTCAAGAAATACAACCCATCCAAACTGGAGAGCATTCTTCTTGAACCACAACCAACTCACCCATATCGAAAAAATCGAAGCCGATCTGTGGTCGGCGGCAGACAGCCTTCGTGCCAATTCCAAACTGACCGCCGGTGAATACTGCATGCCGGTGCTGGGTGTCATCTTTCTGCGCCATGCAACCAATCGCTATAACGAAGCCATGCGCGGGATCGAGGCGGATCAGGCCGCCGGCAAAATGCCGAAGCGCCCGCTGACCGCTGCGGATTTCAAGAAACGCCGGGCACTCATGCTGCCGCCGGAAGCCCGATACGACTATCTGACCAGCCTGCCGAAAAATGAGGATCTCGGCACGAAACTGGTTGCAGCGATGGAAACCATCGAAAGTAATTTTCCTGCGCTGCTGGGCCAACTGCCTAAAGATTACACCCGATTCGAGAATATTCTCCTGGAAGAACTCTTGAAGAAATTCAATAGCGATGTGCTTCAGACGGCCAGTGGGGATGTTTTCGGCCGGATCAACGAATACTTTCTGATGAAGTTCGCCATACAGGGGGCGCAGGACAATGGTGAGTTCTTCACGCCGCCTTCGCTGGTGCAGGTAATTGTCAACGTCATCGAGCCCGATCATGGCATTGTTTTCGATCCGGCATGTGGTTCCGGGGGGATGTTCGTCCAAACCAGTCATTTTATCGAACAGCATGGCAACCGAACGGCCCATCGGGTTACGTTCTACGGCCACGAATTCAAAACCAGCAACCTGCGCCTCACCCTGATGAATCTGGCCGTCCACGGTCTGGAAGGTTCCATCAAAGAGGCCAATACGTTCTATGATGACCCGCATGAGCTGTACGGCAAATGCGATTTCGTCATGGCCAATCCGCCGTTCAATGTGGACAAGGTGGATGCCGAGAAGATCAAAATCGATCGGCGTCTGCCATTCGGGCTGCCGGGAGTGAACAAAGACAAGCAGGTTTCCAACGGCAATTATCTCTGGATATCTTATTTTTACAGCTATCTGAATCCAACCGGCCGCGCCGGGTTCGTGATGTCTTCTCAAGCCAGCAGCGCCGGACATACCGAGACCGAAGTCCGCCGAAAACTGATCGAAACTGGTGATGTAGATGTGATGATTTCCATCCGTTCCAATTTTTTCTATACCCGAACCGTTCCGTGCGAACTGTGGCATTTCGATCGCGGCAAACCCGAAGAGCGCCGCAATCAGGTGCTGATGATCGATGCACGAAACATCTATCGGAAAGTTACCCGAAAAATATTCGATTTCTCGCCGGAGCAGCTTCAAAATATTACCGCCATTGTCTGGCTGTATCGCGGCCTTATCGAAAAATATCTTGATCTGGTAGCCGGTTATTGCCGTCGCAGCCTCGATGAAGGCCAATGCTGTTTCACGGCACAGGATGACAACGGACAAGAGATCGAGCCGGTGCCATCCTTCATCGCTTTACTGTCTTCGCTTTGTGAACTTTTGGCCCCTTTCATTCAAACGCTTCCCGCCGAGAGCCCTCATATCGAAACACTCATCGAGCTGAATGCCACCAGCCCCGCCTTCAAGACCGCCGTGGATGCCTTTCATGCTGAAGTGACAGAACAGCAGACCTTGTGGAAGCATCAGAAAACCACCAACGGCGAGCTGAAAAAAGCTGTCGATCGCCTTGCCCCGATTGCCGAAACCAGCCGCAGCCTGGTCAAACAGACTGACCATCTCTATAAACTCGTTTGCCGCCTCATCGATATCTGCCAGAACGAATGCAAAGCGGGTGATGACGATGTCTGGGTGAATCGAGACATCGCCCGTGCCCGCAAAGCTGCTGAACAAGCCCGTCAAATAGCCGTTGAGCAGCTCAAGCAGGTTCGCTATTTCTGGAAGCAGGCGCATTGGCTGACCGAACGATTTCCGGAAGCGACGTACTGCGATGTCAAGGGATTGGTCAAACTGGTGGACAAAGCGGAAATCGCAGCCAACGACTGGAGCCTGACACCTGGGCGTTATGTTGGGGTTGCCCCGGAGGAAGC
>CAZBUL010000289.1:0-2545 GCA_964495045.1 uncultured Desulfobacterales bacterium | reverse complement strand
CAGAGATCGCTCGCTGTTGTAACACCATTCCTTGGCATATATCAACAAACCGTAGATTCCAATTATGTTTGGCGCCAGTTCTGAGATCAGAGAATAACCATTTTGATAGAAGTTGGTTTCCGTTTCAGAAATAGGGAAGTCCAAACCAGGTATCCTGCAAAACTTCTTTTGAACTTCGAAATAGGTTCCATCCTTACGACCGCTCCATCCCTTTGCCGCATACTCCCATTCATAAGGAGTTGGAAGCCTAAATCCTAATACTTTTGTAACATCACTTGTCTGATTACCCTGATTATCAATTAGCACAAACCTTTTATCGCAATATGATGGGGGCACTTCATATTTCCGGCACAATTGATTGCAATACGAAATAGCTCCACGCCATTGTGTGCGATATAAATGCTCGGATTTTTCACATGAGATAAAACTTTCTGTTGAATTTTCAATGATGGGGTATCTGGAGATATAGAAATCAGCTTTGATGAGAGCATCAACTTTTTCCACGAGGATAAAATTGTTTTCTTTGTACTTTGATAACGAGGTTAACGAGATCATGTTGTGAGATGGATTTGAGAATTCCATTTGAACAATCTTGCAGAATTTAGATCGGCCCGAGCATTAATCCGTGTACATGGCTTCAATGGCATCCTTGAAATGATCATTGATTACCTTTCTTCGTATTTTCTGCGTTGGTGTCAGTTCTCTGTTCTCTTGGCTGAACTCGCGGGGGAGGAGAGTAAATTTCTTCAGTTTTTCAACCTGACCCAAATGTCGTGTCCGATAGTCGATCCGTTCTCGATAGAAGCTGAGTATCTTGGGATTTTTAAGCAAGTCATCTCGGGATGAAAAAGAGATACCCTGTTCTAAAGCATGTTTTTCCAATTGTTCAAATGACGGAACTATTAAAGCTGACGCATATTTTCTGCCGTCTCCGATGACAGCTGCCTGATCCATGAAAAAATCTTCCTTCAAGAGAGTTTCAATGTGCTGTGGTGCAATGTACTTACCGCCGGATGTTTTCATCATATCTTTAATCCGGTCGGTGATGGTCAGGTAGCCTTCAGCATCGACAGTGCCTATATCGCCAGTTTTGATCCAACCATCTTCTGTAAACATCTCCCTGGTAAGCTCAGGCTTATTGTAATATCCCTGCATCATGGCAGGACCTTTGGCTTGAATTTCGCCTTCCGGAGACACCCTGACATCAACAAGCGGAAGTACGGGGCCGCAGGTGCCAAACTTATTATGTGTTTCATTTGCGATGCAAATGGGAAAACATTCAGTCAATCCATATCCTTGAAGCAACAACACTCCGGTATTAAAGAAAAATTCAGCAATCTCCGCTGAGAATGCTGATCCACCACAATTAAAAATCTTATTTCTACCTCCAAAAATTGCACGAATTTTTCCCAATACCAGCTTTTCGGCAAGTTTATGCTGAAAGGATAGAAACGCTGGAATGGGCTTTTGATCCCTTTTTAAAGATGCAACCCTGCCGCCGATAGATAGAGCCCAGTTAAAAATGATTTTTGTAACTGTCGGGGCCGTATGAACACTTTCCTTGACCTTTGCATAAATTTTCTCCCACATGCGCGGAACGCTGCACATATACATGGGTCTGGATTCCCGAAGAAATTCAAGAATTGCCTTTGAATCATGGCAGTAATGATTCTCCCCGCTTCGCATCAGGGTGAAATACGTCCAGGCACGCTCAAAAACATGGGAAAGGGGCAAAAATGCAAGATTGACATCATCCGGACCAAGGGTCAAATGACCGTCAGGCTCAAACAGCATGGAAAGGATGTTCCGGTGGGTCAACATCACACCCTTGGGTTCACCGGTCGTACCGGAGGTATAGATCAGGGTGGCAAGGTCATCCGAACTGACCCGAGATCGGGCAGCCTTCAAGGAATCCTGTTGACCGGATTGCCTACCCATCGTTAGCAAATCATCAAAGCGTATCACATTATTGCTATTTTCAATGGGGATATTCCGATCAAGAACCACGATCTTATCAAGGCTTTCAGCTATGTTTAAAAGTGACAGAACTTTTTCGTACTGATCTTGATTACCCGAAAAAAGAATTCTGATCTTCGCATCCTCAATAATATACTGCGTTTCTCTGATGGAGTTCGTTCCATATATGGGAACAGACACCGCCCCGATACTCATTGCCGCCAGATCGGCAATGGACCATTCTACCCGGTTGTTGGCAAAGATGCCGATCATCTCCTTTTCCTTGACGCCCATAGAAAGAAGCGCCATTGCCGCTGCATCAATCTGATCTCCGAACTGAGCCCAGGTATAGGAAATCCATTCCCCGTAAGGTTTATGTTTGACAGCAATTTTTGACTCACCCCATTTTTCTACGCGCGAAAGTATCATGAGGGCAAGATGCCTTTCATGTTGAATAAACGCTTCAAATTCTCTCTGATATTCACTCATGGATTTTTTTTTCATTGAAAATAGCCTGCACTAATTGTGGATTTTGCACTGCTCATCGGTTCCTCCCATTTCTGGTTGACCAATAAGAAAATTTAGACAT
>CAZBUL010000288.1:0-2556 GCA_964495045.1 uncultured Desulfobacterales bacterium | reverse complement strand
CATCATTCATGCTTTGCAAATATCTTCCCGTCTGATTTCCGGCAGTTTGATGATGAGTTGTGCGATTTCCGGATCATCGTCAAGCCAGTGGCGCAATCCGCCGAGTAAAATGGCGGCATAAGGGCTGTCGGAACCGTCCGCAAGATTGTAATTGACCCACAGCCCGCTTTTCTGACTCATGGCCAGTCCTGCTTCTTCCAGAATTTTGAGATGCCGCGATGCCGACGGCTGCGGAATATCCAGGGCGGTTTGAATTTCGCAGACGCACATGGGCTTGTGCTGAAGCATTTTGATGATCTTCAGCCGGCAGGGGTCGGAGAGGGCTTTCATGACTTTGATCAATTCATCCATAAGTAATGTCTCAGCTATTTCAATATATTGGCAAAATACCCCGGCAATTCCCGGCCGCACGCCTGATTCCGTCCCTGTTGTTTGGCAAGGGTCAGTTGTGCTTCCACCAAAGAAATCACTTCTACAGGGAGTCGATCTGGTCCGGGAATGGTGACGATAACACCGATACTGACGGTAACAACGGGCGCGGTTTTCGAATCGGTATGTACCATCCCCCGTTCATAAACGGAATGGACCATGGCGTCAGCCTTCTGCATGGCACCGTCGAAATAGATGTCGGGAAGCAGACAGACGAAGACCTCTCCGCTGAAACGGGCCAGCATGTCATGGGATCGGCCGATTTGTTTTTTTAGAATTTCCGCCACTACCTGTAAACATTTGTCTCCGGCCAGGTGCCCGGAGCTTTCGTTATATGCTTTGAAATGATCGATGTCGATCATCATGATGGCCAACGGGGTGATCAGGCGCCGACAGCGCCGCCATTCCGCTTCGATGGCCTCATCGAAGCGCTGCCGGTTGGCGACACCGGTCAGGCTATCGACGGACGTCAGCGATTCGAGCAGATGCGATCGGGTTTTGAGGGTCAGATGGGTTCTGATACGGTTGATGACCACCGCTGTGTTGAGGGGCAGGGTGATGATATCGGCTGCGCCGGCTTGGATCGCTCGTGTCTCCAGCTCCGGATGGTTGGCCGGCAACATGAAAAATGTGGGGATACTTCGGGTCTCCGGGTCATCCTTCAGTTGCCTGCAAAGCGTGAATCCATTCGGATCCGCTGCGGAAATATCGATGAAAATCAGCTCCGGCAATCGGGTGCGGCATGCTTCCAAAAGCTGATCAGCGTTGGGTACAACAGAAACCGTATATTCCCGCTGAAAAATGTCAAACAGTGTATCGGTGCCGGTGGAAGCATCACCGACCACCATCAATGTGGGAAGCGGGGGAACGATCGTGTCTGGCTGTTGAATGAACGGCGGCATGGTATCGGATGTCATGATATTTTCCCCTTGATGATCAAAACCCTGATCATTTATTTACGGTAAAGGGCCGAGAAGACCGGGTTGACGGTTGCGCTGCTCCGGATGTATAACCATATAGACATTTCCAATCACTGTATGATAATTGATAATTGCATGAAGTTCAACGGAATTGGGAAAATGAATCGATGTGTTTCAGCCCGGCATCGTTTTCGTGAAAATATCGGACGATCGGAAAGATGATGCACCCTGATGCGGAGTATCCGGTGATGACAGGCATGCTGGCAGAAGATATGGATGATTTGAAAGCCGCTAAATGGCTGTTGGAACACCCGGGTCTTGCCGCAAAAATCACCGACCTGCTGGCCAGACCGATTCAAAAAGGCTTCGATCTGCTGCCCAGGGCCTGGCATGTCGTGATCGGCGCCGTCACCCGGTCGGTTCTTTTCATGTCCATCAATGCCGCCGTCTTTACGATGGATGCCCGCCCTGTAAAGGAGTCTTCGGATTTCTGGCATCAACTGTCCGTTGCGCTGACAGGGGGCATCGGCGGGTTTTTCGGATTGCCGGCGTTGGTCGTGGAGCTTCCCCTGTCAACGACGCTCATGCTGCGCTCCATTGCGGATATTGCCAGAAGCGAAGGTGAAAATCTCGATGAAATCGAAGCCAGAATGGCCTGCATCGAGGTGTTTGCCTTGGGGGGATCATCCCGTGCAGACGACAATTCCGGAACCGGGTATTTCGCCGTGCGCGCGGCATTGGCAAAATCCATCACCCGAGCGGCGGAATACATCGCGGAAAAAGGAATTGCCGAGGAAGGTGCCCCCGCGCTGATTCGTCTGATTTTTCAGGTGGCCGAACGGTTCAGCATTCAGGTTTCGGAAAAAGCGGCGGCCCAGGCCATTCCGGCCATCGGCGCCATTGGCGGTGCACTGGTCAACTCCCTGTTCATCGAGCATTTTCAAAATATGGCCCACGGCCATTTCGTTGTCAGGCGGCTTGAAAGAAAATACGGCAGACCGGCCGTCCAGCATGCATTTGCCCGCGTTTAGTCGGCATCGGGCGGGTCAGAATTCTGTTGATAACTCCGGTCCGTATGGCTACAATCAAACGATAGACTTTCAGAAAAATAATTTCGCTGCGTTATCGGTCGGAGATATACGACAGTATAATCTCCTCCCTGCTGCCTTGCGAAATGAATTTTCTGAAAGTCTATATGATGATCGTT
>CAZBUL010000287.1:0-2586 GCA_964495045.1 uncultured Desulfobacterales bacterium | reverse complement strand
TTTCATGAGCCGTTATGAAGGCAAGCCCGAATTCGACGAATCTCTGTTCAGGGCCTTATGATCATGACGATTTTGAGATCGGACCTATTTTCAATAACCTGTTTGGCGGAAAAACCGCCCGAAACGGAGGAATTCCATGGATAAACATCAGCTTCAGTGGGGAGAATCAGTTGTAAACAAAATCATTCATCATCTGGAAAAACGCCGAATGGCCGGCAGTTATGCCCCCACGGCCATGGAGGCCGCAGACATGATTCTCGCCATGATCCCCAAAGGATCGACCGTCTATCGGTGCGGTTCCATGACCACCACGAACATGGGATTGTGGGAAAAAATAGCCGCCATTCCCGGAATAGCCATCATCGACCCATACCTGCCGGGCGTAACTCCGGAAGAGGGGCTCGAACTCAGGCGAAAAGGCATGTCCGCCGATATCATGATTGCCGGCTCCAATGCCATCACTTTGGACGGTAAAATCGTCAATCTGGATGGTATGGGAAACCGGGTGGCGGCCATGGCTTTTGGCCCCCGGAAAGTCATTCTGGTGATAGGCGTCAACAAAATCGCTGCGGATATTGATTCCGCCATGGCGCGGGTCAAACACTATGCCGCACCGGTGAATGCCGCCCGAATCGGCGCCGAAACGCCCTGTGTGGAAACGGGTCTGTGTGCCGACTGCCGATCCCCCCGCCGAATCTGCAATATGTGGAGCATCATTGAAGGCCATATGATCAAGGATCGAATTCATGTCGTCCTGATCGGTGAAAATCTTGGATACTAACACCGGCTGTCATTTTTTCTCTCCTCGAGAATCGGTCGTTTTTCACCCCGATAATCCGAAAAGGAACCCCACGTGTCGATGGCAAACGAAGTTTTCATCCTGATTATCGAGGCCATGGCCGTCTATTTCCTGGTTCTCTGGGCCCACTCGCTAAGACACCGGTTCGGCCCCGTGCATTTTTATGCCCTGATCGGCGGGATTACGGCCATCATGTCGTGGGTAACCGATGCCGGTGTGGTGGTTCGATTTGGCGACATCGCTTTTGTGATCGGTTCCACGGTGTTTTACACCTCGCTGCTGCTGGGTGTTTTTGTGGTCTATGTATTCGACGGCCCCCAAGCCACCCGGATCGCCATCTCCACGGTTGTCGGTGTGTCGGCCATGGTGCCCATCATTGCGGCTGTCTTGCATATCCAGATGGATTTGATCGGCAGTGCCCGTATCGCCTATATTCCGCTGCCGAGTTTTCGGATCAATACGGCCTCGGTCATTGCCACACTGATCGATCTGGTCTTTCTGGCCATCGCGTGGGAATATCTGGGAAAACCGCGGCTGAATCTCACATTGTGGCTTCGGGCCTTTCTGACCCTGCTGGGCGTCATGTGGCTGGATGTCGTCCTTTTTGCCACCGGCGCTTTTGCCGGCACCCCCGGCTATGTGGGAATCATGAAAGGAACGCTCATCAGCCGTCTGATCGTTTCCATTTTTGCCCTGCCTTTTCTGTATGCCTACCTGAACTGGCAAAGCAGAACGACCGGAATTAAAATCGAAAACCGGCCGGTTCTGGCGATCCTGAAACAGGTGGCGGAAATTGAAATGGAGCTGTCTTTGGCGCAGGAAGAAATCGAGAGACGAAAACAAGCCGAAGCCGAACGGGACAAGGTGATCGAAGAGCTCAAGAAAGCTATCTCGGAAGTGAAGACATTGCGGGGATTTCTGCCGATCTGCTGCATCTGCAAGAATATTCGGGACGATCAGGGGTACTGGAATCAGATCGAATCCTACATCCGGGATCATTCCGAGGCGGAATTCACGCATGGGCTCTGCCCGGAATGCGCCCAAAAGCATTATCCCGGTTTTGCCGCTCGGGATTCATAATCAATTTCCTGAATCGTAAGGAGACAAAGCGATGGAATCATTCAGCAGAGCGCATAAGGGAAGGCTGGCCATTCGGGCATTCAAAGTCATTGCCGATGCCATGATCATCCGCGGCAACTACAAACCTTCCGGGATTTCCGGTCAGACCCTGGAGGCGGCTCTTCGGGATCTCAGCCCGGAAATCTACGGCACCATGAACGATCCGCGCAGCATCGAAATCAAGGGCCTCGAATACATTCTGGACCGCCTTCCCCGGGGAATCGAAGACTGCACCCGCATCGTCCTGACCGCCCATGAGGCATTCGAAAACACGTCGTTTGAAAAAATTCAGCCCAACAAACGCCGCCGGTTGTCTTATCGGGTCAGCGACCACGAAATGTGTTTCGTCATCACAACCGGGCTCAGCGAAATCTATGATGTGCTTACCCACATCACGTTCCTGAATATCGAGGCCGGCAAAATATACCATCAAATGAAGGAACCCAATGGCGAATACACCAACGGGTGGAAGGAACTCGAACGGATCGTCTCGCGGGAAGATTCCCTGACCGATGCTCAGCTCGATCAGGCGATATGGAATCTGAGTATCTTTCTAGGAAGAACCTATCAGGAGACACGGAACTCCTACACCTATCTCGATGAAAACCGACGTACCCTTGGCTGCAACAACAGCCTGTTTCAGATCATCTACCGCCTTGGCAAGCGTG
>CAZBUL010000286.1:0-2612 GCA_964495045.1 uncultured Desulfobacterales bacterium | reverse complement strand
ATTGCGATGTTACACAGAAAAATCAGGTGGCTGGTGGCATTAGGATCATTTTCAGCTCATTTTCATATGATTTTTGACGATTTCGTCAATTTCCTCAATATTGCAACAATTTCATTAATGAATTACCATTCATTCACGGGTATTGCGCTTAAGACTTTCTACAAGTTCATCAAGCACATTTCCGACAGAGAACGCAGCGAAATGATGTCCAACGCATCAATAACATCCAAGAATTTTGAGATAATCTGTTCTATTTTTCAAAGTACCGAGAATTGGTGCAAACTCTTCCGAACGAACATCTGCTTCCAGATCTGCATAAAACATATACTGCCAAGGCTTGCCATGAATTGGACGAGACTCGAGTTTGACAAGATTGATATGGTTTTCCTGGAATATTTTCAGCGTTTCATATAGAGCGCCGGGCTGATTGCCGACGGAATATACCAATGATGATTTTCCGGACGCCCGGCCAGTTCCCGGAGCGGCGGCAATGACGGCAAAACGAGTGAAGTTCATGGGGTTGGTTTCGATTCCTTCCTCGATGACTTCCATACCATAAATATCAGCGGCTTCTCTGCTGCCGATGGCCGCATCGCCATATCCTTCGCTGCGGGTGATTTCTCGCACGGCGCTGGCCGTATCATTGACAGTAACAACTTCCCAGCTCGGAAAACGGTCTAGAAACTGACGACACTGCAGCACAGCCGGGCCTGCGGAAATCACTCTGCGGATATCTTCCAGTCGAGTTCCGGAACGGCCGATGAGATGGTGAACGATTCGCAGTTGCAGCTCCCCGACGATCTGTAAATCATATTCCAACAGCAGGTCATAATTTTCATGAATACTGCCGGAAAGAGAATTTTCCAGAGGGATGACGGCATAAGCAGATTCCCCGGATTTCACCGACTCGAAGATGGCACGGAAATTCGGTCTGGGATCAGCTTCCACCGATTCGCAGAAATATTGTAAACAGGCTTTGTGGCTGAATGTCCCCAACTCACCCAGAAAAGCGACGCGCTGGGAATTGGGATTGAGGGCACCCTCTTGATTTGAATCATGGGATGCCTTGTGCAGATAGTCAAAATCGAGCTGTTTTCCAACGACTGGAGCGATCACATAAATATCCCGTGTTAACTGTCCGAACTGTTTGGGATAGAGGCTCTGCGGACCATCTGACAAGGCGTTATCTGGATCATGATGAACTTCGATCATCAACCCGTCGGCACCAGCAGCGACAGCAGCCCGAGCCATCGGGCTGACTTTTTCACGTATTCCTGTTGCATGGCTTGGATCGATCACCACCGGCAAATGTGTTAGTTTTTTCAATACAGGAATGGCAGACAAATCAAGGGTGTTTCGGGTGTATGGCTCGAAGGTTCGAATACCGCGTTCGCATAAAATGATGCGATCATTTCCTTCGGACATAATGTATTCGGCCGACATCAGCCACTCTTCTATGGTCGAAGCCAATCCGCGTTTAAGAACGACGGGCTTTCCCATTCGTCCCACGCATTTGAGAAGCTCGAAATTTTGCATATTTCGGGCGCCAACCTGGACGGCATCTACATACTTCATCATTACATCTGCTTGTGCCATAGATGTGATTTCGGTGACTACCGGCAGACCAGTTTGCTCCCGAACCTCGGCCAAAATTTTTAGACCCTCTTCTTCCAACCCCTGAAACGAATAAGGCGATGTGCGGGGTTTGTAGGCCCCTCCTCGAAAAACCACAGCACCGTACCGTTTGACTTCCCGAGCGATGGTCAGCGCTTGGTCACGACTTTCAATAGCGCAGGGCCCGGCGATGATCACTATGCGCTCTCCGCCCACCAACACATTTCCGATTGGTACTAAAGAATCGGCAGCATGCCATTGTCTGCTGGCAAGTTTGAAAGGTGTTTTGATCGGAGTAATATCCACGACACCGGGAAGATTTTTCAGCAACGTAATATCAAGTCCTTTTTTTCCGAGAGCGCTGATCAAGTGCTGATCTCCATCTTCGGTCTCGCGTACAAAACAGCCTTGATCCAGAAGAAGGTTGCGGATATGGCTTTTTTGTTCTTTGGTAATAGCTTTGTCGAGTACAAGTATCATGTGGATATCTCCTTTAGGATTCGACGTCTGGCTGAACCTTTCGTCTCAGAAAATAAAAAAGCCCCGGAGGCGAGTGCCTTCGGGGCTTTCAAAATAAAAACCCCGAATGGACGAATTGTATGTCCATTCGGGGCGGTTTTTATTAGTATAAGCTAATACGCCGAATGAACGCTTCTAAAGCAAAAAAAGAAGCGTTCAAAAAATAAATCTGATTGAATGTGGCGCATAAATAAATTTCCTTTGTTACTCATACTATAATGCCGCTTCCCAAAATATGTCAAGCATTCTTTTCAGTGAAAAAATATTAGAAAAAAATAGTTGTCCGAAAACGATAAAATCGGATGAATACCATTCTATGTCGAAACACGAATCCAGAAAAAAATGATGAACCATTAATGAAAAAAAGCTATTTTCTTTCGAAAATTTCGTGTATTTCGGGGATCATGCATTTTCACGGTAAAGCTTAAAGACCCGAAGGATATACAATATCGCTACGCAATCTTTGCGTCGTTGCGGTA
>CAZBUL010000285.1:0-2614 GCA_964495045.1 uncultured Desulfobacterales bacterium | reverse complement strand
TGGGAAAAGAAGATACCGAACTGTTCTTCTGGCATACCCACGGCGGCGCAGAACTGGACCTCTTCTGGCAATGGGGGGGGCAAAACTGGGGAGTGGAATTCAAGTATGAAGACGCCCCCCGCTTGACCCGGTCCATGCAAACGGCCATGGATGATTTGCAATTGACCGGCTTGTGGGTGGTCTATCCCGGTAAAAGCGCCTATGCCCTGACGAAAAATATCCAGGTGCTGCCGCTATCGGAAATTGGCATCAGATGGAATTATGGAGAGAACAACGGAGTATTTAACGATTTAAGTCAACACGATGTCTTTCGTTAATCTTTATATTTCCAGCATATTATACTAAATTTAAAGATACAAAACCCCGGAATCCAATATGAGCCATTTTATATAAACACTTCGATCAAGCATTGTTTTCTGTATGCCGAGACAATCACCTATAGACATATCTGGAGCCCTGCACAACATCATCACACGAGGTATCGAGCGGTGTACAATTTTCGAGGATGATCAAGGCCGATATTCATGAAGTCTTCTTTACATTTTCAGCAATCATGGTAGTATTCAGCCGATAATGAATGACCATGAATCAAGGATGACGCAATGATCCCCCCGGAATTTTATCAAATCTATTTCGACCATCTGACGGCCGGCCGCCGGAAAAAATGCCTGGATCAGGTTACCGCGCTGCTCGATCAGAAAGTTGATCTAAAAACGCTGTATCTCGATCTCTTTCAAAAATCGTTGTATGAGATCGGCCATCTGTGGGAAACAGGTCAAATTTCCGTTGCCACGGAACATATAGCCACGGCGATTACCGAATTTCTTATGACGCTTGCTTATCCCATGCTGTTCAATGCCGATCATATCGGCCGTTCCGCCGTCGTTTCCTGTGTGGCCAATGAATTCCATCAAATCGGCGGCAAAATGGTGGCCGATATCATCGAGGCCAATGGGTGGGACGGTTTTTTTCTCGGTGCCAATACCCCGATCGAGCAATTGATCGACATAATCCAGGAAAAAAAGCCCGATGTCCTGGCCTTATCCTTAAGTGTTTACTTCAATATGCCGCATCTCACAGATGCCATCGAGCATGTCCGCAAGATGGACGAACGGCTGCCCATCCTGATTGGCGGGCAGGCATTTCTGTGGGGGGGGCAGGATATCGCCGGGCGCTATCCGAATGTACATTTCCTCGAGTCCCTGCCGCAGATAGAAACATATCTGTCTCGTTTCGGGGGATAATTGCATGTCCGTACCCGCTCTCCATTCGCAGGTGTTGGATTATGTGCAGACACGCGGGGCAGTGCTGATGCTGGTGCTCGACAGAGACCATCGCATTGTTTCGTCCAATGAATTCGCTCGGATGATTACCGGGCAGCCGCTGACCGGAAACGCTTTCAGGGAAGTGATCGTCGATTTCGAAAATCGGGTCGATCCCACAGAACTGGCCAGGCGTTCCGATGTCCTGCAACTGATCAATTTCACTACCCTCCGACGACAGCCGCTGACTTTTTACTGCCAGTTCTCGCCCCACGAAGACGGGGTTCTGGTGCTGGGCAGTATGGATGTCACGGAGCAGGAGCGGCTGCGGTACGAAGTCCTGGAGCTGAATCGGGATTTCAGCAATCTGACCCGCCAGTTGCATAAAGCCAATGCCTCCCTTGAAAAATTGAATCAGCTCAAAAACCAGTTTTTGGGAATGGCCGCCCATGATCTACGCAAACCGGTTGGCATCGTCATGGCCTACAGTGACTTTCTGATCGATGAGGCCGGTTCTGCTTTGAGCCCTGAACACCTCTCGTTTTTACATACCATCCAGTCTTCGGCTGACTTTATGAAGCGGCTGATCGACAATTTTCTGGATGCATCCCTGATTGATTCGGGCCGTTTCGATCTGGATCTCGATGATCATGATCTCAACGAGATCGTGAACAATGCGATGCAGATGGTATCACTGGCGGCACATAAAAAATCCATACAAATACGGGTTGAAAGCGTTGCGCCATTGCCGCCGCTGTATATAGACAGCGCCAAAATGGAACAGGTTTTCATGAATATCATTTCCAATGCCGTGGAGTACTCTCCCCCGCATTCCATCGTAACGGTCCGCATTCACATAAAAGATCCCCATGCCGTCATTCAGGTAAAAGATCAGGGACCGGGAATTCCCCAGGACGAGGTTCAAAACCTGTTTCAGGTGTATGGAAAAACCAGTGCCCGAAAAACAGCCGGCGAGCGAAGTATCGGTTTGGGGTTGGCCATTTCCCGAAAAATTGTGGATCAGCACGGCGGAAGCATCAGGGTGGAAAGTCAGGCCAATGAGGGAAGTCTTTTCGAGATTCTCCTTCCCCTCACTTTTTCCCATGGTAAAAAATCTTGAATCTTTTCTGAAGGTTCACAACTATTAATCAAAACAATGCGATTTTATTTTGTTTTTTCTCTATTGTTACAGAAAAAACATATATGACGGCTTTCGCATGCATCGATTCAGGGATTCATCATGGAAACACCCACCGAAATAGAAGATATCGAACCGATTCAACCGTCTGCCGATCATCCCGATTTGTATCCGGATGCTTCCCCCACAGGCACAATTCCTTTGCTTTATGTAG
>CAZBUL010000284.1:1383-2623 GCA_964495045.1 uncultured Desulfobacterales bacterium | reverse complement strand
GTGTCGGGGTCAATCGTTTTGAACCGGTTCGGCTCTTTTTCATGAATGCCTATCCATGCTTGAAGGATGCGCAATTTTTCGTTCTTTACATCATTGTGGTGAAAAAAAAATGGATTGGAATGTATGAAGATTATCTTTGCCTATCTACTTGCCTGGTTGGGGCTGGCCGTCGTGGCGATCGTAAACGGTGTGATCCGAGTCAAGGGATATGCCCCGTATATGAGTGAACTGTCGGCCCACCAGGTATCGACATTCATCGGTATCGGCCTGTTCGGTATTTATTTCTGGTTTCTGACGGGTTTTTTTCCGTTGTCGTCATCCCGGCAGGCGCTGGGGATCGGCGTGATGTGGCTGGTGATGACGATTTTGTTCGAATTTGTTTTCGGGCATTTTGTCATGGGGCATTCATGGACGAAGCTCTTTGCGGATTATAATATATTTGAAGGCAGGTTGTGGATTCTCATTCTGCTCTGGACACTATTCGGGCCATATATTTTCTATCGGATCCGCCAGTGATCAGGTGCGGAAGATAAAATAGACGGCGCCCATCAGGCATAGTCCTGCCCAGAGAAAATCGAGCTTCAGGGGCTGGTTCATGTAGAAAATGGCGAATGGAACGAAAATCGACAGGGTGATGACTTCCTGCATGATTTTCAGTTGCGGCAGGGTCAGCGCCGTATAGCCGATGCGATTGGCTGGAACCTGAATGAGATATTCAAAAAGGGCGATCCCCCAACTGATCAGAGCGGCAATATACCATTTATTGCCGGAAAGATTTTTCAGATGCCCATACCAGGCGAATGTCATGAAAAGGTTCGAAACAATCAGTAAGGATGTGGTTTGAATCAAAGTTGTCATGTCGGTTGAAACTCCAGCGCAGCGTGTATAATCAATGATGTGCAGGGGCGGCCAGCGGGCCGCCCGTTCTTGTTTTACAGATCCATCCGGTTCAGCTTGTCATGAGCCATACCCGCAACAGTTCACTGACCCCCCAGGCCTGCGCGTCACAGCCGCGAGGGGCGTGAGGAAAGTCGCCGTCCAGAATCTCCGGAATATGGCCGAGACAACCGGTTCCAATCAAATCAAGACTGCTGTAAAGCAGGGCTCTGGCGGTGGTTTTGCCTGCTTCACCGTGCCGCATCAGCCAGGCTTCGCAGTATGAGGGGAACTGCCATGTCCAAGCTGTTCCGTTATGGTAGGCGGGTTTTCGGCGGGTGTCTTCATCTCCGATATATCGGCC
>CAZBUL010000284.1:0-1283 GCA_964495045.1 uncultured Desulfobacterales bacterium | reverse complement strand
GGCCTGAATCTCGATGGCATAGCCTTCCCGCGGGGTTCCGGCCGGGTGGTTGGTGTCCATCCAGGTGTAGTGCGGCGGGCTGAAAACCAGTCCCGATTCCGGATCAATGCGAATACCGTTGGATGTTCCGGCCAGGTAGGATTCGGCGATGGACACCAGGACTTCCCGAAGTGTCCGGCTGCCGCAGGCGTGGTGCAGAAACCGGTCTTTGCCTTCGGCCCGGATCAAATCGTTGCAGGCCGTAAAAAACCAGAGGGGGGCATCGGAGGTGTCCCGGTTGGCGGCATCATCACCGCAGATCATGTTCGGAAGGGTTCCCCGATGTTCGAACTGTCCGAACTGGATGAGCACATCCCGGGCTTCATCGATGAATCCGGCGGCGATCATGCCCCGCACCACGATCAGGGCGTCACGCCCCCAGTCCAGAAACCAGGGAAAACCGGCGATCACGGATTTGAGAGCTCCGCGGTTGACAATGTACTGCCGCAATGCGGTTTTCAGTCCTTCGGCAAAGCTGATTTTCTCCGGATTGTCGAAGGCGGCCCCGATTTTTTTGCGCATTCGGCTGTGTGCTTGAGCCGGCGGAGCTGCTTCGGCGGCCGTGACGCAGGCGGTCAGCTCCACTTTGTGGCCGCCGGTCAGGGAAATGGCGAAATATCCGGGGCTGAACAGATCCGAGTCCGGGTCCAGTCCGCGTTCGGCTTCCAGTCGGCGGTGAACCATGTATTGCCATTGGGGTTCGGTATGAAACGTACCGCCGGGTACCCGGACTTCGAGACGGTGCATGGGGTCGGGATGGAAAATGAAACCGTCCGGCACGGCGGTGACGCCGGCGGGAAACTGGGTCTCCAATCCCAAATATGCCTTGGTGGTCTCGTGAAAATTCCGGTTTTCGATATCCGGGCGGAGAATGATCTGGACGGGCCTGTCATCCGGCAGGGATGACATGTCCCCATCGGTTGGATACCGGTACCAGAGCATACGCAGCCGGTTTTCATGGGGATCGAGCCGCATGCCGGCGGTGAGCAGTACATGCTCACCCTGGCCGGACGGCACCCGGAACCGCCAGAGGCCCCATCCGGATGAATCCATGGTGAAGGCATCGAAACAGTCCATACACAGTTCGGTGGAATAACCCTGATACAGCCCCCAGGCCCGAAACCGGGTCAACATGATCCATCGGTTTTCGGGAACGACCGGGCTGAGATTGGCCGCCAGCAGGGCATCGTAGCGGCTCGCCAAATTTCCCCAGGCAATGGGCGCCCGCAGCATGGCCCCCCGGT
>CAZBUL010000283.1:0-2655 GCA_964495045.1 uncultured Desulfobacterales bacterium | reverse complement strand
CACCGGCAAAGGAACTATATCTGAATATGCCGATGCAATGCTGAACTTCATCGACACGATCCAAGCACACCAGCCCATTCCCTGCGGATTGAGCATGGGAGGCGCCATCACCCAGCAGCTTCTTATCAGTTATCCGGGGAGGTTTCCCGCGGGCATCCTCATGAATACCGGCGCCCGCCTGAAAGTGATGCCATCCATCATCGAAACCATCGAAAAAAACTATGAGGCGTTCATCACCCTGCTTTTCTCCTTTACGATATCTCCCCAAAACGACACGGATGCACTGCGATCGGAAATCCTGGCGGGTGTGAAATGTGAGCCGGCCGTGGCGGCAGGCGATTTTCGGGCATGCGACGGGTTCAATGCCTCGGATGCACTCGGTTCGATAAACGTGCCGGTTCTGGTGCTGGCTGCCGACGACGACAAGCTGACACCCGTCAAATACGGTGCCTTTCTGGCAGACAGCATCAAACATTCCGAACTGGTCACCATTGAAGGTGCCGGGCATTTTTCCAATCTCGAAAAACCGGCTGAAGTCAATCAGGCCATTGCGGATTTTCTGAAGCGGATTTTTCCGGCACTTCCATGAAATGACGCCGCTTCCCATCGAATCCCACCTTCCGGAAATCCGGCGGCTCCTCCGGGAAAATCGAAATCTCGTCCTGACGGCACCGCCCGGAGCCGGCAAAACGACCCGTGTTCCGCCGGCTCTCTACGCCGAACCGTGGATGTCCGAACAGAAAATCATCCTGCTCGAACCCAGGCGTCTGGCGGCCCGAACAGCCGCCAGATACATGGCCGCCATGCTTCACGAACCGGTCGGGCAAACAGTCGGTTACCGGATGCGTCAGGACACCCGGGTGAGTGCCGCCACAAAAATCGAAGTGGTTACCGAAGGGGTTTTGACACGGATCATTCAGGATGATCCCGCTTTGACCGGCATAGGGCTTGTTATTTTTGACGAATTCCATGAACGCAGCATCCATGCCGATACGGGGCTGGCCCTCTGTCTGGATATTCAGGAAGGACTCCGGCCGGAGTTGCGGCTTCTGGTCATGTCGGCTACCATCGATGTCCAGGCGGTCTCGGCCTTACTCGGAAACGCCCCCATCTTTCAGGTCGAGGCCAGACAATATCCCGTGGAAACCTGTTATGTTCCCGTCTCACATGCCGCCGGCACAGCCGCTTCCGTCACCGACGTTATATGCCGGGCACTTCAGGAAGAAACAGGCAGTGTGCTCGTCTTCCTGCCGGGTGTCCGGGAAATCAGGCAGGTTCATGACAAACTCGTCGATGCCCGACTGGATGCGTCGATCCTCATTTCTCCACTTCATGCCGGCCTGTCCGGCCATTTTCAAGATCAAGCCATCGCACCGGCCCCCATCGGCAAGCGAAAAATTGTATTGGCCACATCCATCGCCGAGACCAGTTTGACCATCGAAGGCATCCGGATCGTCGTCGATTCCGGTCTGATGCGGGTTCCCAGATACAATGCAGGCAGCGGCATGGCGCGGCTGGTCACGCTTCCCGTCACCCAGGACACGGCCGATCAGCGCCGGGGGCGAGCCGGCCGCCTGGAACCAGGTATCTGTTATCGCCTCTGGCCGGAAACTCATCACCATATACTGGCCGCTCACAAAAGCCCGGAAATTCTGAACACCGATCTGACGCCGCTGGCACTCGAACTGGCCGCCTGGGGAATCACCGATCCATCCCGATTGTCATGGCTCGATCCGCCGCCGACAACTGCATACAGTCATGCCACTAAGCTGTTGACCCGTTTGGGCGCGCTGGATGCGGCCGGACGAATCACCGAACATGGCCGTCAACTAACAGAACTGGGACTTCATCCGCGACTGGGGCACATGATCTGCATGGCAAAAACGCTTGATCTGGGGGAACTGGCCTGTGAGCTGGCCGCGCTGCTTGAGGAAAAGGACATCCTGTCATTTCCGCCGGATCAGCGGGATGCCGATCTGAGATTGCGGGTGGCAGCACTCCGCGCCATTGGAACCGACTCCCGAAAAAAAGCAGCGGATGGATTTACCGCCAAATGGCCTGTGGATATTTCGACATGCCGGCGGGTTCGGAAAACGGCCGATCTTCTGAAATCACGCATGGATTGCCCTGGGCAGGAATCTTCCATCGATGCGAGCGGCCTGGTGCTGGCCTTTGCTTATCCGGACCGCATTGCCTCCCGACGGCCGGGAGACACCCAGCGGTATCGCCTGTCCAACGGCCGAGGCGCCTATTTTGCCGATCCGGAGCCGCTGTCTGCGGAAAACTTTCTTGCGGCCGTATCGCTGGACGGGCAGCAGCAGGATGCCAAAATCTTTCTGGCCGCACCGGTGGCGGTGGATGATCTGATCACGCATTTTCCAGACGAGATCACCGAACGATCGGAAATCGTCTGGGATCATCGCAGCCAGTCGGTAAAAGCCCGCCGCGAAACGCTTTTCGGAAAAGCCATCCTGAAGGATTCACCTTTGCAGAATCCGGACCCTGCCCGAATTGCCGAAGTGCTGTGCGACGGCATCCGTCAGGAAGGCCTCCAGATGCTGCCCTGGACCCGCGATGCCCGAACATGGCAGGCCCGCGTGTCGCTGCTTCGCAATCTCGACACTCCTGGTCTGGCGTGGCCGGATGTTTCGGACG
>CAZBUL010000282.1:0-2663 GCA_964495045.1 uncultured Desulfobacterales bacterium | reverse complement strand
CCGCTCCCAGGCGGCACTGGCATGAACGGCAGCCGGATGCTCGCATTCCTCCTGTATGTAATGGTATCCTCTCTCGATGAGGACTTTCTTGATTTCTCTGGCAAAACAGGAACCCATGGATGCGATACGGGTGTTCCGGGTGATTGCCAGGTCTTGAACCGGCGGAAACGGATACATGGTGTCGGATGCCGGCGGATTGCTGTATGATCCGGGCCAGACCTGCCAGATGTGGAAACGATGCGTGAGATGAACATCCGATTGGTATATGAGGTCATTCATTGTCTTTTCGCGGGTGAAGAAACGGCGGTTATCGACCCCAGATCGCGGAATGATTTCAATCCGGCATAAAACGAATTGACAATCTCTCGATTTCCGGAGTAATGGATCAAAATCAATGGTTCAAGTTATGAAATGCACTGGTTTCGTCCGCTCAATCATGGCAGAAACTTATTACCGAATCGACGATCATATTGCAAACTGGTTTTTGACGCACCTGTACCGATGAATCCCCCGAAAGTATGTATCGTTTCGCTGGAATATCCGCCCAACCAGTGGGGCGGGCTGGCCAGAACCGTTCGGAATGTGGCCTGCCATCTCCGGGATATGGGATTGGAAGTTCATGTAGCCCATGTGTCGATTCTGGAACACGACACCGTTCTGCTGGATGAAAACCGAAACGATGAAATCCGAAACGGCATTGTCATTCATCACATCCAGGTCGGCACGGAAGATTTGTCCGCCAGGCCGGTCACGATGTGGGATCATCCCCGCACCCGTACCTTCAAGATGATGTATCAGTCCCTCGAACTGCTTCACCTCTCGGAACGATTCGATATCTTGCACAGCTTCTTTCTGTATCCGACCGGTTATATCACCGGATTGCTCGCCAAACGGATGCGGGTTCCCGCCATCGTCACCCTGGTGGGCAATGACATCAAAAAATACATTTTCTGCCCGGAGATGACGGCGTTCTGCCGCAGTGGACTGGAAAATGCCGATGCCGTGGCAGCTTTGAGCCATGACCTTCTGCAGACGGCTTCCGCCCTGTTTCCCGTCGATCGCAAAGGGCATGTCCTTTTCAATTCTGTTCAAATTCCCGCTGTCCGGTGGCAGCCACATCCGAACCCCAACCGGCCGTTTCGCATCGGGTGCGCCGGTATTTTCAAATATGCCAAGGGCCTGCCTTATCTATTCAAGGCCGTCCGGGAAATTCGGCGCCGGCATGATATCCTGCTCGAACTGACTGGAACGGTTCGAGAATCGGAACAGCAATCACTCGAAACCATGATCGAAAAAACCGGTATTGGTGATATCATTCACATTCAGCCCGCCATTCCCCATGACCGCATCCCGGAATGGCTGTGCACACTCGATGCTTTCGTCCTCCCTTCGATATCCGAAGGCTGCCCCAACATTCTCATGGAAGCCATGGCCTGCGGACTTCCCTGTGTGGCAACCCAGGTCGGTGCCGTCGAAGACCTCATGGAAGACGCGGTCTCTGGATATATCGTTCCGTGGGGAAATGCCGCCTTCATCGCCCAAGCCATCGAACGGATTATCCAGGCCCCCGATCGGGGTCTATTCCTGGGAACTGCCGCCCGTTCCCGGATGAAGGATTTTTCTCCCGAGCGGGAACGCCGGGCATGGCAGACTCTTTATCGGGAACTTTTATTTCCGGACGATACCGAAGCACAAAGACTTGAAGCAGAGCTTCATGGGCATCGGTTCCCAAGCTGGAGCTTGGGAACCAGCGGAGCAAATAAATCAATTTTCAGCAAAAATTGAGCGAAATGTAAGTTCATGAATTTCGTGGTTTGTTTATTTACACGGCACAGACAATCTAAATGATCTCACACCCCAGAAAACGATATGCAGACAACCACTGGATCCGCTCTCAGGATAGAGAAAAAGCCCTTCTGGCCTATCTCGAACAACAGGGTAAAGCTTACAGCCGGGTGAAAAATGCTTTCATCATCGAATTACTCGGCGATCTGCACCACAAGCGATTCCTGGATTACGGCTGCGGGCCGGGCATGTTTCTGTGCCACGCCGCAAAATCCGGCGCAGCGCTGGCCGCAGGTGTCGATATCGAACCCACGGCATTATCGACAGCCCGTTATTTTGTCGAAAAACAGGGAATCGCCGATACGTGCACGTTCCTGGCTTCCCACCAGTTTCCCGTCTTTTCACCAGGAACCCGATTTGACGTCATCCTGTTGAAAGATGTCATCGAGCATGTTCACGAAGATCAGAAATTATTGAATGCCGCTGCCGATACCCTTTCGTCGGGCGGCATCCTCGTTGCCAGCACACAAAATGCCCTTTCATTGAATTTTCTGATGGAGGGCACCTATCAGCGGATCATTCGACGCAAGAAGGAATGGTATGGATGGGATCCGACCCATTTGCGGTTCTACACCCCGCACAACCTGAAAATAATGTTGGAAACGGCCGGTCTCCGCTGTACGGCCTGGAGATCCATCTATCTGATTCCGCATAAAATTCCGATTCCCCATTCATCCAGTGAACGATTTTACCGAATCGAGTTCCTGACGCATATCGACAGACTGCTGGGGCGTTATTTCCCCTGGAACCGCCTGGGATGGAACCTCATTATCCAGGCGGTCAAACCATGATCACTCCCGATTACCCAACTTTATCCG
>CAZBUL010000281.1:0-2666 GCA_964495045.1 uncultured Desulfobacterales bacterium | reverse complement strand
GACATTTACTGGGCGCGTTCCCGGGTGCTGGAATACCTCTCCAAAATTCAATCCCGGCTCCCCGAAGGGGTCCGAACAGAACTTGGGCCGGATGCCACCGGTGTCGGCTGGGTCTATCAATATGCGCTGGTGGACCATTCCGGAGAGCATTCACTGGATGCGCTTCGGTCGTATCAGGACTGGACGCTCCGGTATGCCATTCAGTCGGTTCCGGGGGTGGCGGAAGTGGCGTCTATCGGCGGATTTGTGAAACAATATCAGATTACGGTCGATCCAAACCGTCTGTCGGCATACAGCATTTCTTTCAATGCACTCACGACGTTGATCCGGGAGTCCAACAACGAGGTCGGCGGCAGGCTGATCGCATTTTCCGGTGTCGAGTACATGGTTCGGGGCAGGGGATACAGCCGGAGCATCGCCGATTTCGAAAGCATCGTGGTTAAAATCACCCCGGACGGCACGCCGGTGTTGTTGAAAGATGTCGGTCGGGTGGAACTCGGGCCCGAAATCCGGCGAGGGGTTTCCGATCTGGATGGAAAGGGGGACACCGTCGGCGGGATCGTGGTCATGCGCCACGGTGAGAATGCCCTGAACGTCATTCGTCTGGTCAAGGAAAAACTCAAGGAGCTTTCACCTTATCTGCCCAAAGGTGTGGAGATTCTTCCCGTTTACGACCGGTCGGACCTCATCACCCGGGCGCTGGAGACGCTGTCTCACGAACTGAAAATCGAGATGATCATTGTTTCGATCGTGATTCTTGTGTTCCTGTGGCACATTCCATCCGCCATCGTGCCCATCGTCACGATTCCGGTATCGGTGCTGATATCGTTCATTCCCCTGTATTTCATGGGGATTACTGTCAACATCATGTCCCTGGCCGGTATTGCCATTTCCATCGGGGTGTTGGTGGATGGGGCTATCGTGGAAGTGGAAAATGCCTATAACAAACTCTATCACTGGCAGGCCGATGGCAGAAAGGGCGATTTTCATCAGGTACGGCTGGAAGCATTGATGGAAGTAGGCCCGTCGGTATTTTTTTCGCTGCTCGTTATCGCCGTGGCATTTCTTCCCATTTTTGCCTTGATGGATCAGGAAGGCAGGCTGTTTCGTCCCCTGGCTTTCTCGAAGAATTGGGCCATGGCCATTGCCGCTGTTCTGGCGATCACCCTGGATCCGGCGATGCGGATGCTTTTTACCCGCATGGACCCGTTTTCTTTCAAACCGGCATGGCTGTCGCGCCTGCTCAGCCATGTTCTGGTCGGCACCTATCATGCGGAAGAGGATCATCCCATCAGTCGGGCAATTCATAAATTTTACGAGCCTGCCTGTCGATATGTTCTCTCCCGGCCGAAAACCATCATCGCTGCCTCCGTGTTGCTCGTTTTGTTGAGCCTGCCGGTCTATTTGAAATTGGGATCGGAGTTCATGCCTCCGCTGAATGAAGGCACCCTCTTGTATATGCCGACGACGCTTCCGGGGATTTCCGTGGCTCAGGCCCAGGAATTGTTGATAACCCAGGACCGGGTGCTGAAAAGCTTTCAAGAGGTCGAGCGGGTATTTGGTAAAGCCGGCAGGGCCGATACCTCCACAGACCCGGCGCCTTTTTCCATGATGGAAACGACCGTGGTGCTCAAGCCGGAATCTGCCTGGCGAGCCAAAAACAGATGGTATTCCTCCTGGATTCCGGAAGGGATGAAGTTTTTATTTCGGCCGATCTGGCCGGATCGCATTTCCTGGGATGAACTGGTGACGGAACTGGACAAGGCCCTTCGCATTCCCGGTGTAACCAATGCCTGGACAATGCCCATCAAAGCCAGAATCGATATGTTGAGCACCGGTATCCGGACACCCATCGGCATCAAGATTCTCGGGTCGGATATCACGGAAATTGAACGCATCGGTATCGAAATCGAACAAGCCGTCCGCTCCATCCCCGGAACCCGGAGCGTTTTTTCAGAACGGGTGGCGGGTGGATATTTTGTGGATTTCGAACCGCGTCGGGATCAACTGGCACGATACGGGCTGACGATCGCTGCGGTACAGGCGATCATCACCGGTGCGATCGGCGGGGAAAATATCACGACAACCGTGGAAGGCAGGGAGCGATATCCGGTCAATTTGCGTTATCCTCGAGAGCTTCGAGAGGATATGGATAAACTTCGGCGGGTTCTGGTGCCGACGCCGACAGGGGCACAGATTCCACTCTTTCAGTTGGCCGACATCCGCTTCTCACAGGGACCTGCCATGCTTCGGGATGAAAATGGTTTTCTGGCAGGCTATGTATATGTGGATATTTCCGGCAGGGACGTCGGCGGTTATGTGGAAGAGGCCAAGCAGCGGGTGAATGCCATGAATCTGCTCAAACCCGGCTATCTTCTGCAATGGAGCGGCCAGTATGAAAATATGATCCGGGTTCGGGAGCGTCTCAGGATTCTGATTCCGGTCACCGTGCTGTTGATATTTTTTCTGCTGTATATGAACACCCAGTCTGCCTTCAAGACCACGGTCGTCATGCTGGCGGTTCCGTTTTCCGCCATCGGCGCGGTATGGCTGTTTTATTTTCTGGATTACAATGTATCCATTGCCGCCTGGGTGGGCATGATCGCCCTGATGGGACTGGATGCCGAAACCGGCGTATTCATGCTGTTGTTTCTGGATCTGTCGAT
>CAZBUL010000280.1:0-2676 GCA_964495045.1 uncultured Desulfobacterales bacterium | reverse complement strand
ATGCCTTTTTCCCTGAATTCCCCCTGTTTTCCCGCCAGATAGGTGTTGTTTTCTTCATATCGTTGGTTGAAGTCTTTCAGGCTTTCCTTGATCGTGTCCGTCAATGCACTGGTCATGTGCATGGAGGGGCTGGCAACCTGCAAGGGTTCCATCACCTGAAGAAAAATCACTTTCGATTTGTATTGAACGGCCAGGTCTTCGACATGGGAAAGAATGCGTTCGGCCCGCACCGATCCGTCCAGAGGAACCAGTATGGTTTGATACATGGTGGCATAACTCCTTTGCTTTGTAAGAATGCGTTGGTTTTCAAGTCCGGAAGCCGGATAAATCGATTGGGATCGTTGGGATGACGAAAAACGGAATGCGTTCCGCCTTGAAAACGGCTATGGAAGACCGGCTCCGGACCGGTAATTCGTTATCTCTGGGTTCAAAAAAGACTCAGCATCAGATTTCAGCCGACGGTGAGGGCGATTGAAAAAAAGATGTCTCTTTTCTTCAAGATTATAATTATGAAATAAGCCATGAACATGCAATAAAAAAAGTCAAAATGTTCTATTTCGGCGGATTTTTTATATGCGGTGAACGTCAGTAGGGTAAAAAAGCGAAGAAAAAGCGGGGGGGAAACCGTTTCCGGAGTCGAAAAGTTCGACTCCGGAAGGATCGGTTCATCAATACATGTCGTCTTCCATATCATCCATACCCGCGCCCGGTGCCGTCTTGGCGGCTTTTTTAGGCTTTTCGGTGATCATGGCTTCTGTGGTCAGCATCATACCGGCTACGGAGGCGGCATTTTGCAATGCGAACCGAACGACTTTGGTCGGATCGATCACGCCGGTGGCGATCAGATTTTCATATTCGGACGTGGCGGCGTTGAACCCGAAGTCGTTTTCCCCTTCCATGACTTTGTTGAGCACCACGGAACCTTCGAGACCGGCATTTTCGACGATCTGACGCAGGGGTTCTTCCAAGGCGCGTCTGAGAATGGTGATGCCGCCCTTCTGTTCGCCTTTAACTTCCACTTTGTCCAACGCTTTGATGCAGCGAACCAATGCCACACCGCCGCCCGGAACGATGCCTTCCTCTACCGCCGCACGGGTGGCATTGAGGGCATCTTCCACGCGGGCTTTCTTTTCCTTCATCTCGGTTTCCGTAGCGGCGCCGATGCGGATGACGGCCACGCCGCCGATGAGTTTCGCCAGTCGTTCCTGAAGTTTTTCCCGATCGTAATCGGAGGTGGTTTCTTCGATCTGTGCCCGGATTTGTTTCACCCGGCCTTCTAAAGCAACCCGATCGCCACTACCGTCGATGATCGTGGTGTTGTCTTTGTCGATCTTGACGCTTTTGCATTTGCCCAGATCATTCAATGTGACATTTTCAAGCTTCATCCCCAAATCTTCGGAAATCATGCGGGTTCCAGTCAGAATGGCGATGTCTTCGAGCATGGCTTTGCGGCGGTCTCCGAATCCGGGGGCTTTGACGGCCGCCACCTGAAGGGTGCCGCGAAGCTTGTTGAGCACCAGAGCGGCCAGGGCTTCGCCTTCCACATCTTCAGCGATGATCAGCAGATTTCTGCGGGCGCGGGCGGTTTCTTCAAGCAGGGGCACCATATCTTTCAGGGAGCTGATTTTCTTTTCGTGAATCAGGATGACGGGCTCATCCAGAACCACTTCCATCCGCTCGCGGTTGGTGGCGAAATGGGCGGAGATATAGCCGCGATCAAACTGCATGCCTTCCACCACATCCAGGGTGGTCTCCATGCTTTTGGCTTCTTCGACGGTGATGACGCCAGACTTGCCCACTTTTTCCATGGCTTCTGAAATGATGTTTCCGACCATCTCATCGTTGTTGGCGGAAATGGTGCCGACCTGGGTGATTTCCAGTTTGTTCTTGGTGGGTTTGGAAATACTTTTCAACTCGGCGATAACGGCGGCCACCCCTTTGTCGATGCCGCGTTTGACGGCCATCGGGTTCGCCCCGGCCGCCACCATTTTCTGGCCTTCATTGTAAATGGCCTGAGCCAGAACCGTTGCCGTTGTGGTGCCGTCACCGGCCACATCACTGGTTTTGCTCGCGACGACTTTCACCATCTGAGCACCCATGTTTTCATATTTCTCGGGCAGTTCGATTTCTTTAGCCACGGTAACACCGTCTTTGGTGACGGTGGGGGAACCGAATGTTTTTGCCAGAACGACGTTTCTTCCTTTGGGACCCAGGGTCACCTTGACGGCGTCTGCCAGGGCATTGACGCCTTTCAGCATGTGCTCTCTTGCTTCAGAGCCATAACAAATCATTTTTGCGGGCATGCGTAACTCCTCCAGTTGTCTGATTATTCAAAAATTGCCAATATATCGTTTTCTTTAAGAAAAATATGTTCAACGCCATTGATTTTGATTTCGGTGCCAGCGTATTTGGAAAACAGAACACGATTTCCTTCCTGAACATCCAGGGCAATGCGTTTGCCGTCTTTGCCGCATTTGCCGGAACCGACAGCGATCACTTTGCCTTCCTGGGGCTTTTTCTTGGCCGAGTCGGGAATGATGATGCCGCCGACGGTTGTTTGTTCTTCTTCAACCCGTAACACCAGAATATTGTCGTTCATGGGTCTGATCTTCATGGGTGATGGACTCTCCTTCATTTGATACGTTAAACGGTTATAAACTGACTTGCACTATACAA
>CAZBUL010000279.1:1469-2678 GCA_964495045.1 uncultured Desulfobacterales bacterium | reverse complement strand
ATTCTGGTGGCGGCTTCGGATCGCCGGGAAACGCGGGCGGCCTATTTCTATGAAATGTGGTTTGGCGACGGGGCGGCGGCGATTTGCGTCGGTGACCGGGATGTGATCGCCGAGTTCAAGGGATCGTATTCCGTATCCTGCGATTTCGTGGATCATTATCGGGGCTCGGGGCATGCGGTGGATTATGTGTGGGAAGAACGGTGGGCCCGAGATGAAGGCTATTCGAAAATCATTCCTGAAGCGGTCACCGGTCTGATGCAGCAGCTCGGTATCACGATGTCCGATGTGGACCGGCTGGTCTTTCCCTGCATCTTCAAGGCCGAGCACCGCCGGATCGCCGATATCCTGGGGGCATCCCCGGAAAAGCTGGGGGATACCCTTCATGAAGTCTGCGGAGAGACCGGCGCCGCGCACAGCTTGGTGATGCTGACAGCCGCTCTGGAAAACGCCAAACCGGGAGAGCGGATTCTGGCAGCCGGTTTCGGTCAGGGGTGCGATGCCCTCTATTTTGTGGTGACGGACGCCATCACCCGCCTGATGCCCAGAAACGGCGTTCGGGGCAGCCTCGCCAACAAGAAAACCATCGATAATTATCCGAAATTCCTGAAATTCAGAAATCTCATCCACACCGAAATGGGAATCCGGGCCGAAGCGCCGACCCAGACGGCCATGACCACGCTGTGGCGGAAAACCGCCATGATTCTGGGGTTGGTAGGCGGAAAATGCCAAGCTTGCGGCACCCCGCAATTCCCGAAAATGGATATCTGCGTCAATCCGGACTGCCAGGCTCTGCACACCCAGGCGGATTATCCGTTTTCGGAACGTCAGGCGGTTATCAAGACATTCACGAGCGATCTGCTGGCGGTATCCATCGATCCGCCGGCCAAATACGGCATGATTCAGTTCGAGGGCGGCGGCCGGTTCATGGCCGATTTTACGGACTGCGATTTCGAAGATCTGGCGGTGGGTCTTCCCATGAAAATGATGTTTCGAAAACGCGTGGACGACAAAACCCGCGGGTTTGTCAATTATTTCTGGAAAGCCGTACCGGTTCCTGGTGCCAAATCGGCCATGAACCGACAGATTTTCAAAGATCGGGTGGCCATCGTCACCGGCGCTGGTGCTGGGCTGGGAAGAGCATACTCTCTGGAGCTGGCCCGACGGGGAGCCAAACTCGTGATCAATGATTTCGGCGGCGCACGGGATGGT
>CAZBUL010000279.1:0-1369 GCA_964495045.1 uncultured Desulfobacterales bacterium | reverse complement strand
CGGCGTTTCAGGTCATGAAAGATGCCGGATACGGCCGGATTCTCATGACCACATCGGCCGCTGGTCTTTATGGCAATTTCGGTCAGTCCAATTATTCCGCGGCGAAAATGGCCCTGATCGGATTTATGAATGCGTTGAAGCTGGAAGGCCTGAAATATGGCGTCCATGTCAACACCATCGTCCCGCTGGCCGCCTCCCGGCTGACGGAAGATGTGATGCCACCCGAAATTTTCGAACGCTCGCAACCGGAACGGGTGGTGCCCATGGCCCTTTACCTGTGCAGTGAGACCTGCACGGAAACCGGTGCCATCTACCATGCAGGCATGGGATATTTCAGCCGGGCAGCCATTCTGACAGGGCCGGGCGTCCACCTGGCGGATGGTGATGATCCGCCGACACCCGAACAGATTCATCGCAATTGGGATGCGATCAACAGCATGGCCGGTGCCAAAGAACACGCCAATCTGACCGAAGCCTTGATGGATATGATGGTGTGATCCGCCATCAACAAAGTTTGAGCTGTGATTGTTGTTTGGGCTGGCCCCCCTCCCAGCCTCCCCCCGCTGGGGTGAGGAGCAGAAAACTCCCTCCCCCAGCGGGGGAGGGCCGGGGTGGGGGCTGCGAACTGGCCAAATTAACTGACAACTGACCTGGAGATTGCCATCATTATGGCCACTGGAATCAAAGATAAAGTCGCAATCATCGGAATGGGATGCACACGGTTTGGAGAACGCTGGAACATGGGCGCCGAAGAGCTGATGGTCGAGGCCTTCGAAGAATGCCTGGCCGACGCGGGCATTGAAAAAAAGCAGATCGAAGCCGCCTGGTATGGTACCTGTTTCGAGGAAGTCAGTGTGGGAAAAAGCGCTATTCCGATGGCCACGACCCTGCGGCTTCCCTTCATTCCGGTCACCCGTGTCGAAAACTACTGCGCTACCGGCACCGAAGCCTTCCGCGGGGCGTGCTATGCGGTGGCATCCGGGGCTTACGACATCTGTCTGGCTCTGGGGGTGGAAAAGCTCAAGGATACGGGGTACGGCGGACTTCCCAATTTCGGTTCCAACGCCGGCACTCTGGCCTGGCAATGGTGGCCGAACATGACAGCGCCGGGGGCTTTCGCCCAGTTGGCTACAGCTTACGCCGCCAAATACCGGATCACGGATGCCGACCTCAAGCGCGCCATGGCCCATATCTCCGTGAAGAGTCATGCCAACGGTGCGTTGAATTCCAAGGCCCATCTCCGAAAACCCATTACCGAAGCCCAGGTGCTCCAGGCCCCCATCATTGCTCATCCCCTAGGGCTGTATGACTGCTGCGGCGTCAGTGACGGGTCGGCCTGCGCCATTGTCACAACACCGGAAATCGCCGC
>CAZBUL010000278.1:1402-2688 GCA_964495045.1 uncultured Desulfobacterales bacterium | reverse complement strand
CATTTCGGCAATCTCACCCTCACCAGTGCCACCCAGGTGCCCCATTACGTTCAGCGCACCCTGGCCATGGTGCTGAAACTGCCCATCGGCAAAGTCCGCGTGATCAAACCATTCGTGGGCGCCGGATTCGGCATCAAGGCCTCCGCCAATCCTCTGGAACTCTCGGCCTGTCTGCTGTCCATAAAAACCGGCAAACCCGTCAAGATGAACTATAATCGGGAGCAGGTATTTCAATACGGACGGGCACGCCACCAATTCACCCACACCATGACCACCGGCGTCAAAAAAGACGGAACGATCCTGGCCCTCAAACACGAGTGCTATCTCGACGGCGGCGCCTACTCCAGTTTCGGCATCGCCACGGTTTATTATGCCGGTTCTCTGCTGGGCGGCCCCTACAAACTGCCCAACATGAAATACGATGGATACCGGATTTACAACAACAAGCCGGCCTGCGGCGCCATGCGGGGACACGGCGGTGTGATAGCCCGCGCCTGCTGGGAACAGCAGCTCGATATGATCGCCGAAGAGCTGAACATAGACCCCATCGTTCTGCGGATGAAAAACATGATGGTTGCCGGCGATGTCACCTGCAACGATCTGAACATGAGCAGCCTTGGCATGAAAGAATGCATCGAAGCCGTCCGGGATGGTTCCGAATGGCCTGCCAAAAAAGGAAAACTTCCCAAAGGAAAAGGGATCGGTGTGGCCTGCGGATTTTTTGTATCCGGTGCCGGTTATCCGATCTACCGGTCTGACACCTTTCACGGCACTGTCGTCATCAAACTGACGGAAGACGGCGGCACCGCTCTGGTCTATACGGCATCGGCCGAAATCGGTCAGGGATCGGACACCGCCTTTGCCATGATCGCCGCCGAAGCTCTGGGGATCCGTCTGGAAGATGTGCGTCTGGAATCGGGCGATACGGATTTCGGTGTGGATCTGGGGGCCTATTCCAGCCGGCAGACCCTCATGACCGGTCATGCCACCAAGGATGCGGCCGAAGACGTCAAACGACAGGTGCTGGAAGTGCTCGCCAAAGAACTGAATGTTCCGGTGACGGATATCGATATTTCCAACAGCCAGATCGTATTCAAGCAGGGAAATGTCGATTTCAGCGGACTTCGCACCCGATATATCAAAGAACACCGGGGATGGACCGATAACCCAGCAGACGGCCCCCTCACCTTCAAGGAAGCCGCCCGCATCGCTTATCTGGCCAAAGGAAGCATTGTCGGCACCGGCAAATACAAACCCCACGAGCTGGGCGGCAAATACAAGGGAGC
>CAZBUL010000278.1:0-1302 GCA_964495045.1 uncultured Desulfobacterales bacterium | reverse complement strand
GTCAATGCCATCATTGTCGAAAGCAACGAACCCAATGGGCCGTTCGGCGCCAAGGAAGTGGGGGAAGGCGCCATCATGCCGACCATTCCCGCCATTTTGAATGCGGTCTATGATGCCATCGGTGTTCGGTTTCACGAACTGCCGCTGACGCCGGAACGGGTCTATATGGCCATTCAGGAAGCCAAAAAAAGTCGTAAAGACTGATTTTTGCCTGCGCATTCGCGCTTGTAATCCATACGTTTCAGGGGCAGGTTTGAAATCCGCCCCTGAAACGTCGTTTGTTTACCACAGCCCGAGAAAGATATGCCATTGCCGATTTCATCCGAAGAATCCATCCGTTACCACCGGCAGATCATCCTTCCAGAAATCGGCATCGCGGGTCAGAACCGCCTGAAACAGGCGGTGGTGTTCATCGCCGGCATGGGCGGTCTGGGCTCTGTGTCGGCCTATTATCTGGCAGCCGCTGGAATCGGTTCCCTGCGGATCGCCGACGGTGATCGGGTGGACACCGGAAATCTGAACCGTCAGTGGCTGCACCGAACCGGTGATATCGGAAAACCCAAAACACAGTCTGCCGTCGAAAAACTTCGGGAAGTCAATCCCCATTGCCAGATCACCCCGATACAGGCAGCCGTCACGGCTGAAAACGTTCAGGATATGATTTCCGGATCCACCGTCATCCTGGATGGAACCGACAATCTGACAACCCGAAAAATCCTGAACCGGGCATCCATCACCCAAAACATCCCTTTCATTTATGCCGGTGTGGATGGATTTGCCGGAATGGTCGGCACCTTCATTCCCGGCAGAACTCCCTGCCTGGAATGTCTTTTTTCCAGGGATATCGACCGGCTTGACCCCATCGGTATCATCGGCCCCACGCCGGGGGTGATCGCCTCCATCCAAAGCATGGAAGCGATCAAGCTGATTCTGAAGATCGGTGATCTGCTGACAAACAAGCTGCTGCTGTTCAACGGCAAAGATATGACATTTCGTAAAGTAACCATGGAGAAAAATCCGGATTGCCCCGTATGCGGCGGCAGCGGGAAAAATGGTTTGACCGTGAAAAATACCTGACAGGTGAAGCAATGAACAATACCATCGAAATCATCGTCAACGGACATCCTGAAGTCGTGCCGGCAGCATCGACCCTTCAATCCCTGATTCTTTTATTTAAGGAATATGACGTCGATCTGATCGTCGAACGCAACGGCCGGTTCGTGTATTCCCAAAAATATGCCGAAACCGTCATCCAGGAAAAGGATGTCATTGAATTCATCAATCCAAACATCGGCGGGTAGT
>CAZBUL010000277.1:0-2701 GCA_964495045.1 uncultured Desulfobacterales bacterium | reverse complement strand
TCCGTCGTTCTCTGCATTACCGGAGGCGAAGCCCTCTATGCCGACATGGGGCATTTTGGCCGAAATCCCATCCGTCTGTCCTGGTTTGCGCTGGTGTTTCCGGCATTACTGCTCAACTATTTCGGCCAGGGCGCCCTGCTGCTGGATCATCCGGAGTTGTCGGCCAGTCCATTTTATGAACTGGTGCCCAAAGTCATGCTCTATCCCATGGTACTGCTGTCCACTTTTGCAACGATCATTGCCTCCCAGGCCATGATTTCCGGGGCTTTTTCCCTGACACGACAAGCGGTTCAGCTGGGATACTGTCCACGGGTCACCATCATTCACACGTCAGCCGACACCGAAGGTCAAATTTATGTTCCCGAAATCAACCGGATCATGATGGTCGTCTGTATCGGACTGGTACTGACCTTCAGGGCATCCAGCGGGCTCGCAGCCGCTTATGGCATCGCCGTAACCGCCAACATGGCGATCACTTCCCTGCTGTATTATTACGTAGCCACCCACACATGGGGATGGACACCCACCAAGGCCGCCCCTTTGGTCGTATTGTTTCTGATCTTCGATATCACGTATTTCGGATCGAATCTGCTGAAGATTTTTGACGGCGGGTGGTTCCCCATTGCCGTTGCCGTCATCATCGTCATTTTGATGACGGCCTGGAAGGATGGCCGGGAGGCCCTCTATCAAAAGATCCGCAGTACCATGCTGTCTCTGGATGCCTTTATCGCTGATGTCTCGAAACATGGGGTTCACCGGGTCAAGGGAACCGCCGTTTTCATGGCATCCTCCTCGAATTTCACCCCGCCGTCTCTGCTCCATCACTTCAAGCACAACAAAGTGCTGCATGAACAGGTTATCTTTCTGACCATTCAGCCGGTAGATATTCCCACCATTGATGAAGAAGAGCGGCTGACATTCGAGTCTCTCGGACATGGTTTTCACCGGGTCATTGCCCGTTACGGGTTTATGGAAACCCCCCATGTTCCCAGAATTATGAACCGGGCGCTTCAGATGAAGATGATTCCGCAAATCCGTCCGATGAGTTATTATCTCGGCAGAGAAACGCTGCTGATTACCGGAAAATCCAAAATGAACCGATGGCGGCTGCACATTTTTGCGTTTTTATCCAGAAATTCAAGAAGTGCCGTCGAGTATTTCGGCATCCCGCCCGGACGGGTTGTGGAACTGGGCGGACAGATCGAATTATGAGAACAAGGTGTTCAGGGAACAAGCAGTGGTTCCGAAGTGTTCGCTTCCCTGCCCCCTGAAACCTGCACCCTGTAACCTTATTTTTGAAAGGAGAAATGACATGACAGAACATCCTGGCGCAATCACCATGAAAGGAAATCCGCTGACACTGCTGGGCGATCTGCCCGCCGTCGGGCAGGCAGCCCCGGATTTCGAGGTTCTCGACAATAATTTAACCCCCGTCAAGCTCTCATCCTTCAAGGGAAAAATCTGCGTCATCGCATCGGTTCCTTCTCTGGATACCCCGATCTGTGACATCGAAACCCGACGGTTCAATACCGAAGCCGCGCAATTCCGTGCAGACGTGGCCATTCTTACCATCAGTATGGACCTGCCGTTTGCTCAAAAGCGCTGGTGCGGCGCCGCGGGCATCGACAAGGTGATCACGTTGTCCGATCATCGCAACGCCGAATTCGGCACCGCTTTTGGAACGATCATCAAGGAACTGAGATTGCTGGCAAGGGCTGTTTTTGTCATCGACAGGGATGGCATCGTCCGGTTGGTTCAGTTGGTAAAGGAAGTGGCCCAGGAACCGGATTACGCCGCGGTTCTGGATTGCATCAAGCATCTGGGATAAGGCAGGAGCGGCCGCATATTGAAGACAGAGGGCTGCACAAGACATAAACATTGGCATCGTAACAGCAGCTCTCTGTGAACAACAAGATTCAGCGGCATTGTGGGCAGCCTGTCATAATGTGTATTTTCTCTTGAGCGCTCTGATATCTTTCTGAAGGCTCTTGACCTGGGCTTTCAAATCTTTGATGGCGGCATGGGTCGTTGCCCGGATTTGCTCCTCATGTTCTTTCCGGTAAAGTTTTTCCAGCCGGATCAGTTCGGCATCCGCCTGTTCATCGCTCAAATGCGGATAGGTGCGGGCAATGGCCGCGGCAACTTTTTCATCGAAATTGCCGCGCAATTCTTCCAGTACCAGTTCCAGCATTTCCTCAAAGGATGGATCGGAAAATTCTTCAGAACAAATCGGGCCGAAATTTTCGTTGATCATCAACCTCGAGCATTTTTTGGCGATTCCTTTCAATGAACTTTCCTCAAAATAAGAAAAAAACTGGACGATCTGATTGCCCAGAATCCCTTCTGAAATTTCAGTAGATCGAGTTTCATTGCTCATACCGACAACGAATCCTTTCGAAAAATACGGACGTCACTCCACTCATTCGCCATCCAGGTGCTTCCCGCCACGGATGCGAATTGTTCACACCTGATGCTTGTAACAAACAATGGCTTCAGAATCAACTACCAGACATCTCAAATGGGATCAACGGCAATTTGACAGATCGGAGTCTATGGATAATGAAATGTAACTTTTTTAATTTCTTGACAAAAGGCAAACTTCGACGTATTAAGCAGACTGTTTTGCCAAAAGGAACCACATGTAAAAACAGCCATATAGACTTTCAGAAAATTCATTTCGCAAGGCAGCAGGGAGGGAATA
>CAZBUL010000276.1:0-2705 GCA_964495045.1 uncultured Desulfobacterales bacterium | reverse complement strand
AGATTTCCAAAATCGTTACGCGGGAATTGAATTATTATTGCGATGGAAGGGAAATCAAATACACGGTCCGATGAATCGGTGCCTTGCCGTTTCGATAAAATGATTTCCCAGCGATCCCTCTTTCCCGTTCATGCCCGGATGATGAGCTCGTATTCATCGGTGTCGGGCATTTTATTGATATCGAACCCCAGCTTTTTCCCCAAGGCCAGAATGCTGATGTTTTCCTTCCGCACAATGCCCGTAATCGTTTGAAATCCCCGTTTCCTGGCAATCGCAAGGCAGGTTTTCACCAAATTCGATCCCACGTCCCGGCCATGCCATGAATCATCCACCAGAACGGCCAACCGGCCGATTTTACCATCCGGATCGCCCATGATGCGGGCCACTCCCTGGATTTTGTCGGATGCCGAATCCTGATCGAATGCCGCCATCCCGATTTCCCGGTCATAATCGATCTGGGTAAACCGGGTTGACATGGCAGGTGTCAAGGCGTCGGGGGTTCCGTAGAACCGGGATCGGATGCGTTCGGGCAAATCCTGAAACAGTTTTGAGACCAGTGGCGCGTCTTCGGGTTTGACCGGACGGATCAACAGATGCATGCCGTCTTCGGTGGTGATGTGGGATTCGTCTGCTTCAGGATAGGGCGCAATGACAAGATGCATCGGCGATGCCGTTTCGGATGGAGATACCCGGATTCTGGCATCCACGATGACAGGATGGCCGTCCTGGATCAGAACCGGATTCATGTCGAGCTCTGCGATCTGCGGAAAGTCGATCAGCAGTTGAGACAGTCGGATGATCATTTCTTCCAGCCGGTCCACATCGGCGGCCGGCCGGTTTCGGTATCCTTGCAGCAGACGCCAGACCTGAGTGTGCTGCATGAGCCGCCGGGCCAGGAGACGGTTCATGGGCGGCAGCCCAATGGATCGGTCTTGCAGTATCTCCGTATAAATTCCCCCCATGCCGAACAGGATGACCGGGCCGAAATGGGTATCCCGTTTGGCGCCCAGGAGAATTTCATAATCGGGATGCGCCACCAACGGCTGAAGGGTCACACCGACGATTCGGGCGTCGGAACGAAGCCTGCGGGCGGATGTTATGATTCGTCGGAAGGCAGATCGAACGTCCTTTTGGGAGCGCAGATCCAGACACACGCCACCCACCTCGGTTTTATGGGAGACATCCAGTGAAAGCAATTTCATGACCAGAGGGTATCCCATAGATTGCCCGATATGGGCGGCTTCATCCGCGGTGACGGCGGTTTCCCTTCGTAACAGGGGCAGGCCGTAGGCGGTCAGCACCTGCCAGGCATCCGATTCGGCCAAAAATCCGTCTGCTGCCGTGGAAAATACATTTTCGGCGGAGGCGAAGTCGAATGCCATATCCCGGATGAGTCTGGGCGGGATTTCCTGAAGCATCTCAAGGTTTGCGGCATACTCGACCATGAACATGAAGGCCCGGATGGCCCGCTCCGGGGTATCATACGTGGGAATCCCCTTTTCGTTCATTAAGATTACGGCTTTTTCGATATGTTTGCCGCCCAGCCAGCAGGTAAACACAGGGGTTCGGCGGGTGGTGACCGCTTTCGCCAGTTCTTCGGCCGCCTCTACCGGGTCGGTCAGTGCCTGGGGAACGAAAATGAACAACAGCCCGTCGATGTAAGGCGCATCGAGACAGATGCGCAATGTGCCGCGAATGCGTTCAACGGAAGCGTCACCGATCATGTCGATAGGATTGCTGCGGCTCCAGAACGGCGGCAAAATTGTATCGAGCTGTGCGATCGTTTCCGGTTCGAGTGCGGCCGGTTCGTGCCCGTATTGGGCCAGGGCATCGGTTGCCATCACGCCGGGGCCGCCGCCGTTGGTGACGATGGCCAGCCGCGGCCCCCGAGGCCCGGGTTGTTTGGCCATGAGTTCGGCGCAGTCGAAGAGTTCTTCGATGGTATTCACGCGCACAATGCCGGCGCGTTTGAATGCCGCATCATAAACAGAATCCTCTCCGGCCATGGCACCCGTGTGGGAGGCAGCGGCTTTGGCGCCGGCCGGGCTTCTGCCGGCTTTCAACACGATGATGGGTTTGATCCGGGAAACCGATCGGGCCGCACTCATGAATTTACGGAAATGGGTGAGGCTTTCGATATAGAGCAGAATGCTTTCGGCCGATGCATCGTTTCCGAGATAGTCGATCATGTCGCCGAAATCCACATCCACCATGGAGCCGATGCTGACAAAATGGCTGAAGCCGATGTTCTCTTTGAAAGCCATATCCAGAATGGCGCCGCATATCGCGCCGCTTTGGGATACAAATGCCAGTTTTCCGGCCACCGGCATTTCGGCGGCAAAACTGGCGTTCAAACGAACCCCGGAGCTGATGATTCCCATGCAGTTGGGGCCGACGATACGAAGCCCTCCCTGATATGCGATCCGGGTGATCCGCTCTTCGATCTGCCTGCCTGGAGCCCCGATTTCCTTACCGCCTGCGGAAATGATGACTGCCGCGCCGATTCCCTTCTCGACACATCCCTGAACGATGTCGGCAACGGTATGCATGGGGGTTGCGATGACGGCCAAATCTACACCTGGTTCCAGATCAAGCACCGATCCCATGGCTGGGTGTCCATGAATGGTTCGATATTTGGCATTCACCGGCAGCAGGGTTCCGGAATACCCGCCGGCCATCAGATTGGTCATCAGCGCATTGCCCAT
>CAZBUL010000275.1:0-2706 GCA_964495045.1 uncultured Desulfobacterales bacterium | reverse complement strand
TTCACACGGTAGAAGTCGAAGGTTCAAATCCTTTACCGCCCACCAGCAAATTCAATGGGTTATCGGTAATTTTTCGATGACCCATTTTTTTTGTTGGGGATATTCTCTATCCCCAACAAAAATCTTAATGGCCAAAATCAGCATGCGCTTAATTTGGTTATCCTTACATGGCTATGATATAGCTGTCAAGGTTTGTTTTCAATGTTTGGTTCCTCCAGCAGCACAGAAAAACCGGACACGCCGGACCATTTTATCCAGTCGGGAAAATTGGTTTCAAACTAAAATTTTCCTGTTTTATTGGCACATATTTCGTGTACCAAAACCATTTTCTTGGTTTCCCGGTGCCACGAAAATGGTCAACGCTTGGCGGCCACCTCATTCTGTTCTACAGCCTTCAGACTCAAAAACGTCGATTCGATCCAAACGATCTCGTTACCGGCGAAATAAAAACTGCCAAGCCCTTGCACTTCCACGATCCCCGAATCATATCCTGTAAATGGGTAAGTGCTCGATACATCTGCACATATCAACACGGTATTACCACTAAATGATAACTCAGTGGCACATGACCATCTTCTGTAATATTGAGCCCGAAAACAACCTGTTTGCAGTCGGGCCTGAAATCTTTATTATGGCCATGACAAATTCTTACTGCCCCTGGATCAGAACGGTTATACTTACCCATAAGGGTTAATGATGTTGAGTCGTTATGTATTGCGGCTGCAAAGATTTCATGTATTCGCATGGCAGTGACTGCCAATCTGGTCATCATGGTTCCACGATCCGAGTCAAAAAGCTTGTCCAGGCTGCGGGCACATCGGTCATCATTGAACAGATCAGCTATATTGCTATTTTCTGAAACACCGTCTGTATAGTCTGCAAGCCATTCTTCAATATTAATTGAGATATTCATTAATATTTGGTGCGAAATGTAAGTTATATGCAAGCCGGAAGATATGCATGCGTCACTGTATCGGACACGGGAACCGGAATCGATCAATTCCTGATCGATAAAATATTCGAGCCCCACTTCACCACCAAAGAACTGGGAAAGGGAACGGGACTGGGTCTTTCCGTGGTGCATGGCATCGTGAAGGAACACGGCGGGGATATTCGGGTTTACAGTGAGGTTGACAAGGGAACAACCTTTTATGTTTTCCTGCCCTTACTGGAAGAAGGCATCGAAAAAAACGCCAAAATCTCCAGAAAATATCCGACTGGTACCGAGAGAATTCTGCTGGTTGATGATGAAGCGACCATTGCGCGCATGGTGCAGACAATGCTTGAAAGACTGGGATATCAGGTTACCACCCGAACAAGTAGCTTGGATGCTTTGGATACTTTCAGGGTCAGTCCGTCAAGATTCGACATGGTGATCAGCGACAGGGGCATGCCGAATATGACCGGAGAGCAACTGGCCGGGGAATTGCTTTTGATTAAGCCGGATATTCCGATCATAATCTGTACGGGTTTCAGCGATGAAAACGCTGAACAGCAAGCCAAGTCCATACCTCCTGTAGGAACACTGGCCATGATACAGCGCAATCATTTCTTCATGTTAGCTTCATCCTTAATATGGTCAGCATGCTTAACGGCTCTTTTTTTTGGCTTTTTCCCATGCTTTCGATTTCCTCGATCAAGTTTCCAATGTCAAGCTGAGACAATGCCCCGGCCTTCAACAAAGCGGCCTGTTCCTGTGTCCAATCATAGAAATCCTGTTCGTATAGGTGCTCATTGATCAACCTCGATCATCCAATTGCCTGCTATTGTTTGGACGCTTTTAACTTTCTAAATTTCTGGAATATATTCATCTTCATATTTTTCAATGAGAACACCCAAGATTTCCATCAATGAAGCTAACGGATGGTTTTCATTCTCCCCTACTTCGTCTATTAATTCGTCCAGTAATTCAACAATTTTATTATATTCCTTCTCTGTATGCGGAACATATAATAAATGTGAAACAGGCTGCCATGTATTTATTGTGTGCTGAATATTCATAGCAGACATAATCATTCTCGCCACCTCCCTTCATTGTATTTTTCATGTGTCAATACAGCGAAGATTTCGTATCTGGATATTTTTCTGCAAAATCGTTGAGCCTTTTACGTGTAATTATATGCATTTAAAATTCTTTTTTCAAATTCTATTGGTTGTTCTTTATCATCAATCAGGTCTGTTGTCATACAGCGCCGCCGTTTTGTTGACCTGATCGAGAATCTCTTCCTTCAGCCAGTCCGGCTGAATCACCTTGACGGCACTTCCGAAAGACAACACCCAGGGAACGATTTCGATATCCGACGAGCATGAAAACGTCAGCCGGATGGTATGGTCGTCTATTTCGGTGATTTTCTGATCTTCACTCCAGGTGCGTTCCGCCACATGCAGGGCCGCCCAGCCGCTGAATTCCACTTCCACCACAAAGGCGTCGCTTTTGATGATCCCGAATCTTCTGGTGAAAACCGCCTCGAAATCGTAATCCGCCGGGTATTCGAATGGGCGGTCCGTCTTTTCCACTTTTTTCAATCGGTGAACGGCCAGCAGGGGATCGAATTCGGCTTTGCCGTAATCCTTACCCGGCGGGGCAGCCAGGCGAGCGTGAAGATACAGCGTGTCGCGGTAAGAGAAAATCTTGAGCGGCAGGATATAAAATGTCTTGGCCTTTTTTTCCAGGATGGCCTGATAGGTGATCCGGCAGATATGCTG
>CAZBUL010000274.1:0-2719 GCA_964495045.1 uncultured Desulfobacterales bacterium | reverse complement strand
TGATCAGACAAAGGGCGATGACGGGTTTCAACAACTTGGATACGATTTTCATGCTACCTCCTCTTGGGGTTGGAAAGGGGTTGGAAATAAGAAATAAATGAATCAGACCGAACTTCGTCTCATGAAAATTTCCAGACGCTCGACCGCCAGAGACAGGCTGAGGGTCAGGACCAGATACAATACCGTAATGGTGATCCAGCATTCAAAGGTCAGATAGGTGGCAGCCATGAGTTCCATTCCCTGAAAACAGAGCTCCGGAATGGAGATGACGGACACGATGGCTGAATCCTTGATGGTGGAGATGAACTGCCCGGCCAAGGGCGGCAGTATCCGCTGAATGGCCTGGGGCAAAATGACATACTGCATTTTCTGTCGCCACGACAATCCCAGAGCGTAGGCGGCTTCGAACTGCCCTTTTTCGATGGATTGAATGCCGGCTCGGATGATTTCCGTGATATAGGCGGCTTCGAAAATGGCCACTGTCACCGTGGCGGAGATGAAAGCGGAAAAAAACCGCGGGGGAGCAAAGAAGAATGTCAGCACTCCCTGGGTGGTTTGGGACGCATTCCGGGCGAAGTCATCGACCCCCAGCACCGGCATGATCTGATCGCTCACGAAAAAATAGAAAATGAATATCAGCACCAGGGGAGGGGTGTTCCGGATGAGTTCCACAAAAGTCCGGCCCAGCATCCGCTTGAAGAGACTCGTGCTGATGCGGAAAAAACCGGCGATGGTGCCGATGACAGTGGCGAGCAAGGTGGCCCAGATACTGAGGCGGATGGTTGTCAGCAGGCCCTGCATCAGCAGATTCGCCGTCCATTTACCGGTCGTCTGATCCAGCCGGAACAGGTATTGGGGAATGGCGCTCCAGTTCCATTTATAGTGCAAACCGATGGTGATGCGGTAGAGGATAAACCCGGCAAGGGCTGATATCAGCACAGCGACGACGGCATCCAGAACATTCGGTTTGAGCTTTTTCCGCATCACGGTGCTTCCTTTGTCAATGCAGAATCTGGCTGAGAAACAGCCGGGTCCGTTCTTCCCGGGGACTTGTGAAAAAGTGCTCGGCTGTTCCCGCTTCGACGATTTTCCCATTTTCCATAAAGATGACCCGGTCGCTGACTTCCCGGGCAAATCCCATTTCATGGGTGACGACGACCATGGTCATGCCCTCTTTGGCCAGGGTTTTCATGACCTCCAGCACTTCACCGATCATTTCCGGGTCGAGGGCGCTGGTGGCTTCATCGAATAACATGACTTTGGGCATCATGGCAAGGGCTCTGGCAATGGCCACCCGCTGCTGCTGGCCGCCGCTCAGTTGTGCCGGAAAGGCATCGGCCTTGTCGGTGATGTTGACCTTGCTCAGTAAATCCATGGTCATGGCCTCGGCCTCGGCCCTGGATTTTTTCCGGACGAGCTGCTGCGCCAGATTGATGTTGTTTTTGACGGTTAGATGCGGAAAAAGATTGAACTGCTGAAAGACCATGCCGACTTCTTTGCGGATCTCCAGGCGGTTTTTCTTGTTGTCATCCAGGGGAATGCCGTCGATCACGATGGATCCGCTGTCGATTTCTTCAAGACCGTTCAGACATCGCAGAAATGTGGATTTGCCGGAGCCCGACGGCCCGATGACCACCACGACTTCACGGCGCTGGATGGTGGTCGAAAAATCGTTCAACGCCGTAACCCCGTTCGAAAATGTTTTGTGGATCCGATCAACGGTGATCATGGACGATGTTCCGTGAGATTTATTCTGTTGTTCGTGCATGAATACGCGTCTTCCTTAGCCTATGTCCGAATTCGGAGATGATTTTCCAGAAAATTGACCAGCACCGACATCACCAGCGTTACGGACAGATAGATGGCGGCAACGGTAAACCAGAGTTCGAAGGTCAGAAACGTTTCCGCGATAATGACCCGCCCCTGCATGGTCAAATCATAAACGGCGATGATGCTTACCAGCGATGAATCCTTGATGAGGGATATGCCTTGGCTGGTCAGGGGCGGCAGAATACGGCGGACGGCCTGGGGCAGAATGATGCGGCGGTAGGTGTCGTACGGGCCGAGCCCGAGACTGTAGGCTGCCTCCCATTGGCCTTTGTGAATGGAGATGATGCCTGCCCTGAAGATTTCGGAGGCATAAGCTCCTTCGAAAAGGCTGAGGGCCAAAACGGCCGAGAAAAACCGTTCGATGCCCAGTACCGGACCCAGGACAAAATAAATGAAAAAAAGCTGCACCACCAACGGGGTATTCCGGATGATTTCGAGATACCCGCGTGCCAGAACACGGGCCATGATGGAGTCGGAGAGACGGAACAAGGCTGCGGTCAATCCAAGAATAAACGACAGCACCAGACTGATGCCGGAAATCTGAAAAGTGACCATCAACCCCTGTATCAGCGGGCCGGTGGTGAACTGCCCGTTTTCCACGGTGAAGAGATAACGGGGAACGCGATACCATTGCCAGTTATAGCCCAGGCTTTCGGTTCCGGCATCGAGCACCCAGCAGACGGCCAGCACGACACCGGAATATTTCAAAACAGGAATGATGGCAGCGTGTTTGTAAAGAAAGGGGAGTGTTCTCTTGACTTTCTGGGACAGGCCGGTCATGTAATTGTATCCAATTTCTGTTGCCTGTCTGCAAAAAAGGGCAACGGTCATTACATCTATAGACTTTCAGAAAATTCATTTCGCAAGGCAGCAGGGAGGGAATAGGCCT
>CAZBUL010000273.1:0-2744 GCA_964495045.1 uncultured Desulfobacterales bacterium | reverse complement strand
TAACTTTGGTATATAAGTTAGCATTAGCATAAATCAAATAAATATATTATATGGTTACGTCTATTTATCGCTTGATTGTCCATGCTCTGAGGCTGCGCTGATGACGACTTCTGGCAGCGGCGCATGGGGTTCTTGTATGGGTCGAAAAGAATTGTTCACCGCCCAGAGTCACCAATCCGGAATGAATTGATTTGTTTGACAGGCACGATTGCTTTATCATAGGGTATTTTTTGATAAATGGGCGTCAGGGGAATCAAGAATACCTTTCGTATACATGAAAATGGCCGGACTCAACAATATATGCAAGAATCTTTGACATTTCAAATATGTCTCTTTCTATTTCGGAAGGATCATCCATACAAAAATAGCAAAGAGCCATAAAGATTGACTTCTAAACCCGGAGAGGGCAGCATATACAGCATCGACATTATTAAGTTCGGACCTTACCGGAGTTAAATGACGCCGCTCACACATTAAAAAGAGATAGAGGGCCTGGCGATGACGTGTCTTTGCGAAAACAGTATTCTAGATGGAACGATCGTATCTCCCAAATGCATAAAGGATATCTGGCTTTTCAGTGAATTTGAATCCAAAGATATGGATGCTTTGGCCAGCATAGGCAAACAAAAGCTGTTTCGACAACGAGCGGCAGTGTTCCATCAGGGAGATCAAGCGGACAAACTGTTTCTTATCAAGTCTGGGCGGATCAAATTAAGTAAAATATTTGAAGACGGACGTGAGGCAACTCTTGATTATCGAAAAGCCGGCGATACCTTCGGCGAAAACACTTTCAGCGAGGAGATCCGCTATCCCGTAACAGCATGGTGTATAGAAGACACCTATACCTGCGGAATCAATAAATCAGATTTCGAGCAACTGATTCTGAATCATCCCACAATCGGTCTACGTGTGATCCGAAAGCAGAGCGAACTGATTGCTAACCTAACTACACGACTGGGTGATATGGCCATTCCCTCCTTGGAAGAACGACTATATAGGGTTTTGATAAGCGTGGCCCGCGAGCATGGCATTGCCGATAATCGGGGGGTACACATACAGTTTCCCCTGACCCATGAGGATCTGAGCTTTCTCACCGGCTCCCACCGTGTGACCATCACCAAAGCTATAAAAAAGCTCGAGAACGACGGTAGAATCGAGAAGGAGGGTCGTTCGTATATTCTGCCGGCAGCCATCGTATCCTCCCATTCAACCGATCTATTCGCCTAAAAATGAACTTTTGTAGCGATCGCTACAGAACCTTAATCATCCAGTGATATAGTGGCAGTCAACCGGTCATTCAGGGATGGCCCGAAACCGGGAATACGCTTTCACCCACTTTCATTCAAGGAGCATATCATGGTCGAAATCAGCAAAGAGATATTTGAAATCGTAAACAAACCCGGCAGGGTTGGAGTTTTGGGTACAGCGGACAAAAAAGGACAGCCCAACACAGCCTACTTCGGCAGCCTGCGATTAATGGAAGACGGTTCAGTTGTTCTGGGACTTGGCAACAATCTCAGTTTGAAAAATCTTGAAGATAACCCATTAGCTGTACTTTTCTGCGTTACCCAAAGCCCCGTTGAATTCAAAACCCCCGGTGTTCGGCTCTATCTAAAGTTAAAGGAGCTTCAGAAAGCGGGTCCGTTATATGATGCCATCAAGACTGCCATTTCAGAGCATGCCGGTGCCGACGCGGCCAAAATGATCGTGGCGGCGGCGGCATTCGAGGTTACGAAAATTCGACAACTGGTGGACTGGCAGGTATAGTTTTTCCTTGCAAGGCTGGTGGTTCGTATATTGGCTGCGCCTGCGAATATACGATCACTAGCGCTTTTGGCAATTCAGTGACCGGGTTGATTGCTGGTTGCTTACATTGTACGTAATCACCGATTGTTGACTATTGGTGTCATATAAACATTCACGAATACAGAGGATTTCCCATGACTGTGAAATTTTTACAGCGCAGTATCTGGCAGCGTATTTTCGGCATCTCCGCAACAAACGAACCACAGGACAAAAACGGCTGGCACTACGAATCGGGCAAACTGATCATAAGTCTCGAAAAAACCCGCGAGCTGACCCAAACTGGCACAGCTATCAGGTTTGAGGGGAAGAACCTGCCAAAGAGGGTTCTGGTTGTTTTCGGAGAGGATAAACAATATCGGGCGTATCAAAATCGGTGCACCCACATAGGGCACCGAAGGCTGGACTATGTGCCAGGAACCCAGACGGTTCAGTGCTGTAGCGTTAATAAATCTACCTATACGGACGATGGTATTAAAATACACGGCCCGGCCCCAGATCCCATCCAGACCTATCAGGTAGAAGTAACAGAGAAAGAGTTGCACATTCAGATTCAACCCGTTTGACCAGATCAGGGCGCTTCTTGCCAAGTGAAAAGGAGATTCCAGACTAATTCGGCAATCCATTCCGGTCATTCTCTGCGCGGGATTCAGCGTTGGAAAAGATGAGCAAAGCACAATGCTATGGCTATCAAAGGTTTTATCATGAAGCCGGTTGCAACAGGTGATCTGGTCGTTATTGGGTCAAAGAAATGCTGGATAAATCAAAAGGCTTCTCATGCTTAGTTATCCAAAGCTTAAGTTTTGGACGTCTGAAAATATTAACAATATAGTAAGTATCGTTGACATTTCGCTTGTAGTTCAATTCATCTTTAAAACACACCAAACTTTCATTTTCAGTCCCACTTCCCAATCAACCTGAATGTTCACTTTGATACATAA
>CAZBUL010000272.1:0-2810 GCA_964495045.1 uncultured Desulfobacterales bacterium | reverse complement strand
CATCCATATAGGAAATATCGTGCAGAATATGCTCGAATGTGGGGATGTACGGCCGAAAAGCTTCGGACGGTGGTTGGAACAACGCCGAAAATGCTGTGCCGTACCGCCATTTCACCTTACCATGATATACTACAACCGCAATGATGATCGGCAAATAACCCTTATACAGTTCCGGGTCTTTCGACCACTTCAACCATTTCAGCACCATGTACTTCAACAATTGCAGACGTACCGATCTATCCAACCCGCTTTTATGCTCGAACAGTATGTAAATGTCGGACGGCTGCCCGTCGTTCAACTGGACGGTGGCGACCACATCGGAAAAATACGGCTTCAGATCATCATCCACATATCCCTCGATATCCACTTCGAGGGTGTCCATATCCATGCAGGATGTGATTTCGGCCGGAAGATAATGTGTGATATATGTCCGGGCGTTTTCGACCCGGCCCATGAATTTTTTGAAGAATTCATCATGGGGGGAGGTGATGTCTTTACCCATGGGCGGCTCCGGAAATCTGGTAAATATACAACGGGTTCGACGGGAAATTGAAATGTGTCTGTGATCGAATGCGTTGATATTTATCCGATAAATTGCTGGAAATATCAAGATCAAACAAGTTGAAATTGGATGGCGTTATGATATTCATTCTAAAACGATGGCCGGGACGACCTGGTCGGCATCTGGTCGGACGGCGTCTGGGTGTGCTACGGCGCAACCGGTAAGTGGCAGAAAATATCCACCCCGGCTCTTCCCCGTTGAGGGAGATAGATGTTCCGATTGCAAATCAAAATGACGATCGGCATAATGAAGCGGAACGAAAAGAACATCCTCTATCAGAATTCAGGAGATAATCACCATGAGACGTTTTCACTCCTATGGTCCGGTGGACAAAGACATTCATTTCAGCGTGCCGCGTGTGAATCTGGTGGAAAGCTGTCTGCATCACATCATCGGCGAGTCGGGCAAAGGCGGCCATTATTTTACGATCTGGGCGCCCCGGCAGACCGGCAAGACATGGCTGATGCGGGAGGTGAAGCAGCGTATCGAAGCGGTGTATCCAGATCGGTTTACGGTCGGCATGATGTCCATGCAGGGGGTTGTCATGGATGAATCCGACGATGATTCGGCTTTTTTTGGATATGTTCCCAGTCTGTTTTATACCGCCTTTCATATAACCATTCCGGAACCAACATCCTGGAAGGAATGGCCTGCATATTTTTTCAGGAATCAGACACTCTTTTCCAAGCCCGTCATCCTGTTCATCGATGAATTCGATAAACTCAATCCCCGTACCATCGACAAACTCGTGAATCTTTTCAGGGCCATGTATCTGGATCGGGACAATTATCTGCTTCACGGCCTGGCGCTGATCGGCGTCAAGGCGGTGTTGGGCGTGGACAGTCTGCGCGGATCGCCGTTCAACATTCAGCGGAGTCTGCATGTCGAAAACTTTTCCCCGGAGGAGGTGACGGATCTGTTCGGCCAGTACCAGTCGGAATCCGGGCAGCCGGTGGACAGGGATGTGGTTCAACAGGTGTTTGATGTTACCGCCGGCCAGCCCGGCCTGGTCGGCTGGTTCGGGGAGCTGCTGACCGAAAAATACAACCCCGCCGCGGATAAGCCGATCGGCATGGATACCTGGAGATATGTATTTCAAGCCGCATTGCGCATGGAATGGAACAACACCATCCTCAACCTGGTCAAGAAGGTACGTGCCGGATATACCGATCATGTACTGGAGCTGTTCGGCCGTTCCGATGTGCCGTTTTCTTTAGATGCTGACTGGTGCGCCTACCTGTATATGAACGGGGTGATCTCATCGGAAATCCAGACCGATTCTCAGAGCCAGCCCCAAATATTTTGCCGGTTTTCCTGCCCGTTCATCCAAAAGCGGTTGTACAATGCCTTGACGCTCGATCTGATCGGCGGCCGCCTGCCCATCCCGGCGCTGGAGATCATGGATGATCTGTCGGACGTATTCGAAGCTGGATTGAATCTGCCGCTGCTGCTGGCCCGCTACAAGTCCTACCTGCTCCGGATGAAAGCCAGGGGGCTGAATCCCTTCAAAGATCAGCCCCGGCGGACGGATATGCATTACACGGAAGCGGTTGGGCATTTTCATCTGTATGCCTGGCTGCAGTTCGCTGTCGGCAAACGGTGTGTGGTCAGTCCGGAATTCCCGACCGGAAACGGCAAGGTGGACATTCACTTGAATTGTGATGGCAGCAGGGGCGTTATCGAGGTAAAAAGCTTCGTCGATGCCGCCGAGTTCCGAAAAGCGCAATTTCAGGCCGCTGCTTATGCCGGAAGCCTGGGAATGGATTCGGTAACATTGGCCATATTTGTTCCGGTAGATGATGAAGCTGTTTTAGAAAAACTGTCCACCCAAATCGAACAGCATGGGGTGACGGTGCATGTTGTGGCGATCGGGTGGACGTGAATTGTTGTGGGGCTGAATCCCGCTTGTCCTGATGACGCCGGTTGATGGTATTGGCCGTCATCCGTTTTCAGGGGCAGTCGGCGGATTTCATCGCCAAACCCATCAACGTCAATATTTTGGAAATGGTTCTCCCGCTCTTTACATCCAGTCCTTTGAAACCCAGCCTTTTTTCGACAGCACATCCACGGCAAGGTGAATCTGGCGTGGGGTGAACTGACGTTTCCGATCGCCCCAGGAATAGGTGCTGCAAAGCAGATCGTGCTCGGACTTGACGGATTCGTTCTTGATGATCCAGTGGACAGTAGAGAGCAACTTTTGAATTCAATCATGTTCCCGATTTTCCAGCCGTTTCCGGAACAGTTCGAT
>CAZBUL010000271.1:0-2829 GCA_964495045.1 uncultured Desulfobacterales bacterium | reverse complement strand
CATAATGACGTCGATCGATTCAATCAAACGTCAACTCATCCGGCCATTCCCTGTCATGCCCGTCTTCCGGCCCCTTTTTGCACGCATCGATGACGCATCGCCCGTTTTGGATGATCACATCCCGGCCTGGATCCACATTGTTGAAGAGTTTCCAGAGGATGAATGAATTGTCGCAGATATCGACATTGCTGTCGTAGAACAGGATCATGGTGAAGGGCTCCAGGATGCCTGCCTTCATGAGATGTTCGGTGAAATAAGCGCTGGGACGTTCCGGCTGTTTCTGCACCTTCAGCACCAGAATCCGGTTCCGGCGGTGCATGTCTCCCTGGAAGATGCGAAGAGAGAGAATGCCGTCGCAATGGGCCTGTATGCCGGACAGCAGGGCTTCTTCGGTGAGATTTCCCGAGACCGCAGCCGGTGTGATAGACGGCCGTAGCTGCTCTCCGCCGATCCGGCGGGTCAGATCGATGCCGATCTTGCTGCCGAAATTGGCAAAAGGTGAAGAGTGATCCAGCACGTCCAGAACTCCCTGGGCGTTCATGATATCGGATGTCAGGTCAAAATTATCCACCAACTGCCGCATCACCTGCGCCGGGTCTTTGGGATCAACGGTGTCATCGACCACAACGATGGCTTTGCAGAAGCTCATCTGGCCCTGTCCCCAGAGGCCGGAGATGACTTTCTGGGCATGCCGGGGATATTCTTTCTGGATGGAGACAATGACGATGTTGTGAAACACGCCTTCCCAGGGGAGCCAGTAGTCCGTGATTTCCGGAAAGACCGTTTGCAGCAGGGGCAAGAACAGCCGTTCCGTGGCCTTGGCCAGATAGCAGTCCTCCATGGGCGGACGTCCTACCAGGGTGGCGCAGTAGATGGGGGATCTCCGATGGGTGATGGCCGTTACGTGAAATACCGGATAGTCGTCAGCCAGCGAATAATAACCCGTGTGATCTCCAAACGGGCCTTCCCGCCGCAGCTCGTATGGATCCACATACCCTTCCAGAACAAATTCAGATTCAGCCGGCACTTCCAGATCGCAGGTGACGCAGGGGGTCATGGTCACCGGCGCCTGACGAATGAAACCAGCTAAAATCATTTCATCGATATTTCGGGGCATGGGGGCTGTGGCGGCATAAATGGCGGCTGGATCCGCACCGATGGCCACAGCCACGGGCATCCGGATGCCGGCTTTCCGGTATTCGTTGAAATAATTGGAGCCGTCTTTATGGATGTGCCAGTGCATGCCGGTGGTTTTGCGGTCATAGACCTGCATGCGGTACATGCCCACATTGCGTTTTCCGGTGCTCAGGCTGCGGGTGACAACCAGCGGCAGGGTGATGAACCGGCCGGCATCCTGGGGCCAGCATTGCAGGATCGGCAGATTGAACAGGTCGATGTCATCTCCTTTCAGAATCACTTGCTGACAGGGGGGCACCAGGGCACGGGTTCTCCGGGGGAAAAAGCGCGACACGGAAAAACCTGTTGTCAAAATTCCCAGCATATCCCGCAAATCGCGGGGGGGAGACAGGTGGATAATTTCCCGGATTCGGTCTCCAAGCTGCTCCAGATCGGTTACCCCAAGGGCCAGGCAGATCCGTCGGGAACTGCCGAAAAGATTGGTGGCGACTGGAAAGGGGGAATCCTTCACTTTCTCGAAATACAGGGCCTTTCCGCCGCCAGGGCTCTTGGATTCGAAATCCGTCCGCTTGCTGATTTCCAGAATGGCGGATATGGGCTGGGAGACGATTTCGAGTTCACCTTCTTTTTTCAGAGTCTGAATGAATTCGCCGAGATTGGCGTAATTGATTGATTTCATGGTGTTACCTTTTTTATGAATGTGTCGGTGAATCAAATGCCGCCCCATTCGGCAGCCAGGTGATGCGAAATCCCCAGATGATCCAACACCCGACCGACGGTGGCCTGAACGATATCCCGAATACTTTCGGGCCGGTGGTAGAAAGCCGGCACCGGTGGATGCAGCACGGCACCGGCCCGTGCAAGCTTCAGCATGTTTTCCAGATGAATGGGGCTGAGGGGAGTTTCCCTCGGCAGCAGAATAAGCGGGCGCTTTTCCTTGAGGCATACATCCGCCGCGCGGACGACAAGATTGTCTGCGAATCCGGCGGCAATGGCAGCCAGCGTTTTCATGGAGCAGGGGGCGATGATCATGCCGTCATGCCGGAAAGAACCGCTGGCCGGCGGTGCGAAGAGGTTGTCGGCCGTATATTCCTTCAACAATGCGTCTTCATGAGACGTCAGCTCGTATTCAGACTGCAAAAACGGCAGCATGGGGCCGCTGAATCCCAGCTCATGAGCCATGACTTTGCGGCCGTAGTCCGATACGACCAGATGCACTTCGATCGGCCGCTGTAACAATTCGGCAACCAGTTCCGCTCCGTAGATACTGCCGGATGCGCCGGTAATTGCCACAACAATTCGTTTGGGCATTTCATCTCCACATAACATAGTTGATTAACCACGAAATACACGAAAAACACGAAAATGAAGCAAATCTAAACAACCAGGCTGCCATGATTCCCTAAACAATTTTTCGTGTATGGGCAAGATGGACAGTATGATACCCCATCCCGTCCATCCTGTCCATTTTGTCCATAGAGTCCATTCCGTCCATAAAAATGGCCAGAATGATGCCAGTCCTTTTATCCTCGCAGGATTTCATCTCCCAATATCCCCAAAAACAGAAGAATGGAAATGGCGCTGTTGGCATGAAAAAACGCCAGTTCGATGTGGGCCAGGTCATGAGGGCGGATGACCCGGTGCTGAAAAATCAGCAGGCCGGTGATGATCACAAGGGTAAAGAGATAGACC
>CAZBUL010000270.1:0-2845 GCA_964495045.1 uncultured Desulfobacterales bacterium | reverse complement strand
AATGCTGGAAGGGTCGGGTGTCAAGAAGCTGTTTGCCAACAACTGGGAAAAAATGGTTCTCTGGACCGTCGTCATCGGGTTGTTTTACCTCCTGAAGTCATTTTTTCTGCTGATTTTCGAAATTTTTCTGATAACCTACAGCACCCGGATCATTATCCGCTGGGCCGTGAATCGTCTGAACATGAGTTACCGCCTGGCTGCGGTCATTGTTTTCGTGCTGTTTGTGACATTGCTGTCGGCCGTCAGTGGGTGGATCGCTCCCAAGCTCATCCTCGAAACCAATCGGATCGTCAAGGATTTCACCGGAAGCGGCGACCAACAGCTTAGCGAAACGATCAACGGTTTTGTTGAAAATATCGTGAAGAAAGTGGTGGGTGAAGACAAAGCCCAGAGCATCATTCAGTCCCCCGAGTATGTGGCGACAATAGGGATGCTTAAAACCGAATCCACTCTGGCGTTCAAGTCGGCGCTCCCGCGGGTTCTGGAAACCCTGATCCATCTGGTCAAGCTTTGCTGGGAAATCCTCTTCACCCTGATCCTGGCCATCATATTTTCATTCATACTGGTCATGGACTGGCAGCGAATCGCCGACGCCATCACAGCGCTCGAAAACAGCCGGATTCGTTCTTTCTATATCGGTGCCGCCCCGCACCTGCAAGCATTTGCCGATGTTCTGGGGAAAGCGTTGACCGCCCAGGCGATTATCGCCACCTGCAATACGCTGCTGACGGCCGTGGGGATATGGTTTTTCGATGTTCCCAACATTGCCCTGATCATGACAATCGTTTTTCTCTGCGGCTTCATTCCCATTCTGGGTACGTTCATCAGTTCCATCCCGATCGTCATTTTCGGTATTCAGGTCGGCGGTTTTCTGCTGGTTGTCAAGCTCGTGATTCTGGTTGCCATCGTCCATGCCTTCGAGGCATATATTCTCAACCCGAAGATTACGGGAAACGTGCTGCACATACATCCGATTCTCGTGCTGGTGCTGCTGTTGATCGGCGAGCGGTTTTTCGGTATCTGGGGAATGGTGGCGGGGGTTCCTATCGGCTATTATATCATCAGTGTGCTGACAAGAAAGGATGACAGCTTTACCGTTGCGGATCCGGCAATGTGATCCTGCCACGGATGCGTGTAATCGAGAGACAACAGATATGACCAGACCTTTGCATCTTTTCTTTCCGTTTCTGAAATGGCTTCCCTTGATTTCGGCCCGATCTCTCCGCGCCGATCTGATGGCCGGCATCACCGGGGCGGTCATCGTTTTACCCCAGGGCGTCGCCTTTGCCACAATTGCCGGTCTGCCGCCGGAATATGGTCTGTATGCGGCCATCGTTCCGGTGCTGGCAGCGGCTTTATTCGGGTCGTCCTTTCACATGATCTCCGGCCCCACAACCGCCATATCTCTGGTTGTTTTCGCCAACATCAGCAAACTGGCCGAACCCTTCAGCCCCGGCTACATACAAATGGTGCTGACCCTTACCTTTCTGACCGGCTTGTGTCAGTTGATACTCGGCATCGCCCGACTCGGCGGTGTCGTCAATTTCGTTTCCCATTCGGTGGTGGCGGGGTTTACCGCTGGGGCGGCAGTGCTGATCGGAACCAGCCAGTTCGGTCATTTTTTTGGTCTGGCGCTGCCAAAGAGTGCGTCGTTTGTTTCCACCTGGATCGATCTGATTCATGCCCTGCCGCAGATCAACCCCTATGTGGCGGCTGTCGGCGGTCTCACACTGATAGTGGCTGCCGGCATCAAGGCATGGCGGCCGCATGCCCCGGCGCTTCTGGTGGCGATGGTTGTCGGCAGTGTCCTCAGTGTGCTTCTGGATGGGGCGCATCACGGTATCCGGCTGGTGGGGGCCCTGCCGGATCGTTTGCCGCCTTTGTCTTGTCCCAATCTGTCCCTCAGTATTTTTCACGATATTGTTCCCGGCGCCATGGCTGTGGCCATGCTGGGTCTGGCCGAAGCGGTCTCCATCGCCCGAGCGGTGGCCACCCGATCCAACCAGAAAATAGACAACAATCAGGAATTCATCGGTCAGGGATTGGCCAATATGGTTGGCAGTTTTTTTTCGGCCTACGCCGGTTCGGGATCATTCACCCGCACCGGCGTCAATTTCGAAGCCGGTGCCAAAACTCCAATGGCTGCCGTTTTTTCGGCATTTTTTCTGGCGCTCATTCTGCTTTTCGTCGCACCGCTCACGGCGTATCTGCCGCTGGCATCCATGGCGGGCGTCATTCTGCTGGTTGCCTGGAATCTCGTTGATTTCAGAAGTATTCGTCACATTATCCAAACGAATCGCAGCGAAGCAGCGGTGCTGTTTCTCACCTTTCTGGCGACCCTTTTCGTTCAGTTGGAGTTTGCCATTTATGCCGGTGTCATCCTGTCGCTGCTGCTGTATCTGCGGCGCACCTCACACCCCCATTTCGTGATTATGGCGCCTGACCCCTCAGACAGCCATCACCGTCTGGTCAATATCCAAAAAAAGCCGGTGCCCGAATGTCCCCAGCTCAAGATTCTGCGTCTGGATGGTTCCATTTTCTTCGGCGCCGTCAATCATATCAGCGAAGAACTGCACACCATCATCGATGCCAATCCCGAACAGTATCATTTACTGGTCATTGCCAGTGGTATCAACTTTATGGATGCCGCCGGCTGTCACATGCTCTTTCATGAAAACCGCAGCATTCGGCTGACCGGCCGGGAAATATCTCTGTGCTCTTTGAAGCGTGAGGTCATGGAGATGCTCAAACGGGGCGGCTGTTTCGCCGATATGGGGGTCGAACACTTCTTCGCATCCAAGGACGAGGCCATTCATGCCATTGTGTCCCGCCTCGATCCGGAAAG
>CAZBUL010000269.1:0-2895 GCA_964495045.1 uncultured Desulfobacterales bacterium | reverse complement strand
GAAGATGACCGGGCGTTAAGACAGAGCAGCCAACGCATTCAACAGATTTTCAGCATCCGCTTCATCCGGGTTAGGGGGGATACTTCCCAATACCCCCAGACCTTCCGATGCGTCGTGAAATTTTTCGGGAGGGAGGTCAGTGACCAGGGCTATTTGGGCCATGGCATTCACACGAATCAAATCCATGGCGATACTCATGTTCAAGCGGCCGTCCAATCGTTCATCGAGGACGATCAAGTCGATCTGGGCGGATGCAGCATGCCGTGCAGAATCTACAGAATCCGCCCAGATGATTTCATTCTTATTATCCGCACGCAAGCCTTTGGCCAATGGGATAAAACGTTCGGCATTCTGTGTGACAATCAATATTTTTTTCATTTGTATTCCATCAGTTGAATAATTTGGCGGCGTTGGTCATCGTTTCGACCGGCCCCCACAGGAGGAGGATCAATCATACGCCATCGCCTGTGGGGGAGGGTCGGGGGACTGTTCAATACGGCCGAAACGATGATCATCCCAGTTTGCCGCAGCAGGAGCCCGGACCGGCACATTGCGCCTGCGAGGGACTGCTCCCGCAGCAGGCCGTATCTTTCGGGCCCGGAAAATCTCTGACATTGCGACCGGTCAGGGAACTGGTCGTGGACATCAGCCGTGTTGTTTGAACGCTCCCGCAACCCGGACAGGTCAACGCCTCGCTGGTATTACGGGTCAGCAATTCACTCTTCTTGCCGCAAGAACCACATAGAATCTCATAAATAGGCATGGTTTTTCTCCTGATACATTATGGGAACCCCAAAACATTTCCGACTTTCCGCGCAGCGGATGGTGTCTTCCGCCCCAATCACCGTTGAAAGGTTTTGGCACTGTCTCCCCATATTTTCCGATAGTAATCATCGATCGCCTCCCCCAATGTGTTTACCGCCAAAGAAGCACAGTGCATGTGATCTATGGGCAGCCCGCCAAGTTCGGATGAGACATCCTCGGGGGTTACCGTCAAGGCGTCATCCAGGCTCTTCCCATTGACCAGCATACTGACCGCACTGCCACAGGCTACGGTATAGGTGCAGCCATGGGGAATCTGCCCGATCTGAACAATCTTCTGATCCGCTATGGACAGGAAAATGTCAATCGAATCTCCACAAACACCCACCCCCGTCGCTTTGCCTTGAGCATCGAGGATGGGTCTCATATTCTGCGGCTGATTGGCATGCACAAAAAACCGTTCATCAAGGAGATGAGACGCGTGTTCATGGTCATCGTCGTGCACGTCAAGCCTCCGATCCATTAACGAACCTCGCTGGATATGCGCCCCCGCCGCCGCAGGTATGTTCCTGAGAGAACTCCGGAAGTTTTCCATCCAGCAGCGCCTGTACCGCATTTCCGACAGTCTCGAAATTGCCGCCGAAATAGACTTGTATTCCCACCTGATTGAACCCCATGAGCGGTCTAAACCCCATGCCGCCGGCAATCAACTTGGCAGCCCCTTTGGAGGCCAGGTACTGGACAGGCGCCATACACCCGCCCTGCTGATGCGGAACATTGGGAACTACATCCACATTCTTGACGGCGTTGTTTTCAACGGTTACCAACGTATAAAGATCACAATGACCGAAATGAGCGCCGAGCGGCGCATTCAATCCGCCGGGGGCCGACGAAGGAACAGCGATTAACGTATTCACGATACTTTCTCCTCATATTGATTTATTATTGATGATATATTTGTTCATGCACAAACTGACAATGAAGTTTATCGACCGCCATGCCCCATTTTATTGGGGGAGGTTGCCATCTCTACCTGACCTTCCTTGAACCTGGCAATGGCCTGGCGAACGGTCATGTTCTCCAGATTCTGGCCGACCTGTATGCCTGCTGCGGACAGCGCCTGAAAAGCCTTGGGGCCAACATAACCCGTCAGAACCACAGTGGCTCCGGATCGGCACACCGTTTCGGCCGCCTGGATCCCCGCCCCCTGAGACAAGGCCTGTGATGATCCATTATCGACATAAATGAACTCAAGCGTGTCCGGATCGACGACACAAAAACCGGCTGCCCGACCGAATCGGGGGTCGATTCGTGAATCCATGCTTGGCTCTTCGCAACTGACTGCGACTTTTCCCATAATACGCTCCTTTGTTTGCACCACTGTGTTTCTGCCTTCCTGGCGGGCACGATGTCCGCCGGACGATCTAGTTCCACCACAGTGTCTATTCATCTGAGACGATTTGTTTCCCCAGCGATCCATAGATGTACGAGCTCTCATTCTACAACAACCCGGCATGACAAAAGATTCTTTCATGAAATCACCGGAAAGCCATGCCCGGATGATTTCATGGATGTCACCTGCCATAAAAGGAACCACCCGGATATCGTATGCCGCGATTTGTGAGAGCATAAATCGCGAAATGGCTCCGCATATCAACATCTCGACACCGAGTTCCGTCAAACGACGCCCTTTTTCCGGAGCCGATTCCACTGGAAGTTTTTCATCCCTTTCCATGACCATACGCCCGGATTCAGCTTCGACCAGCCGGATTTCTCTGGCTACGTCAAACACGGGTGCGATTCGATTGTTCCAGACTGCAAAAGCCGCTTTCATCCATTTTTCCCCATATTGACAATTATCAAAATGTAAAGCAAATATAGTGCCAAAATACATAATAAATAATAAAATCAATGTATAATATGGATCGACGCATCCGCCGACTGATATAAAGTCTCATTTTTAGGACTTTGTTTCATCTTTTGATATCGTTTCTGCAACTCTTTTCCGTCCAATGACATGACTTACAGCTTAGTTGATTGGTGATGATATTGAATAAACAAAGCCCATTTCTTTCGTACAATATAGACTTTCAGAAAAATAATTTCGCTGCGTTATCGGTCGGGAATGGCCGA
>CAZBUL010000268.1:0-2909 GCA_964495045.1 uncultured Desulfobacterales bacterium | reverse complement strand
TTTCGGTCAGGGTAATCCATTTCATTCCTGTTAATAATGACCACAATGCAATTCCGATGTATAGAACTGTCAAAGCGATGTGCACAATGTCCAATACAATGATCACATTCTGTGAGAACCAATATCCTGAATAGTTTTTCAATACCATCAAGGATCCGGTCATGATCAACCCGGCCAACAATCCAGACCGGATCCACCCGGAGACGGTGATGTGGCAGCGCTTTCTGAGCGTGATCATGTATTCAACAGCCCCATTGAAGATGACGGCAAGTAGTGCCGATGCAGCTATATAATGAAAATAATGGGTGAGATAAAATTGGTCCAACCATCCCAGCCCCGGTATATCCGCAATATAATAGCGCTTGAAAATAGGCATTTGGGCAAATCCGGTGAGGATGATGAAGAAAAGGGTGGAACGGTAAAGATATTTTCGGAAGTTGCCGGGTTGAATTACGGAAATATTCGTTTTCATGAAGGTTCTCCCGGATGATCCTTTTTCATTGATTTGTAATAACGGCCAATAGCGGAAGCTACGCCGGCAATGGGGGCAATCACCAGTGCAGCAGCCAATGAATTGGCTGCTGACATTTCATCTTTTGCCTTTTTTAAATGAGGCTTTCCTTCACCAGCAGTGATGACCTCGTTCAGTTTTTCAAATGGAACAGGTGATACATAAATGGTGTTGGTTCCACCATTTTCTGTTTCACCGTAAATGAATCCCTTCATGGATGCAGCCAGTTCATTGGCCTGTTTTATAATTTCCTTTCGCGGCCCGATGGTCTGAACTTGTTCCGGACATGCATCGATGCAAGCAGGAAGTTTTCCTTCAGCAATACGGTTATAGCACCGATCACATTTGTTCATGATGCCATTACCCGCCAGAGAAGGCAGGATATCCAGATAAAGTCCAACGCCGGTCTGCCGTTGCGGAATCTGCCATGGGCAGACATTTTTGCATTTGGCTCCACCCAAGCATAAATCCGGATCCAAACGGGATATTCCATTTTTCTGTTGAACGGCAGCTCCCCATGGACAAAGTTTGACACAGTGCGGATTCACACAATGCATACAGCGCCGCGGGAGGGTAAATTCCTTTTCTTCTCCGTCCACCATTACCACAGCACGCTGAATGAAAAGCCAGTTATAGGGTGTCAATCGATCGCGTATATCCTTTTTGTCAAACCAATCCTCCACCTTTACCCGTGATGGGTACATTTTCGGATATGGTTTTTTCGGTGTGGGAAATTTGGATTCATTGCTTTCCCGGCAGGCATCCACACAGGCTTCACAACCGACACACCGGGAAACATCGATCAAGGTTGTCAGTTGGCGATCGATATTACTTTGCGATGCCTGTACTTCGGGTATATGGGAGGCAGCCAATGCTGCCGCAGCCAAACCGGTTGTTTTGATAAACTGTCTTCTTGAAATATCCGTCTGCATTCAACCTCCACGTCACGATTGAAATAAAACAACTCTCCGTCACAAAATACAATTACCAACTTGTGTGATAGTGAATCGAAAATCGTGAAAGCGTTACAGAATTAATGCGGAGTAAAACTGATACAGGATGCCTGCTTCAGCATCGAATTGTGAAGCAGGCGTAAATGAGGCAGGATTATGACAACGAACCCAGCAAGAATTGCATATTCTTTAGCAGATGGAAGCCTGATCGAATTCGACTTTTAACGAGTCGATCAATTCTCTGACAGATACAATTTTATCGATCCGATACGCATTGGAACCGGCAAACGCAAAACCGTTCTTAAATTTTCCTTTTCGTGCACAGGCCAAGGCCATAGCGATACAGTAAGGACTTTTTGTCCGATCACATGTTTTGATACAGTGATAAGGGCAGTTGAACGGGGTTTTGTTACCGTTATCCACTTCTTTGAGGAACTGGTTCCGAAGCGCTCTTCCAGGCATCCCCACAGGACTCTTGATGATAATCAAGTCGTCCTTTTTGGCATCAATATACATTTTCTTGAAATCCAAACTGGCATCGCATTCATGGGTAGCCACAAAACGCGTTCCCATCTGTACGCCAGCAGCACCTATATTCAAAAACTTCTGGATGTCCGCACCGGTATAAATACCTCCGGCAGCGATGACAGGAATCGTAACCCCCTTATCGGCGCCAAAAGGACGAACGGCTTGAATCACTTCCACCAGAATGTTTTCTATGGCAAACGCTGGATCTTCGATCTGATCATTTTTGAATCCAAGATGTCCTCCGGCCTTGGGACCCTCAACAACGAAAGCATCCGGAAGATAGTTGAATTTAGTCAACCATTTCTGACATATCAGCTTGGCGGCGCGCGCTGACGACACGATCGGAACCAGTTTGGTACGAGCGCCGTTTTTCAAATATCCAGGCAAGTCCATGGGAAGTCCGGCGCCACTGAATATAATGTCAATTCCCTCATCGATAGCCGCTTTGACCAGATCTGAATAATGCGTCAGGGCAAACATGATATTAACACCCAATACCCCCTGCGTTAATGATCTGGCTTTTTGAATCATTTTTTTTAAGGCGCGAATATTGGCTTCAACCGGATTAGAAGAAATATCCGGTTCGTCGATCCCAACCATGGCACCGGCGATAACACCGACACCCCCTTCATTTGCCACAGCCGATGCCAACCCGGACATGGAGATACCAACCCCCATTCCTCCCTGAATAATCGGAATACGGCTGACAAGATGACCGATTTTAAGTTCAGGAAATTCCATTTGCTACCTCCGCATCAAATTATTTTGATGATATTTTTTCAATGGAAAATATCTTACGGAGGTTTATCAGGAAAAGCAAAATGGGATCAGAAATGAGACAATTCTATTACAATTAAGATAAAAAGGGGATGCGTCCGATATTGATGACCGTTAACAATTAGCCTGTTTGAATATTT
>CAZBUL010000267.1:0-2920 GCA_964495045.1 uncultured Desulfobacterales bacterium | reverse complement strand
CTCGATACGATATGACTGACTTCGGAGATAATGCCGGAAATCATCTCGGTGTCGGCGATGGCGCTGCCGGAGGATGTCTGCACGCCGCCGATCCGGGCCTTGATATCTTCGGTGGCCGTTGCAGTCTGTCTGGCCAAATCCTTGATTTCATTGGCGACAACGGCAAAACCCTTGCCGGCGGAACCGGCACGGGCTGCCTCGATGGTGGCGTTCAGTGCCAGGAGGTTGGTTTGGGAAGAAATATTGTTGATGGTCTCGGTGACCATGCCGATTTTCATGGCCGCCTCGCCCAGTTGTTTCATCAATGCCGAAATGGCGGCGGACTGGGCGCCGGCATCGGAACTGATGGCCCGTGCCCGTTCAGAATTGGCGGCGATTTCACTGATGGTGGCGCTCATTTCCTCGGTAGCCCCGGCGACAGATGACAAGTTGGTCGTGGCCTGTTCCATGCTGGCTGCAACGGAAGACGTATTGGCGCTGGATTCTTCGGCAGCGGCTGCAACGGTGGATGTTTTGGCCGACATGGTCTGCACATTTTGCACGGTCTGGGCACTGATGGCCGACAGTTCCGTGGCCGATGCAGCGACGGTTTCGATACCGGCGATCATATTCTTCAACAGTTCTCGGGTGTTGTTAACCATGATGTGAAAAGCCCGCGCCAGGTCTCCCATTTCATCCCCGCGGCCGCGTAAGGCTTCGGGTACTTCCATGGTAAAATCGCCTTCGGCGATCCGTCCGGTATAAGCCACACAATCTTTGATAGGGGCGGTGACGCTTTTGGAAAAAAAGAAGGCCACACAGACAGCCAGCGCGAAAAATGTCAGGGATATCAGCGTGAACGTAGAACGCATGGCATATATCTCTTTGAAAATATCATCTTTCATGGCGCCAATGGCGATGGACCATTGGGAATTGGGAATGGGGCCAAAACCGAAAATGCGGTCGTGCCCCAGGAACCAGTATTTATCGAAGCCGGCCTCCCGGCGGAGCATGCGATCCATCATTTCGGAAAGACGCCGGAAATCCGGATTGGTTTTCCCCTCTTTGTAGAAATTGCGGGCCTGGAGGACGAAATCCCGATTGCCGTGAGCGATCAACGCGCCTTCCTTGTCGATGATATAGGAATACCCTCGTTCCCCGTACTTGATGTTGTCGGTGATCTTCGACAGCACGAAGGCATCGAGGCGGGCCAGGAGAACAGCCGCGACTTTTTCGTTATCATCACGAATCGGAGCGGCCAATGTGATGTACGCCTGTTTGGTGGTTTGGTTGATGATGACATCGGAAAAAACGGTGCGCCCTGCAAAGGCATCCCGGATATAGGCCGTATCGCCCGACTGCACCATCGTGCCATCGGCGAATTGCGTCGATCCATCGGGGGAGACGATCCCCATGTTCAGATAACCCATCCGTTTGATTTCATATTCCAGAGCCGGCTTCTGTTTTTTCCAGTCCATACTCTTGATGACCTGTCTGTGGGCGATGGATTCGACCCCCTGGACGTAATTGTCCATACGGGACCGGACATATTCGGCGGATTCCCTGGCCAGGGCGGGCAGCGACATCTCGACGGATTCCTGCAAGACGTTTGAAGCTGTCCGGTAGGAAAGCATTCCCATCCCCACACAGATGACAATCGACAGCAGGCTGATGCTGCCGATGAGTTTCGGGCCGATTTTCAAGTTGTTCCATTTCGCCAGTGGTGCCATTGATGTTCTCCTCTATCCCACATGGGGAGGGGCGGGGGGCGCAAAAAGTATGAATTCAATCCGCTCAAAACATATCGAAAATAATCTGGTCAAACCTTGAACCGGCCGACCAGTCGTTTCAGATCTTCAGCCAGTTTAGACAATTCGAGCGCACTATTCTGAACCTGTTGTCCGGCGCTGCGAATTTGGGCAGTGGCGGCATCCACTTCCGCCATATCCTGGGCGATGTTTTTGGAAACATTGGCAGTCTGCGCCACCCGCTCATTGGCTTCCTGCACACCGGCCGATGCCTGGGCGATGTTTCCTGCCACATCCCGGGTTACGGCCGACTGTTCCTCGATGGCCGTGGCAATGTTCGAAACGATATGGCTGACCTCGGAAATAATGCCGGAGATGGCACCGGTATCGGAAATGGCGCTGCCGGCGGAGGACTGAACCCCGCCGATGCGGGCCTTGATGTCTTCGGTGGCAGTTGCGGTCTGACGGGCCAGTTCCTTGATTTCATTCGCGACGACAGCAAAACCCTTACCGGCGGCACCGGCCCGTGCCGCCTCGATGGTGGCGTTCAATGCCAACAGATTGGTCTGGGAAGAAATATTGGTGATGGTCTCGGTAACTTTTCCGATTTCCATGGCCGCATCGCCCAGTTGTTTCATCAACACGGAAACGGCGGCTGACTGGGCGCCTGCATCGCTGCTGATGACCCGTGCCCGTTCGGAATTGGCGGCGATTTCACCGATGGTGGCGCTCATTTCTTCGGTAGCGCCGGCCACGGATGACAGATTGGTGGCGGCCTCTTCCATGCTGGCAGCCACGGACGTGGTGTTGGCGCTGGATTCTTCGGCGGCGGCTGCAACGGTGGACGTTTTATCCGACATGGTCTGCACGTTTTGCACCGTCTGAGCGCTGATGGCCGACAGTTCCGTGGCCGAAGCGGCGACCGTCTGGATGCCGGCGATCATGTTCTTCAACAAGTCGCGGGTGCTTTCGACCATCAGGTGAAAGGCGCGGGCCAGATCGCCGATTTCATCTTTCTGTAATCGCAGTGTCTCGGGGATCTCTTCCGTATAATTACCTTGAGTCAAGTGCTCGGTATAGGCCACAACCGTATTAAGCGGTGCCGTGATTTTGCGTACGCTCAAAAATCCGAAAAAAATGGAAACCGCGACACCTATCAACATGACGACAACACATGTCCGGACGATGTTCTG
>CAZBUL010000266.1:0-2981 GCA_964495045.1 uncultured Desulfobacterales bacterium | reverse complement strand
ATATGATGAAAAGCCGTTATCCACGTTGACCGCAGATCCGGCTGGAGATGCGATCGGTTGCGGCCGGAAATTGAATCGATACGGTGACAGGATACAGGGATCAGTCTGTACTTTCAAGGGGATGCGCCTCCCTGTAAATTTTCACCAAGGGATCGACGGCACGGCGAACGGCCTGAACAAATCGAGCGAACATTTCCGTTGGATATTGTCTTCCTTCCGGCGTCAGGTCTCGAAACATCAAGCAGCGTAATCCCCGGCTGATTTCGAGTTGAACCCCCCTGCGACGCCCGCACAAATTGCAGATGTTGGCATCATCGATCCCGCTGAAATGGGATGCGGAAGTCTCTGCTACCGGGATATCGGCGCGTCGAAGCTCTTCGAAAACCTGATGTTTCAGTTCCGAGTCCAGCCCGCCCAAAAAAGTCATCGGTTCCATCCCGGCACACCCGTGAATGGAAAGGATGATTTCGGAAACACGGACAATTTCCATGGCAGCAGGTTCATCAAAATGAGTGCTGGTGATGTGTAGAGACCGATTTCCCCGCGTTTTCATGCCCGCAAAAGAGTAGAATGAATGTTCCTGTCCGGCGATGGCATCGGCGATCCGTGTGGTGCCCGGCTCGATCTCGCCGCCGTGAATACCCAATACAGCAATTCCGGAGCATCCAACACGATAATGGATGCGAAAGTCGGTATCTTGATGTTCTTGCTGTTTCAGATTTTCAAAATTGATGTACTGGTCCATCCCTTTCCTTTTTTAATTCAATCAGGCTGACTCTTGTGGCGATTGCGGCCTGATCGGGATCAATTCCGCTCAAAAAAATTCCCAGATGTACTTGCCGGCTGTAAAGATGATGATGCCGGCCAGCATCCATTTAATGCCCCTGGCCGGTACGAATTTCTGGCATCTTGCTCCCAGATACATGCCGGCCATACCGCCGAGTCCAAACAATACCCCCAATAACCAGTCCGGAGCCACCGACACATTCGGATACAACGGGGCAATGGCCTGATAGAAAGTTACCCCGGCAATCGATGTAATGAAGGTGCCCATCAATGACGCACCGGCAACGGTATATACCGGCAGCCCGAAAAAAGTGACAAAGAAAGGCGCGATGATCGCCCCCCCCCCGATTCCGTAAATACCGCCGACAATACCGACGATGAAACTGAGACTGAAAATGCCCCAAACCGAAACATCGAATGTATCTTCGTAAAATGTGTATCCCAATCTCTTGAAATTAAAACGGGTTACGTGCACAGCGCTTTGGGGAACATCCCGATCCGAAGCCCCTGAACGATGCCGGCGAACCATTTCCTGAAACCGGTTTTCACTGGCGGCCTGAACGTTTTTCCCTGTATTTTTTTTCAGAAGATCCCACAGCATCTTTCCACCGATATATAGCATCACCGCGGCGGCAAACAACTTGAAATTTTTGGGGTTGGGCAGATAACCGACCCGTACGACGGCCCCGATGAAAACTCCCGGCAAAGTTCCGGCCACCACCACCCACGTGAGGGGCCACACCATCCGGCCTTCCCGCCAGTAGCGATACACACCGCTGGGGATGGCCACGATGTTGAACAGTTGATTGGTGGCACTGACGGATGGGTTGGTATAACCCAGAAAAGACATCTGGAAAGGCAAGAGCAGAAAGGCCCCCGACACCCCGCCCATGGATGTGAAAAAGGATATGACGAAAGCGACGAGGGGGGGAATCCAGGGAGCAACTTCGATACCGGCAGTTTGAAAAATCATGGCAACCTTCTCCAATAGAAAAAGTTAAAATCATAAACACGATTTATATATTTATCGTGTTATTCGATTACCAGATTCATCGATGGGATGTCAAGTTATTCTCAGGTCTGTCTGCTTTTCAAAATGGGTATGATATGCTACAAATCACTATGGCATCCACGATCAATAATCCGTCCAAAGCTGCCAGCGATTCATCGGCTTCCAGCACGAACAAATGCCTGGATTCGGCGCAGCTCAACCAATTGGAACAGTCTTTTCGGGAATGGGTGGAAGCAGGCCATCGTCCGGATATCCGCTTGTCCCGCAAGCGAATATGGATCATTTTCATGCTGATCCGTTATACCGGCGCCCGACTGAATGAAGTGCTGGCACTGAATCCACACAAGGATATCGACACCACCCGTCATCTCGTCCATTTTGGAAAAACCGGTGATGGCAAAAGTCTCAAAAAACGCGCTATTTTATTGCCTATACCGGTTTTCGATGAATTATGGTCCACGTTGAATGATGCCGATTTCAAAGCATACACTGCGGAGTGGTTTCGTGTGGATCCGGGGCATGTGCGCAGGAAATTTTATGAACGGGCGGCGGCGTGCGGTTTTTCTCCGGCCCTGGGCGCCCCGGATGTCATCCGTAAAGCCAGAGGCGTCGAATTGATCCAGGGCAATGTACCCCTGCCGGTCGTTCAGCAGATTCTCGGCCATTCAACACCCAATCTGGCCGCTTCTTATGTGAAATTTTCCGATGAAGACATGCACCACCTGGCCGGCTTTTTCATCGAAAAAGAAAGCCGGAACAAAACCAGCGCCCGAAACATGTTTTTCGGAAAAATCTGCACCATCCAGAAAGGCGATATTCAATCCCGTATCGATATCATGACGATCGGTGAATACACTATCACCACGGTCATCACCAACGACAGCCTGGAGCGGCTGTGCCTCAAACCGGGATCGATGGTGACGGCCGAAGTCAAGGCACCGTGGATCATTCTCTACAAGACCGATACCGAACCGAGATGTTCGGCAGAAAACAGGCTGAAGGGAACGGTTGCCCATATCCACTCCGGCGCGATCTCCGTGGAGTACGTCCTCAAAATATCCGACGGAACGGCACTGTGTGCGGTAACAACCCATGAAACCGGCGATCGCCTCGACATCCGGGAAAACGACACCATCTGGGCCGTGTTCAACAGCTTTGCGGTCATTTTGCATGTGGATTGAAA
>CAZBUL010000265.1:0-3013 GCA_964495045.1 uncultured Desulfobacterales bacterium | reverse complement strand
TATAGTTATCGCCAATGCCGCCCGCGCCCATGAAAATCTGGACTTGGTGGCATCAAAATCTGGACCGGCGGTTATAAAGGCTGCCGTGCCTTTAATCAGAAAGCCCGTGCCAGGACCATTTTTGCCGGCAACCTTGCTGCTCCCCATGGTTATCAATACTTCAAGCATTTTTTCTGGAATCATCGTGATTACCTCCTATAGCTTGCGTGGTTACGGAATCTGAAATGATTACCATGTGGGAAAGCCGAGATACCAGAGACGAATGAAAAACCTGCGCCGGTTTTCCCATCGTCGGTATTGGGGTCTCGGCCGGGGGGCTGGCGGCTTTTGAAGCCTTTTTTTCTGGCATACCCGCCGATATCGATCCGGGTATGGCCTTTGTTCTGGTACAGCACCTGGCAACCTGATGCACATCATGCCTCATCGCACACTTTTTTTTCGGAATCCAGCACCTCCCTTATCTTTCCGGCAAGCTTCTCTGTGGAGAATGGCTTCTGGATAAAGTTAATGCCGGGGTCCAGTATGCCATGGTGGGCAATGACGTCGGCGGTGTATCCGGAGATAAACAGACATTTCAGCCCTGGTTTGATTTCACCGATCCTTTTCGCCAGATCCCGGCCGTTCATCTCCGGCATCACCACATCGACAATCAGCAGTTGTATCTCCGCGGCATTGGCTTCAGCGATGCGAATCGCTTCTCCCGGTGCACCGGCAATCAGCACGCTATAGCCTAGATGCTCCAGCATCTCCCGGCTCACTTCCAATATGACAGGTTCATCCTCGACAAGCAGCACTGTCTCCCCATGGCCTTTGGGCGGCTCCCTGATGATTTTGACAACCGGCTCGATGGATTCTCGCGCGTATCGGGGCAGGTAGATCGTGAAGGTTGTTCCTTTTCCGGATTCAGTGTCAACGTCTATGAATCCATCGTTTTGCTTGACAATACCATATACCGTGGCAAGCCCCAGCCCGGTACCCTTTCCCGTTTCCTTGGTCGTGAAAAACGGTTCGAAGATATGCGGCAGCATTTCATTATCTATACCGCAGCCATTGTCGCTTACAGAGATCAACACATATTCACCACAGGCAAAACCTAAGTGAACAGAACAATATGCCTCATCGATAACCATGTTTTTTGTTTCTATGATCAGTTTACCCACATCGCGGATTGAATCTCGCGCATTGACGCAAAGATTGGCCAGTATCTGGTCTATCTGGGATGGATCGATGTTGACCTTCCACAGGTTCGATCCCGGTATCCAGACAAGTTCGATATTTTCGCTGATCAGCCGCCGAAGCATCTTGAGCATACCCGACACGGTATCATTGATATCCAGCACCTTTGGCGCTACGGTCTGCTTGCGGGCGAAGGCCAGCAATTGCCGGGTCAGATTGGCGGATCGGTGGGCGGAATCCGCAATGGCCTTGAGATGGGGAAGAATGGATGCCGATGAAGGGCATTTCATCATCGCCAATTCTGCATGGCCGATGATCGCTGTCAGCATGTTGTTGAAATCGTGAGCAACCCCACCGGCCAGGCGGCCCACCGACTCCATTTTCTGTGCCTGGAGCAGTTGCGCTTGAAGCACATCCTTTTCCTTCACCGCACGCTTGCGCTCGGTGATATCCCGGATTCTCTCGATCGCGCCGATGATGTTGCCGGTCTGATCGTGCAGCGGTGAGGCCTTGACAAACATCCAGGCCCCTTTATTGCCATACAGCGCATTACAAAAAACTTCGGCGGTCAGCGATTCCCCTTCATGAACGATATTGGGGTACAACGCCAGGATTTCCTTGTTTTCTTCAAATATCAAGTCCATCAATTGCGGCCGCGCCTCGCCGTAAAACGGAACCGTGTAAGCGTAGTCCCCTTTGCCGATCATCTCCGCAGCCGGAACGCCAGTCATTTTTTCGATTTCTTTGTTCCAGATGATGACGCGCTTTTGGCTGTCGATGGCGAGGGTGGCATCCGGCAGAAAATCGATGACGTCTGCCAGTTGCCGTCGGCTCTCGATCAGGGCCTGCTCAGCCTGTTTACGATCGGTAATATCAAATACCGATATCATTCCTGCCGGTTGCCCCTTATAGGTAATCGATGCGCCGGTCAGCATCACGAATTTTTCAATGCCTCCTTTGGCAATGATCCTGAATTCATAACTATTCTTGGTTTCTTGTCCGCTCTGTCGGGCCTTGCCCCTGGACCGCACCATCGCCAGGTCATCCGGATGGATAAAATCCCAAAAATTACGTTGGTAAAGTTCTTCGGATGTATATCCACATATTTTTTCCCCGGCCGGGTTGGTGTATATCCATTGATTATTCTGGTAGATCATGATGGCAAAGGGGGAGGATTCTGCAAGGGTGCGGAATTTTTCCTCGCTTTCCTGGAGCGCCTTCTGTGTTCGAAACAGCTCACTCACATCCCGGATGGTTCCGGATATCCCTGTGGGATTGCCTTCAGCATCACAAATGACGTGGGAATTCACCGACGATGTTATGACGGCCCCATCTTTTTTTTTCAGCTCAACAATAAAATCTTTCACCGATCCGACAGTGAACAGGGCCTTCAGCAACTGATTGCGATCTTCCGGATTCTGGTAGATGCTCCGAACGGGTTGACCGATCAGCTCTTCCGGCAGCCATCCTGTCAACGGATAAACAGAGGGAGACAAGACCCGAATGTTTTCCGCCATATCGATTTCATAATATAAATCCTCAAACGATTCAAAAATCAGGCGATATTTGGCTTCACTGAATGCAGCCATATTTCCGGAGTGATCGTTTTGTTTGCCTGAATGTGGATCCGCAACCTTAGACGGCTGGGAATTTTTATCTGTCGTGTGATTTGAAGAATTCATGATTATCTTTCCCATTCGTTGATCGGAAATCTCCTTGATGCGGTGGGTCGCCTCCTCATTTTTCATCCCATCAAAAAGGAGGACTGTTTGTCACCGATCTCCGCCGATCAAATTTCCCAGATTTCCCAGTACCGAGCCTTCTTCGGAACTGCCGC
>CAZBUL010000264.1:0-3021 GCA_964495045.1 uncultured Desulfobacterales bacterium | reverse complement strand
AACAATAAACTTTATATCGAAATCGACCTGGAAAAACCCACACCATCATCATCCGGCAAAACACTTGTCGTTGCCAGTACAGGGGAATGTCATAACCCATGTCGAAGTCGATGGAAAACCTGTCACGATTGGTTTGAACGCATATATCAAACCCTGATCCATTGCTGGATATTTACCGGAGATAATTTTATGGGATGGAGAAATAAATGGCCTGAGAAAGAGCCGCGTCCGGAGGTTAAGCGGCTTACCGGTGAACACAAAGAACGAATATTAAAATCGTTGGAGAAGGGAATCACCAATTCTCCCGTTTTATCTGCTTTGCATATCCGGGTTAGAGCACTCCGCGGCAGGTTTTATTTTGAAAGATTATGGCCTGCTGAAGAAGATGAATTTGAAATTGAAGTGATCGGCAGGGTAACGCCGCTTACCACGGTTCGAGACAATTTGCTTCTTGAAGTAGAAAATAGCCATGGCAATTGGTATAAAATATCAGAAGGTGGTGCCCGGAAAATTCTAAATAAAATTGCAAATGATATGGAGGGCACTTTTCATGGGCTGGGTGCCCTGAATAAAAGTCTATGTGGTCTTGAGAAAGGTATTGACCGTCTTGAGGTGACAATGGATGAGAATTTGCAGTTTATCTATAAGAAAACAGGTGAGAAGTGCTCTGTTCAGGAATCGCTTTATCATTTTTTTGGGCTTCCAATCGACGTAATTGCTGAACCCAGAGATTGGTATCAGTACCATCGCAAACCTGAAATTGTCGAAGTAAGCGAAGATTTATCGAAGATTCTCGTTACATTTTCTTCCATGAACATGATGTTCGGATCGCCATTTCATGGAACTTGTCTGTATGCAAAAGTAGATGATTCATGGAATGCCTATACCGTCAAACCCAGTATGAGCCACGATATTGCAACGGCAATCACTTGGCTGGAAAAGAAAATAGGAGGTTGATATGCAGAGAAGAATACGGATGGTTTTATGGGTGTGTTTGATCGCATTGATTTCAGGAACCGATACGATTGCTGGTTTGGTACAAAACCGTGCTATCCTGGTAACAGTAAAACTCAGTGATTCTGCTCCAGAAATTCAGCGAATTCTTATCCAGAATGGATCAGCCAACAACATCCGGGCAAAATCGGCCCCATCAGTTGAAGATTCCGGATATCGATTAATGCTTCTGAATAGCGACGGCGGAACCCTCTATGAATCAGATATTACCTTTCCCGCATCCATAACCATACCGCCCGCATCACCTGTTGGACCGGAAGATCACCTGCCCGCTGTATTACCCATTCAGACGCCCACCACAACGGTCATCGTCCCCTACTTCACAGAAGCCGATACCATCCTGATCAGGAACGCCACGGATTCAAAAACGATCGTCAAAAAATCCATGGCCTCTGCAGAGCAGTTATCTGTTCCGGAACTTTCGTCATCACCACAGCCGGCACCGGCAGAAAAAGGCAAATTCCATATTTTGATCATGGCGAGCGGGTATGGTTCCGGAACGTTCGGTGCATTTCAGAGTCAAGCGGACAATATCAAAAACAGCATAATGGCGGTGGAGCCTTTCAAAACCCAATCCGCAAAAATGAACATTCACATCTATTCCAATACCGACGATGTCGGGTGTTACACGGGCTGTTACGGGATAGACAGGCTCTTATGCTGTGATCAAACAAAAGTCATCTCCGCCGCCACGTCATCGGGGGTTCTTTTCGATGAAATCATCGTGGTTCATAACACCGGTGTGTATGCGGGCGGTGGATATCGTGAATATCTGGATGCCTACAAAACAAACAGTTACAACACCTATTGTGCTGTCTATGACGGAGATTATTCGGCCGATATGGCAGTTCATGAATTCGGGCACAGTTTTGGAAATCTCTGTGACGAGTATTCGTATGGATCCGAGGGATATGTTTACACGCTCTGCGTAAACTGCCTGGCCAATTGCAGTCCATATCCGACGGGAAGCGCCTGTCAGTTGGGCTGTGATGCCAAGCCATCCTACTATAGGCCGGATACCAGCATCATGTATGATTATTCAAATCCCTTCTATAACGATGCCAGCATCTTGGCGGAGTATTCACCCGACGGCTTGAAAAAGCGGTTGAATTATTTCACCACATCAGCCGTTCAGCCCGTACTGTCGGTAACGCCTGCCAGCCGATCTGTATCAAAAGAAAGTGGAACGGCTGATTTCACGGTATCCAATACCGGATCGGGAACCATGCCCTGGACAGCATCCGTAACATCCGGGGGAACCTGGCTATCGATCACATCCGGTGCCAGTGGAACGGATGCCGGAACCATCACATGCGCCTATCCCGCCAACACCGGCACGACATCCCGCACCGGCACCATCCGGGTGACGGCATCGGGAGCCGCCGGCAGCCCCAAAGATGTGACAGTTACGCAGGTGGGAATGACACCGGCACAAGTGATCAGCCTGTGGCCGGTCAACGATGCCCATGCCGGAAGTACCAGCACGTTATGGGCAGATGTCAAAAACATCGGAAATTCTGCATTTCCATCAAATTTTTGGGTTTGGTATTATGTTTCAGGCCCGAACTGGACGAACTATTGGGTGGGGTATGCATCCATGTCCGGTCTGTCATCCGGATCGACAAAGTGGTATTCCTATAACTGGCCCATTCCACCATCCGCCACACCGGGAACCTATACCTACTGGGCCAGGGTGTATCAAGGCAGTACTGCGCTTTCTGACTGGAGCGCAGCGCAAAGCTTTACGGTCGGCATCAACCAAAAGGCCGTGATGATCAGCCCGGTGAATGGTTCCCAATTGGCATCCACCACCCAGACATTCACCTGGACCCGTGTGTCCGGGGCAACGGAATACTGGCTGTATCTTGGATCCATCCCAGGCGGCTACAACATTTATAACCAGAGCACGGGAACATCGACATCGCGGACGGCAACCGGATTGCCGTCCGATGGCAGCATGATCTATGCCCGGTTGTGGACGCTATATGGCGGAGCATGGCTGTATAA
>CAZBUL010000263.1:0-3030 GCA_964495045.1 uncultured Desulfobacterales bacterium | reverse complement strand
TTCAGTATTTTTCAGAATTGAATATATTCAGACAACTCCCATCGTTGTGCCCCCATCCAGCCAGAGATGGCACGCCATTGAACAACACATTCATATTTTTCCGGTTTTGACCAAATCGGCAAAATATTCGAACGATCGGTTGAACGTTCTTTCAGCATCTTTCGGGAAAAAGCATCCAGGCAATTCCCGGCTTTTCAGATGGTAACTGACACAATCGCAGCATATTCCTTTGCGGCTGCATGGATCATAAGAACAGATGCATCTTGTCAGGTTCTTCTCTTTTTTGCATTCCATGTTATCTCTCCATGTTCGTATTGTCGTTCATATCGGTGAATACCAGATACTGAGCCTTCCCGGACCGTTGGCACTGCCGATTAACTCGCCGTCATAGTCGAATGAAATCGAAACAGCTCCGGGAGGAACCGTAAAGGTATTGTCAAAATTCATCGGTATCCAATCGACCGAGTGATGATTGGCCGCAGTATAGAGAATGGCACTGCCCACCGCCGATTCTTGACTGTCCAGGAATACCATCCGAATCACCAGCCGCTGAACCGTATTGCAGCAATTGGCAAACCCGCCAACCAGGCTGACAGTGCCTGAAATTTTCAGTGTTTCCGCTGTCAATTGATAGTGATACTTGACCGCCAGTTCATTTGTTTTCCAAATTCCCTGTCGGTCTCCCGATTGAAGCTGCACGATATTTTTCGGCGGCTCAACGGTCGGCCCCTTATTCGTATATCCACCGCCATTGCAACCCGACAGCATTCCCGCCACTGCAATCATCACCCACCATGTCCATGCTTTCATTCAGATATCCCTCCCGTAAATAATTTCCCAGCAATCCCCCATGAATCAGCCAATCGTCAGAGGGCGCCATAGCCTTGACCAATACCAATCAGCTCATTTTGAGTTAGGCAACTCAAAATAAATAATCTCCCAGATAGCGGTATATTTCATGAATGCACAGCATCTTCGTGTCCACTCTTATGGACTTTCACGGACTTCATGGACAGTTATACACTCATAGAGTCCATCCTGTCCGTGAAAGTCCGTGAAAGTCCATAAAGGAATGGTGTCTATTATATTTTTTGATTTGACTTATCCGTCACTTTTATCCGTCAGCACATTGAACTGTCGGGTGCCGGAATTCCGGACACCGTCGATGACCCGAACCAGGAGTCCTACAGAAACATGTTGATCGGCCCGGATATTCACCGGCGTATCCGGTGACCAGTCCGGCTGCTGTCGGATCACGGCGGCAATCGCATCCATTTCAATGGCCTGATCATGGATGAAAACACGACCATCCGAAGAAATAACTACCGAGATCCGACTGCCTGCCTGAATGTCCGATGTTTCGGATGGGGGCAATCGGACCTGTATGGCCTGATCCATGGCCATGTTGAAGGTCAGCATGAAAAACAGCAGCAGCAGAAACACGATATCCACCAGGGGGGCGATATCGATATGGCTGTGCCGCCGGATGCTGCGTTCAATCTCCATGCATCCTCCTGGAAAATGCGTAAGCGGCTGTTTCTTTGACGACCAGGGTGATTTCATCCAGCCGCGCTTCCAGAAAATGGCAGGCTACATGCGTGGGAATCGCCACGAAGAGACCGGCTGCTGTGGTAATCAGCGCTTCCCAAATACCGCCGGCCAGCATGCTGGGTTTGACCTGTACCTGGCTGGCGGCAATAACCTGAAATGCTTCGATCATCCCGGTCACGGTACCGGTCAATCCCAGAAGTGGCGAAATGACGGCAATCAATGACATGAATCCCAATCCTTTCTCCATACCACGAATCTGCCGGGTACCGATGATCCCGATTTCTTTTTCATTTCTGCCGGCAGCAACCGCCTCCAGAACGGGTACCAGACATGCTGGCCTTTTTGCCAGAATCGTATCGATTTCACACGAAAGTTGTTTCAATACGCCGTGAAACTGCAACCCTTTTTTCAATCCAATGGAAAGTGCCAGCACCGAGCACAATAAAATGGGCCACATCAGCGGCCCGCCCTTCAGAAACATATCCAGCATAACAGAGATCGACTCCTATTTTTAATCATTTGAAAGGTGAAAACGAACATTTAAAAGCGCCAGACACTTCACCGGCCGGCCGTTCTGAACCGCCGGAGCAAAGGAGGACCGTTTGACCGCCTGAATCGCTTCTTCATCAAACCCGTTTCCGGCGCCGTTGACGATCTCCACACCGGTCAATTTACCCGAAGCATCGATGGACAGCCGCAGCAGTACCGCTCCCTCCAGCCCTAAGCGCTGGGCCGACCGGGGATAACTGGGGGCAATCCGCTGCACAAATTGCGGCCCGCCCTGGGCGCCGACCGAAACCGCCACGGGATTCTCAGAACGATCCGTGTTGCTGACGGCAGCATGTTCTACAGAGGTTGCACGATGATTATGCCTACCTTCAGCAACGGTGTCATCCCGATCTGATGCCGGACGGTCATCTGAGCGATCGTCTCGAACGGATGCAGGTGGTGCCGAAGTGGTACCCGTCGGATGCAACGAGGCATCATTGAATGTCGGCGGACATTCGGGCGCGGCAACGCGCGTTTTGGATCGTGCGACCGGTTTCTTTCGAACGGTTGGAGGCTCCACCCGTGGACGCACCGGCGGAGGAACCGGCTCTGCCTTTGGCTCAGGCAAAGACAACGCGGGAGGAGCAGCGGTCGGTTCGACCGTTTGAACCATGGGCGTTTCGACCGGCGGAGATGTTGTAATCAACCACTCAATGGCTTCCGGACGCATATCCGGATGTGTTCGGGACATCACCGGAATGGTAAATATCAGCCCGTGAACAACCACCGAAAACAATACGCAGTGCCAGGTTTTCATCGACAATTCCCCAATAAAAAAAGCCACCCAAGAACCACCTCCTTCTGGAAGTGTGAACCTGCGTGGCTTCATTGAAAAATACCGTGTTTGCTGATTATTTCGCAAACAACAAGTGTAAATCGATAATAATTGACGGCTTCTGCCGCTATTTGGCTGTTTATTAATTGAATGGA
>CAZBUL010000262.1:0-3043 GCA_964495045.1 uncultured Desulfobacterales bacterium | reverse complement strand
ATCACCGGCGGGGCGGGATTCATCGGCTCCCATTTGGCCGAAGCCTATCTCGAAAAAGGAGATGATGTCTATATTATCGACGATCTGTCCACCGGTTCGATGGACAACATTGAGCCGTTGCAGCAGGATACCCGGTTCAACGGCCGCCTGTTTGTGACCATCGACACGATTTTGAATCATGAGGTCATGCTGGAACTGATCGGAACATGTGACGTCGTATTTCATCTGGCGGCGGCGGTCGGCGTACTCACGATTCTGGAAAAACCGCTGGAATCCATCCGCACCAACATTCAGGGAACCGAAAAAGTCCTGGAGCTGTGCAATAAATTCAAGAAGAAAGTCCTGATTGCCTCGACTTCGGAAGTGTATGGCAAGCATACCCATGCGCCGCTGGTGGAAACCGACAACATCATTTACGGGCCGTCAAGCAAATTCCGGTGGAGTTATGCGGCGTCCAAGCTGATGGACGAATTCACGGCATTGGCCTATTACCGCACGCACGGACTGAAAACCATCATCGCCAGACTTTTCAATACGGTGGGCCCCCGGCAGACCGGCGCTTACGGCATGGTGATTCCCCGATTCGTAGATCAGGCTCTGAGCGGCAACCCCCTGACCATTTACGGTGATGGTACGCAGACCCGGACATTCACATTCGTCAAGGACGTGGTGCAGGCATTCATGGCATTGATGGAAGCCGAAGATGCCGTCGGTGAGGTGTTCAATGTCGGCGGCACCGAGGAAATTTCCATTGCCCGGCTGGCAGAAACCATCATTGCACTGACCGCCTCCACGTCACGCGTCGAATACATCCCTTATGAAAAGGCATTCGGCAAAGATTTCGAAGATATGCAGCGACGGGTTCCCGGCATTCAGAAAATCAATCGACTGATTGGCTTTGAACCCAAAACGACGCTGGATGAAATCCTCCGGCAGATCATTTCATCGAAACGAACCGAATAACTGTTGGACGTACCGAAAATGCCTCTGGGCGAGGGCACGCCGGCGGGTAGTTCCCGGAAACGAGTGCGCAGGCGCGGATCATCCCTCCGGTTGTAGGATTTCAAAAGAAGTCGTGATCTGGGCGACCCCTCGCACCGTCGCCGCCACCGAACAGTATTTTTCCTGAGAAAGCCGGATGGCCTGCTCAATGGCCGGTTCGGTCAGGTCTTTTCCCCGCATGCGATAGTGCAGATTGATCTTGCGGTAGGGCCAGGGGGGTTCGGGATCGCGTTCTCCGGTGGTGACAATTTCCAGGAACGATAAGGGCTTGCGCTTTTTTTCCATAATCCCGACCACATCGACAGCCGTACAGGATGACAGCGCCACCAGCAGCATTTCGGACGGCTTGACACCGATCCCGTTTTCTTCAGCCGACAGCACGACGGAGTGGCGGGTGGAATCCACACCGATGAAATTATTTCCGGATATCCATTGAACACTTGTTTGAACCATTTATGCCTCCATTTGATAAAAATACGTTAACCACGAAATACACGAATAATACGAAGAAAATCGATTTATTCTGATGGATTCAGGGGGTGGGTCGGTGCTTGCGAAGGCGCATGTTCAACATTTCCACACCGAATGAAAACGCCATGGCAAAATACATGTACCCTTTGGGAATATGCAAATCGAAGCTTTCGCCGATCAGGGCCAAGCCGATCAGCAACAGAAAACTGAGGGCCAATACTTTCAGGGTGGGATGCGCATGGATAAACGCACTGATGGTGCCCGACATGACCATCATGATGATTACCGCGATAATGACGGCGATGATCATCACCGCCAACTGTTGGGCAAGACCGATGGCTGTAATCACTGAGTCCAGGGAGAAAACGATATCGATCATGGCGATCTGTACGATGACACCGATAAAAGAGACCTGGGGGGTGACGGTTATGTGGTTTTCGACCTCCGGTTTGCATTCGATACTGGTATGAATCTCGAGGGTACTTTTGACCAGCAGAAACAGTCCGCCGGACAGCAGAATCAAATCCCGTCCGGATATTTCCTCGGAAAAAACCGTGAAGAGCGGGCCGGTCAGCCGTGTGATCCAGGCAATCGACATCAGCAGCCCAATCCGCGTCAGCATCGCCAGACCCAGGCCGATGGTTCTGCCTTTATCGCGGAGATGTTCGGGCAGCCGGCCGGCCAGAATGGCGATGAAAATTATATTGTCAATGCCGAGTACGATTTCCAGAACGGTCAGGGTGATCAGCCCGATCCATGCCTGGGGGTTGGTTATCCACTCCATCCAGAACCTCCAAAAAGAAAATTGAAAATGTTTGTAGTCATTGAAACATCTCTGGCATCCATGTATAATAAAGATTGAATATTTTTTATTGATATTCTATGAATCCATTGAACGCAAGCATTGTTATCACTTTTTTCGATTGGGAACACCGTGGCAGCCGAATATAAAGAAAGAATATTGTTTGTTGATGACGAGGAAAGCATTCTGGATGTCGTCAACGAGTATTTTTCGATCAAAGGATATGAAGTCTTTACTGCCGTCAATGGCGAAGAGGCTCTGTCGATCCTCGACAGAGAACAGATCGACTGCTGTTTCACAGATATCAACATGCCGGTTATGGACGGCCTGGAACTGGCCGAAAACATTCGGAAACGAGACAACACCATTCCCGTTGTCATCATGACCGGATATCCCTCGCTCGACAACACCATCCGCACGTTAAAAAACGGTGTGGTGGATTTTCTGGTCAAACCCATCAATCTGAATCAACTCGAACTTTGCCTGAATCGTGTCCTTCACCAGCAGCGGCTTTTTGTTGAAAACATCCTTCTCAAAAAAGAAGTCGAAAGCAAGGCCCGAATCGAATCGCTCAATGTGGAACTGCAGCAGAAAATCGAAGACTTGCAGACATTGAACCGCATCATGAATATTTTTTCAACGGTTTCCAGCAGTGCCGGTGTTTTCAACCGGCTGGTCGATATGGCTGTCGAGATCACCCATGCCAGTGAATCGGTATTCTATATCATCAATCAGGCTGTCACCCGGCCGTTTGCTGTAGCGGCCGCC
>CAZBUL010000261.1:0-3050 GCA_964495045.1 uncultured Desulfobacterales bacterium | reverse complement strand
GCACATGCCCAAACTCGAGACGATTGCGAACAATAAAACGATTACCGCCCACGATTTGTTGATCAGATTTCTCGAACTTCAGGCGATGACGCCGAACTATACAGATGATACGCGACTACGGCTATCCCGATGACAATCTGGAAGAGATCGACATCGCCTGGACTTAGAAAAAATAAAGCGACGCACGACTCATTTCATTTGCCTCCCGTCCGAACAAAAAAAATTCAAACGCCCCCGAATAGCACTTTCGAAACCGCTTCTATCAGGTGGGAGGAACGTCTCTCCTTTTCACAATTCATGGGTGCGGGATGATAATCGTGTTCACAGACCATTTCATAGAAAGGAGGAATCATGAAAATTTTTGTTTATGGCGCCTTATCAAAAAGTATGCGTCGATTCGGTGTGCTGAGGGATTCTCAATTTATGGGAAATGGGTTCGCCCAAGGCATTTTTTACGATGTCAGCGTTTATCCGGCAGCCCGGAGAGGCAGTGGATGATGCAGAAGTTCCTATTCCAAAAGGAGCAGAAATTGACGCATTCCACATTGCAGTTGCGGCGGTGAATGGGATGGATTACCTTCTTACCTGGAATTGTAAACACATTGCAAATGCCGCAATGCGCCCGAAAATCGAGGAAATATGTCGCAATCATGGCTTTGAGCCGCCAACTATATGTACCCCTCAAGAATTAATGGAGAATTAATATGATATGGGAAGATCCAATCGTAAAAGAAACCAGAGAGTTAAGAAATATGTACGCATCTAAGTTCAATAATGATGCCGATGCGATTTTTGAGGATATCCTAAAGCGTCAAAAAAAATCGAAACATAAACTGATTAAATGTCCCGCGCGTAAGCCAAAAATGAAAAAAGACCATTTGATGTGATGTAGCTATGAGGATATCAAAGGTAAACATCTTCCTATATGTCGATAACCAGTTCTTGGGGGGGGTGTCGGCCGGCCGACACCCCTTATCTATTTAAAATAATTATTGATACCATGGGTAGTAGAAAAGTTTTATATCAAATCAGATTGACGCTGCACACTGATTTTGACCACATAAAATTGACCATTGATTGTTGATACCAAAAGCCACATAACCCCGCCGGGTCCACTTGAGCCTTTGGTTAGTAGTGTTCTTCGAGCAATGTTTGAAGACGCGTTACGACTTGAGCAACGATTTCCTTCGGAACAGCAACGATCCGGATCACTTTGCGGACTCTCCAGTCCAGGCTCTTTACCTGGTCCGCCCCCACCACACCCGTCACAGGCAATCCCGCAGGCAAGGGCACCTCGAACGGATAGCCTTTCACCTGTGTGGTAATCGGGCATAATAGGGTTAATCCAACCCGACTGCCGGCCCAGTATCCCACTCTCCAGGAAGGTTTTCGTCGGTGATATCGTGCAACAGTTGTTCAAGCGTGAGCGATTGCTGCGTGACCGGCTGCACAATGAGCGTGCCTCCGACGAGGGACAGTTCCACTGCTTCATCCGCGTGGAGACCTGCCACCTCAGCGAAGGACTTGGAGATGCAAAGGGCTAAACTATTTCCCCATTTCTGAACCCGGGCCTGCATGTTGACCTCCAATTTCTATAAGATTGATGAAGTCGAAATAAGTAAAAAAGTGGACGGCTTCGTAACAAGTCCGCAGGCAAGGCGCACAAATTCTGATGAGTGAAATGACGAATCCGTAAATGAGGTGATGATATTGTAGATCAAAATCGCCAGAAAATATATGGAAAGACCGTTCACCCCATCGTTCCAACGGACGCTACCCTCGCTCATCCGTAATTATCGGAACCCGAATCTTGAAAGGAAACGCATTATGGCGACGATCACATTGCACATTGATTCAGAGCCTACAGCGGATGCACTGGCGATAATCTCCCAACATGGGCTGACGGCCTCTGATGCGATAATTGTTACTTCCGATGAGAATTGATACCAATTCTTCCGGCCAGAAAAAGCACCAAAATATACTTCCCAGTTTAAAGAATCAACTTTACTGCTCAAAGCCCGAATGTCAGCGGGAAAGAAAACGCCTTTTGCAGAACCTCAAAAAGTAACCATTATTCCAAATGGTTAATCTGTTTGCGTCCTGTTTGCAAAATAGGACTCGTTCGACCAGTTCCATTATTTTTGATAGGGTAGCATCCAAAAAGGGAGGCTGCCATGATTCAAAAGACCATTTTAAATCAAAAACGGGTTCGCACCATCCAATCAAGCTTTGCCTATTTCGAACATCGCTTCGTATCCGATGGCTTTTTGAGCTGAACACCCGGTAAAGGGTTTATGTCTGCAAACCTACAATATACGACACCCCGCGATCGAAAAGAAATGAGAGGATTTCTTCCGAACCGAACCAATGTCGGATCGGCCAGCCGAATGTATCAAACCATTGATGGACGGCTGCAAACAGTTTGTCCGGAAATAAATGGACATGGGCATCAATCACCGGCGGAAGGCCGGAGGGCAGGGCATCGTCTTTCGGGTCTGAAACTGCGGGCAGAGATGGAGTCAGCATGGTCATTAGGGTCTTCCCATAACAAGGGAAAAATGAGACTGCTTTTCAGCTTGTTGATGAATTTATTGCCATGATTTGCCCAGATTGCCTTCGAGAATCTGCGCACTTTACAACAGATAACCGATACGTTATATGTATAAAATGAATCCCGAGTGGGCCGTTGTATTTTATGCCAGAATGTCGTTGAAGAATTTTTAATATTGCCAACAGATATTCAAGCCCGATTCCAGAGGATATTTCGTTTGTCGAGCAGAATGGCTTGAACACGTTGGTTATGACATTTGCACGCCATATAGATGATTCATTTTGTGTCCTGCCGTCCTTACTTCGATGACCTGCCGCTGGTCGTAATAGGAGGCTCTGGCCAGCGGTTGTTGGGTGGTAACCACAGACCTGCCAGGAGTTCCAGACCCTTAATTTCCAGATGGCATGAGCCATCAAGAGTTCCTGGATCGGCCTTCCCCTGATTGAGGATGAACTGGCCGCCTTTACCTGGAAAGGTGTATTTTCTCTATTTCAGGACG
>CAZBUL010000260.1:0-3057 GCA_964495045.1 uncultured Desulfobacterales bacterium | reverse complement strand
TTGGTTTTGTTGCTGAATTTTCCGGGATACAGGGCATCGAAATCCCGAAGTTCTTTTTCGCGCAGCAGCCGGGTGTGAAGCTGCGCCACCCCGTTGACGGCATGGGAGCCGACAATGGCCAGATGGGCCATGCGGATATGTTTTTCGGGCCCTTCCTCGATGATGGACAGGCGGCTCATGATTTCTTCGTTGCCGAGATACCGAACCGATACATCCCGCAGAAACCGGCGGTTGATCTCGTAGATGATCAGCAGGTGCCGGGGCAGCAGGGTTTCGAAGAGCCGGACCGACCATTTTTCGAGAGCTTCTGCCATCAGTGTATGGTTGGTGTAGGCGCAGGTGCGGTTGGTGATGTCCCACGCCTTTTCCCAGGACAGCCCGTGGACATCCATCAGGATTCGCATCAGCTCTGCGATAGCCAGAGATGGATGGGTGTCGTTCATCTGGATGGCGACTTTGTCAGGAAATTCGTCGAACGTCGTGTGGGTGACGAGGTAGCGCCGCACGATATCCTGAATGGAGCAGGAAACGAAAAAATACTGCTGCTTCAGGCGCAGCTCGCGGCCTTCATACATCTGGTCGTTGGGATAGAGGACTTTGGAGATGTTTTCCGAGATATTTTTTTCTTCGACCGCCTTCAGGTAGTCGCCGCCCTGAAAATACTTCAGGTCGAATTCCTTGGAAGCCCGGGCCGACCACAGCCGGAGGGTGTTGACCGTTTCGTTTCCGTATCCGTCGATGGGCGTGTCGTAGGCGATGCCGATGACATCGCTCGTATCCGTCCATTCGGTTTTCAGGGTGCCGTCGGGCAGGGTGATCTGTTTGACCTTGCCGTAAAAATGCACCGTCAGGGTGTATTCGGGTCGGGGAATTTCCCAGGGATTGCCGTATTTCAGCCAGATTTCGGGAAGCTCCACCTGCCCCAGATCCCGGATGGCCTGATCGAAGATGCCGAATTCATAGCGGATGCCATACCCATAAGCGGGAATTTCGAGGGTGGCCATGGATTCCATGAAGCAGGCCGCCAATCGGCCGAGCCCGCCATTTCCCAGGCCCATATCGGGTTCGTTGGCCGATATTTCTTCCAGATCGATGTTGAGGCCATCCATGGCTTTCTGAGCTTCCGGATAGATGCCGAGGCTGATCAGGTTGCTGATGAGCAGTCTTCCCATCAGAAATTCGGCCGACAGATAATAAACCCGCTTGGCGTCGTTCTGGTAGTAGCATTGCTGGGTATGAATCCACCGCTCCACGAGCCGGTCGCGGGCGGCCAGGGCCAGTGAATAATACAGATCCCGGCTGGTGGCGGTGTATTGGTCTTTGGAAAGGGAATATTCCAGGTGATTGGCAAAGGACATCTGAATGCTTTCGGCATTCATGCCCTTGTGAAACGTTCCCCAGTTTTGAAACAGGCTGCATTGTGGCATGGATTGGTTCCTCCCTGCATCTTTCTGTATCAGAAGATGGGCGGGGATGCACGCATTTTTTACCGAGAAAATACATTCATTATCTCCCTCCCCCAGCGGAGGAGGGTCGGGGTGGGGGTCAATTGTACATGCGGTTCCCCTGTGAGCTCTGTTTACGAAAATTGACATGTCGTTGCATAACTGTTATCATGCATCAAAAAAGTGTAATCACTATCGGGGGGGATATGATAAGAACACAGATACAGTTGCCGGAAGAACAGGTGATTTTTCTGAAAAAAATGGCAGCAGCCCAGCATAAATCAATGGCTGAAATTATCAGGCAGGCTGTTGACTATTTTGCCAGGGCGAAGCAGCCAGAGGGGGATGAACATCGTCGAAAGCGGGCAATGGCAGCCGTGGGTCTCTTCAGATCTGGTGCCAGTGACCTGGCAGCTTCTCACGATTCCTACCTGGCAGAGATTTATGACAGATGAGCATTTTTATCGACACATCAGGCTTCATTGCGGTTTTGGATATGGACGATGCAAGTCATGCTGTGGCGGCAAAGGCCTGGACGGAGATGTTGACATCCGATGAAACCCTCGTATCCACCAATTATGTCCTTGTGGAAACGTGCGCCATTGTTCAGAACCGGCTCGGCATGAAAGCGATCAATCTGTTTCAGGAAGATATTGTGCCTGTCCTCCAGATTGAATGGATTGACAACGTGGTGCATCATGCTGCAATGGGGATCATGCTTGCCGCCCATCGGAAAAAACTGAGTCTTGTTGACTGCGTAAGTTTTGAAACCATGCGGCTCTTGGGGCTTACAACTGCTTTTACCCTGGACAGGCATTTCAAAGAACAAGGATTCATCTGTCTCCCCACCTGATTGCCTGGTAATTCTGTCGGGAACATCAAAATTACCGTGGAGATACATCCCTTGTGAAATGTTCCCCAGTTTTGAAACAGGCTGCATTGTGGCATGGATTGGTTCCTCCCTGTCTCTTTCTGTATCGGAAGATGGGCGGGGATGCACGCATTTTTTATATGGGGGTGACGGGGAATAAGTTCAGAAATGGTATTCACCGCAAAGGCGCAAAGGACGCAAAGGAAAATCATTAGAAAACATTTAGATTCTTTGCGATCTTTGCGCCTTTGCGGTGAAATATTTTAATGGGTATGCATATACCTACCCATCGATGAAAAAATTACCCCTTACTTTTTGCATTGGGTAATGTCATAAGCGTATCAAAAATAATTTCATTTCGTCATTCCGGCTGAAAAAAATTCGATCGGCGGGGGGCGAGGGTTTCGGCAGAAGTTTTTTTATTAACTCCCCATCAGAAATTTGATCTGTTCCGACAAAAAGGAGCTGTTTTCGAAAGGAGGAGAAAATGATTACGGATAAGCAAGGTCAGGAACGGCGCCGACATGAACGGTATTCGCCCAATGGCAACAACATCTTTATAACCTTCAGGCCCCATTTCGACCGGATCGGGTCGATTACGGACATAAGCAGAGGGGGCGTGTCGCTGGAATACTCTGTCATTCAGGATTACAGTGAGCTGACAGACAAGTTGTTGGTAGATATTTTCGGGCTTGGTTCTAACTTCGCCCACTACCATTAGGCGGCCAATTTCACATGATT
>CAZBUL010000259.1:0-3069 GCA_964495045.1 uncultured Desulfobacterales bacterium | reverse complement strand
GAACCATTGATCATCATCTGCCTGGTACCTTCATTTGCACCGGAACTATAAAAAAGCAGATGTTTTTAAATCCATAGAAATCAAACAAATATTCGCCGTTATCTTTTATCAAACTCCTTGAGAGTGTTCACAATCGCATCGACCATCGATTTCTGGTTATCAGGTGTTGCAATATATGTCTCATCGGATGGATCAACGATAACGCCAAGTTCAAGTAACACGGCTGGCAGCTTCGTTTGTTTCAGCACTACCAAGTCATCATACTGATAAATCCCAAGTTCGGCATCTATCAATATCCGACCCTCTCCCGGAATTGGTTCTGCATGATGTAATGTCGGATTACGACCAAGTTTTAACAGGTTTTTTCCCAGTAATTTCGCTAAGATGAAAGACCTGTCGAATTCCGGGTTTTTCTGGGAAATAAAAATTGAATAGCCGGATATCGGTTTTAATGTTCTGTATGCTTTTTTCCCATTTATATTGACCGGTTCTAAATACACGGGTTGTGCTGAATCATGGTGGATGGAAATCATCGCCAATGCTTGGTGAGAATTGGCGATTTTGGCTCTATCTTCAAGGGTGATGTCCTGTTCGGGTTTTCTTGTGATGATTGTTTCAAAACCAGATTGGTTCAGAGCTTTTGATAACAAAGAAGCTACATCGTCATTATATGCAACTTCAAATCGCCCTGTTACGCTAATTGCACCTGGCATCTTTTTAGTATGACCAGGGTCGATGATCACAACAGGTTTCTCGATGTAAGTATCATTTGAGGTTGCGTCCTTATTGAAAGCAACGCCTGATAAAATGATCCCCAAACAAAGAATTAGAGTCAACTTATGTTTCAATTTATTGGTGTTACCAGCTCTTTTTACTAATCATATCATCACGACAGCTACCTGTTTTGCATTCTCGGGATCGGTCACGGAGATATTCGGTTCTTTCCTTGTTTACCTTATAATTGCAATCCACATCGATGGTTCCTGGCTTATCCTGACAGACATTATCTCTGTACTTCATCCAATCTCTTTGAATATCGGTAAGTTTTTTCTTCATTTCTTCTTTCAGTCCATCTTTCAATTCCTTGTAAACAGTGTTCAATTCTTTATCTGACTCTATGAACAATTTACAATAACAGTAAGTGACATCATAAGGGGACTTGAATTTATCACATTCGCCCTCTGCAAAAACAGAACTGTACATCAATACGATTACACCTACCACGAACAATTGTACAAAATTTTTCATACGATCCTCATTTCAGCTCTTGTTTGACCAGCAGATTTTACTTTTTGTGGAAATTTTCATACGATCATTATTTTATTTTGTTGGAATATCCGTGGAATCCAGCAATCAATACCGTCTGGGTCGAAACATAATCCAGCATCCAATTACCGCCAGTCCAAACAAAATGTAACACAGAACGAACACCCAGGCAGGGGCGTCATAATATAAAAGTCTCTGTAACCAGTAAGCGATGAACCCACCACCATAAGTATCCTGCCCGGAAATTTCTCTCAAACGCATTTCCCAATCAGTTAACGGGCAAATGACACCGCACCAGGACTCAATAGCAACCCAAACGGTAGCAAAAAGATGGAACAGACGCAACCAAAAGTTACGAATCCAGCGCCATTTGCAGATTCCACCAATTATAATGAGAAACAATCCAAAAACGATGAACGCTGCAAAGACAACATGAACAATAAGAAGAACATCAGCAAGGAGTCCGGCGTATTTTTGTTGGATCATTTTTTTACATCACTGGATTTCTTACCCGCCCAGCTCTTCTGAATCCTTCACGGTATCAATAACGGCAAACGATTTTATTCAAAATTCATCATCTGCGTGACAGGTGAAAAATCTTCTCTGGTTAGAGAAAATCTGATGAAGCAATCCGATTTTTGTATGATACCCGTTCGCTGATTTAGACCGCCATCGAGTTCGAGTTCCATGCCGCGCCATACCAGTTGGGGATCGAGGTACCGGTTGCGGTGTTTATATGCTATCCGGATCGGGCTTTGCTCATTGGGCCGCATCACCGACTGGTATTCGGCGGTGGGAATATTTTTACGGGTTGCGTCGTAATGCGTAATCGATTCTACAACCTTACCATTTGCCTTGCCGGTCGATGAGTTGGCCATACTGTTTATGGATACTCCGTGCGCTGATTATAGACGGCGAGCTGGCAGCTTTTGGGTTGATATTAGTAATGATAACGGGATTGTATGAAATCAATTCTTTCATGCCCTACAACATAGACAAGACGATGCTCCTGAGTAATCCTGCGAGACCAAACACCTGTTCCAAGAAATTTAAGCGATTCAGGTTTGCCGATTCCCTGAAACGGGTTCCGCATGATGGCTTCAATCATTTGAAAAATTCGAAGGGCGGTGTTGCGGTCCGTCTCCACCCAGTACTGGAGATCTTCCCTGAACTCTGGCTGAAACACAGATTCCCGTTTTATTGGGGGGTGGGGGGGCATCAAGGAACCCTTACTCAAAGCCGACCTCGTTTCGAAGGTCATCAATGGTTTGTGGCGTGCCGGATCCCTTTCGTCCCCTGTCCAGGGCATCGAGAAGCCGCTTGGCATTGGCGGGAGATCGAAGCAAGTGTGCTGTTTCGAGTATGCTTGCCAGCTCGTCGGCGCTTATCAAGGCGACATCTTCAGCGCCGCGCCGTTGAATGATAACCACCTCCCGGTTATTGGTCACCTGATCCAACAGTGCGGCCAAACTTGCCCGAGCTTGCGTATAAGTTGTTTGTATTGCCATATCTGCCTCCCAATTTTATGTACAGGCGTACGGTACATATTCCTGTTGGGGCTGTCAAGTAGAGGCGCACGGCCGTGCGCCTCTACAGGATTATCTCCTTCCTGCTGCCTTGCAAAATGAATTTTCTGAAAGTCTATATTGTTCTGAATGATGTTCAAACTGGCCTGTGCCAGATTGGACGGTCACGCCAATCAAACGGAAAACCCATGTCCTGTGCAGAAACGTTTGAATGTTTGACAAAAAGCGTATCCAGCCGCCTTTTCCACTGGCTGTGAGGATTGATGCAATCCATGAG
>CAZBUL010000258.1:0-3100 GCA_964495045.1 uncultured Desulfobacterales bacterium | reverse complement strand
GTGGTTTCGCCTTCCATAAGCTTGATGACGGCATTTTCACGAAGGGAGATCATGCCTTGAGCGATGGCCTGCTGTCTCAACACATCCAATCCCACGTGGCTGGTTGTCAGCCGTTTCATCTCTTCGGAATAAGACAGCACTTCATAAATTGCGGCCCGGCCATGATAACCGGTTCCCCGACATCGGTCACAGCCTTTACCACGAAACATGCGAATGTTCCCTTTCTGGCGGGTATCCAGACCCATTTTTCGAAGTTCGGAAGCATCCATTTCAAAGGCTTCTTTGCAGTAAGGACATATCTTTCGCACCAGCCGCTGAGACAGGATACCCACCAGGGTGGCCTGTATCAAAAACGCCGGCACGCCCAGATCCAGCAGACGAACCACCGTTGACGGCGCATCGTTGGTGTGAATGGTGGACAGAACGAGATGTCCGGTCAACGCCGCCTGTACGGCATTTTGGGCGGTTTCGAGATCCCGCATTTCGCCGACCATGATGATGTCGGGGTCTTGTCTGAGGATATTTCGCAAGATCGTTGCGAAGGTGATTCCAATCGCCGGTTGGACAGCGATCTGATTGAAATCCTCATGCACCATTTCGATAGGGTCTTCGATGGTGGTGATGTTGATGGTGGGAGAAGAAAGCTCCTTGAGGGTAGAATAGAGGGTCGTTGATTTTCCGCTTCCCGTTGGGCCGCACACCAGAACGATCCCGTGGGGCAGCCTGACAAACTGGTTGTAACGGATCAAATCCGTGGTCGTGAACCCTAACTTGTCCAAATCCTGAAACAGAATATCCGGGTCCATGACGCGCATCACCACTTTTTCTCCGAAGGCCACCGGTACGGTTGAAATACGGATTTCGACTTCCACACCGGCCTTGTTGGTCTTGATCCGGCCGTCCTGGGGCCGGCGTTTTTCGGACATATCCATACGGGAGAGATTTTTGATCCGGCTGACAATTGCCGGGTGGACATTTCGGGGCAGCCGGTAAATGGTGTGCAGCAGCCCGTCGATCCGCATTCGGACAATGCTGACCTCTCGTTTGGGTTCAATGTGAATATCACTGGCCCGCTGGTCGAGTGCGTAGCTGAACAAGTGGTTGACGGCATTGATGATATGCTGGTCATTGGACGGCAGCTCTTCGGACGATTTCAACCGGACATACTGTTCGAGATTGCTCAGATCGACGCCGCCATCGGCGAAGCGGATTTCGGCCTCCGAAATAAAATGCCTGAACCCGTAAAATTCGCTGATATATTTTACGATATCCGTCCGGGAGCTGAAAACGACCTCGATTTTCATCTGACTGGCGCGGGCGATATCGTTGACCGCCTCATGATCGAATGGATTGGCCATGGCGACCGTCAGGGTGTCGTTCTGGATGGAAATCGGCAGCATCAGATTCTTGAATGCAAATGACCGGGGGATGATTGTTGTGACCTGATTCAAATCCAGTTTCAGCGGATCGATTTTGAGATAGGGAATATGCCAGACGCCGGCCATGATCTGGCAGAGGGTGTCTTCATCCAGAATGCGTGATGGGTCATCGGCCCGGGTGAGATTCAAGGAAGCCAGAACATCGATGGCGGTAAGCGGTACACTTTCTTTTTGCGGGCTTCCATTGCCGGACACGGATCGGCTTTTTTCGAGTTTCTGCCGGAGGATGTCGTAGCGCCGGTGGATTTCCCGGGCGTTGTTTTCGGAAATCACGCCCTTGGCCATCAGGGCTTTAAGGGTTTCATCCGGGGATGTCAGATGATGGAAGGAAGTGGTCTTGCGTGCGGGCATTCAGATATTTTCCTGTTGCAGCAATGACAAATCTTTCAGTTGGCTTTGCCAATACTCCTTGCCTTCCTGAGCGAACCGCCAGGCCATAAGGTCATCGAATATTTTCAATATGTTCACGGAAGGCCAACGTTGTCATTACAGTCTCCATCCTTATCAAGGAGTTTTTTCAGATTTCAATCCCCAATTCCCGCAGCCTTGCTGCAAGCCTTTCTTTTTCTCGGCGCTCCGCTTCGGCTCTCTGGCTTTCTGTTTCGGCTCTTTGACGCTCAGATTCCGCTCTCTGATATTCCGTTTCCGCTCTTTGTCGTTCCATTTCTTCTCTTTGAACAGCGGCTTTCTCTCTTTGAATTGCAGACTCTGCTCTTTGCCGTTCCACTTCTTCTCTTTGAACTGCGTCTTTTTCTCTCTGGGTTGCAGCCGTAGCAAGCATTCGTTGTGTTTCTTCCCGCAGGCTTGCCGCTTTGGCTTCATGTTTATAGAAATTTGAAATCTCATCCAGCTCCAATACAGAGAGAAAACGAGACCCATCCGGGCAATAAATGGCAAGATCATCGGTTGCCAGTTCAAACCGGATTTTCAGCAAAGGGCTTGTCCAACCATTCATGTTGGCAATCGGTATCAGGGCATCGCCTGTGCGGATCCAGCCATTCAACAGAATGCGGTCTGGATCGTAGATGTAATATTCTTCCACTCCGTAGTCCTGATAAAACAGAAACTTCCGTTCCATTTCGGTTCGCTTGTTTCCCGGAGACAATATCTCGAACACCACCTGCGGTGAAATATGATTTTCTTCCCACGATCGGTATGAGCCCCGATGTCCTTTCGGCCGGCCGAAAACGACCATGGCATCCGGGGCTATGCGAATTTTGTTGTTTCCTTCCACCGGGTACCATAACAGATCCCCGGCAATGAATACATCCGGATCATCCCGATAGATTCGTTCCAGATTCTCTTTGATTTTAACGATCCAGTCGAATTGTTTGGTGTTGTCGGCCATGGGTTTTCCGTCACTGTCGGGATAGACTATCTTCTTTCTATCATCAGGGGAAACAGATTTTTGATAACCGCATTGTGGCAGACGGCTTCCGGATCGTTCTTTGGTTTTCAATATCTTCATTCCGGCACCTCATGAGACTTGGTCTTCTGTTATGCATGCAATCCTTTAGGGAAGCTGGAATTATGAATATACCGTGATATTCCCTGCTGAGCGGCGATTGCCTTTCCTGCCCGTATGATATCTTTATCAAGACTGAGGGGGGTGTTTTTGTTTCAAGTTTCTGCCTCCATCAGTAGGTTATACGTGTTTTCGT
>CAZBUL010000257.1:0-3102 GCA_964495045.1 uncultured Desulfobacterales bacterium | reverse complement strand
CTGAATTGCATGGCAGATTGGTGGAGAAAATTGCTGTTCTGAGAAGGCATGCGGACTGGAGCGTGAGATCGGATGCATATCGATGTGCTTCAACGCAAGCATAGCAACTTTCCGATGGTGATATGTGTTTCGATAACAACAAGTTGACGGAGCGGATTGAACGGCTGAAACATTGTCTGCATCCTTATCCAAAAGTCATCGGCGATCCTTTCAAGTATATTACCTATTGTCAAGAAAATAATTGGGGTCGGACCAAGACAACATCATGTTTATTATAGATATTCCTTCCAAAATTAGCTTATTTCGACACCTATATCGTCTTTTTCAAGATCGAAAAGGGCCATAATATACTGCGGAAGGGCATAATCTTAACTTTTGAACCCCAACCCCAACCCTCCCCCGCTGGGAGCGGGAGCATAAAGAAAGTAAGGATTATGCCCGTTCGCAGCATAGCACGGCCAGTATTGGAAAATATAATACCCTGCTACAATTTGCTTCTTTAGTATTTCAACGATCTCCCGGAAAAACGTTCATTTTCCCCTCGAAAAACTCGATATGAACCCATTTTTTATGGTTAAATTACTGTAATCTATTTTAGTATCAACAAGTTGTCGTGGTCCGACCCCAATTTACTTTTAATCAACGGGTGCATGCGCTATAGTGTTTAGAAATTTTGCCAGAGGACTTCCAGAGAGGACTTCCACCATGAATGGACAATACCGTAAAGAAATTCATCCCGGCCTTCCCGTTGAAATCGTTTTGAAGACCGACCAGAAAACAGGAAAACGCACATCCGGCATCGTCAAAGACATTCTGACATCCGCCGGTTTTCATTCCCGCGGCATCAAGGTCCGACTGGAAAGCGGCCTTATTGGACGGGTGCACAGAGTTCTCACAGACGCTGACGCACCGAAACACAGCCGCAGCGCATGATTTCAGAACATTCAAACGAACAGGTATTTTCATGAATCAAGATGAAATTTTGAGCCCTTTGTTCACGGACCTGTATGAACTGACCATGATGGTCACCTATTCGGAAAACCATCTGGCCGGAAAAGCCACATTTTCCCTGTTCATTCGCCGGTCTGCGGAAGTCCATCGCGGATACTTCGTTGCGGCCGGTCTCGAAGACGCCTTATCCGGCCTGGAACGGCTGCGCTTCACCGAATCGGATATGGATTACCTGCGGCGCCTGAACCTTTTTTCGGAGGAATTCATCCGCTCGCTGGCCGGATTCCGTTTTTCCGGAGAGGTCTGGGCCATGCCCGAAGGCACGATCTGTTTCGGCGACGAGCCTCTGATGGAAGTGACAGCACCCATCGCCGAATCTCAACTCGTCGAAACATTTCTGATCAACACCCTCAGTTTTCAGACCAACATCGCCACGAAAGCACTTCGCTGTGTGCACGCCGCCCAGGGAAGGCCGATTTCCGATTTTTCATTACGCCGCACCCAGGGGCTGGATGCCGGTTTACAGGTAGCCCGAAGTTCCTACATCTCCGGATTTACCGGCACCAGCAATGTTCTGGCCGGCAAACGATACGGCATTCCGGTTTTCGGCACGATGGCCCACTCCTTTATTCAGGCGATCGGAACCGATACGGAAGCATTCCGGACATTTGCCCGAACATTTCCCGACAGCAGCATTTTCCTGATCGATACGTTCGATGTGATCGCCGGCGCCCGCAGTGCGGCCGAGATCGGCCGGGAAATGGCTGCGGCAGGCCATCGGCTCAAAGGCGTGCGGATCGACAGCGGGGATATGGCCGTCAGCAGCCGTCAGGTTCGGCAAATTCTGGACGATGCCGGCCTCCAGTATGTGCAGGTGATCGCCACCAGCAGCTTCGATGAATATAAAATCGACAAGGTGCTCTCGACAGGCGGCGCCATCGATTCTTTCGGCGTCGGCACCCGGCTGGGTGTTTCCGCGGATTTGCCTTATCTGGACATGGTTTATAAGCTGGTATGTTATGAAGGGCGGAACGTCAAAAAAACCAGTCCGGGCAAACACACTCTGGCCGGAGAAAAGCAGGTCTTCCGAAAAACGGATGCGAAAGGTTGTTTCAGTGAAGACATCCTCGGCATCCGCCATGAATCCATCGACGGTGCCGAACCATTGCTGATCCCGGTCATGGAAAACGGCCGGCGGATACAGCCGTCCCCTTCCCTCCTGGAAATCCGGGAAAAGATTCAAACCGGTTTTTCACGGCTGGATGCCCGATACAAAGATCTGCGGCAAACGGACACTTATCCCATCCATTTGAGCCAGCGGCTTTCCGAAATTCAATAAAACGGATACACTCATGTTCTCTCACACAACCGCAACAGCAGATTCCCGGCAACTTCCCGGCGGTAGTTCGCCGTTGCCCGGATATCCGTTATCGGGCAGACGGCCTGGCGAACGATGGCGGCGGCTTCAGACAGCACCTCCAGAGAAAGCGGCCGACCGATCAATGCCTCAACCGCTTCAGGGCAGGTCATAACCGTCGGCCCCACACTGCCCCAAGCCAGAGAAGCCGACGAAACCAATCCATCATCCGTCAAACGGACAACGGCCGCCATGCTGGCCAGCGAACAGGCCAGCGCATTCCGGCGTCCCACTTTTTCGAAATGCTGGATGATGTGGGGATGGGGTTTTTCGATATGAATCGCAGAGAGAATTTCGCCAGGTTCCAGGATGGTTTGTCCGGGCCCGATGATGAAGCGCTCGATAGGCAGGCTTCGACCCCCTGCTGGCGAAGACAAATCGACAACGGCCTTCAGGGCGACCAACGGCGGCAGGGTGTCTCCGGCCGGTGATGCCGTGCAGATATTGCCGCCGATAGTTCCCATGTTGCGAATCAGCGGAGAACCCAGCTCCGAAACCGCCATGATCAGTACTGGTAGATACGTTGCGATAACCGGCTCCTGAAGCAGTTCCGAAAATGTCGTCGCCGCCCCAATGGTGATCCGGTCTCCGCCATCCGCGATTCCCTTCAGTTCCTGTATTCTTTCCAGACAGATCAGCCGTTTCCGCGGAACAACACCGCTCCGCATCTTGACCAGAAGATCGGTGCCGCCGGCATACACCGCCGCATCCGGAAAATCCCGCATCATGCCCCA
>CAZBUL010000256.1:0-3114 GCA_964495045.1 uncultured Desulfobacterales bacterium | reverse complement strand
TTCATAAAAATTGAAATAAAAAACCCCGAGTTTCCACGATGGGAAACCGGGGCAACAACTTACTATTTTTATTGAACAATTCCTACCAATCTACCAGCAATGTCCTTTTTCTCCGCAGATACCCAGCGCTCTTTTTCAAAAGTGACCTTGCCGCGTTCGCTCATTTTGTATGGCAAAATAATGGTTTGCATGCCGGCACAATCTTCTAAAGACACTAATATCCCTTCCGAACCTGGATTATTGTCCTCATCTAAATAAACTTCGCCAACTATGAGGACCTCACGTGCTTCGATTTCTCTACAAATCTTATGTAACTCAACGATACCTCTTGTTTTGTCTGCTTGATCGTACCAGTGTGGATAAATGGTAACCGGTGGAATCGCTGCATTTTTACTTCTGATGCAAAATGTTGTCGGTATTGACTTGTGACTCACCAGGGTTTTTCTTGCCTTTTTCAATACGTTCTCTAATCTTGTTTTTGTTGTCATAAATTTATTGTCTCCATATAAGTTTAAAAATAAAAAAGCCCCGATCCCACATGGGAAATCGAGGCAAACAGAAATTCAACTCGAACTGAATCCAATTAACGGATTGAATGCGTGTACAATCCTCGATAGACATTAATATCCCTTCCGTAAATTGACTTGTTCTTCACCAGGAATTTTCTTTCCTTTTTCAATGTTTTCTTTAATCTTTTTTTCGATGCCATAAATATAAATCCTTTATTTAAGCGTAAAAAAAGCCCCGAAATCCCATCGTGGGAAACCGGGGCAAACAAAAATCCAACTCGAACTGAATCCGACTTTAAATCGGCTAAATCATTTCTGCATAAGCGTCACCTCCTGATATAAAATTAAAGATAACAAGAATTACTGAACGGAACGGAATCCAGAACCCTTCATTCCCTTCCTTTTTGACATCGCAGACGGGATATTAATCATCTACAAGACCCCAACACCAGCATACTCATCATTTTTGAATTGGAACAAGGATGTTTGGTTCTCCCGTGGATTAAAGCGCACAGAACCGTTCGCACTATTCATTTTTGAAATATCTGGTGAAATTGTTGCATATAAAATCATATTGACACAGTGTCTAGAACCACCATCACAAAAATTCGATTTTGCATTCGCGAGAAACTGTAAAAATATCGAAATTGAGACCGACCGAACTCCACAACTCTCCAGTTTGCCTGGACTATGGATGATAGTGCTCAAGCCGGATTTTAGAAGTCGGGTAGCGACACCCCCGCCCTCATAACATTTGCAAAGGATGCTTTATCGAACGAGATTTATGGCGGGGCGGAGCACTGACACTGGCTAGCGGGATTTCTGGAAGCCGATTCAACAATCATTTTGTGAAAGCCGCTTTTTCAGGATGGACTGTATCAAAAGATATCCGGTCGGAGAACTGGCGTAAAAAAACAGAACGGAGTTCTGAATGTCGATTTGCTAATCATTTGCAAAAGATTCATTCACAAGATGGACGGTTTCAATCCTGAACTAAATGACCTGTCACAAGAATTTTGACAAAACGGCTTACTGGACAGGAGTGTAGTCCGGAATACTGGAAACAGTTTTTAAGTATTCTTGATGAAGTATTCCGGCACGATAGTGCCGTTATTCAGGAATTCTAATTATAATTCTTATAGTATAATTCTAATACGAGCGGAAAGGATGTTCCGGTATTAGGGGTATATACCGGCAAGGATGTTCCGGTATTAGGGTAAGAACGTTCCGGTATTAGGGTAAGAATATTCCGCTATTTCTGGACAGTGTATTTCAGCACCTCATTCCCATTATCATCTACTTTGCCGAGGACATATACATTTTCACGTTGGCTAGCGAATTTTTCGCCTTTCACGGTCTCGATATCACCGTTTTCCTCAAGCATTCGGAGATATTTTCTAACGGTACGTTCGCTGGTTCCAAGTTCTTCAGCCAAACTGGCGATGCTACGGGAAGCCACAATCAAACCCTTTTTCTTGTACCAGTATGTAAAAGTATGATGCTTATCCATCTTCCCCTGCCAGGTGCGGTGCTTCAGTAATATCATTAGCAGGGCTGTGGGATTGTGGTGACAGTCGGCATTCTTCACCTTTTCGACGAAACATAATCTCACTGGAATGAATTGTTCCTGAATGCCTTTCTGTGGCTTTGGTTGCACCGGCGGCTTTTGTTCCACCTTCGATTTCGTTATTGGAATGGCTTTGGGTTGCATCAACCGAGAATACATTCCCTTTATTTTTCCCGCTGTTTCCTTGGAATACAGAGCGTTTATATTTGCTGCCTGTATCAGTTCCTTCGAGTATTCATCGGTACCGTAAAACTTTTCAAACTGCCGCACCGTCATTTTTTCCCCAGAACCGGCATCGAAGACCAGAGTGTTTTTATTTTCCTCTATCACCTTTCTGTAGTGCTTTTCCATGGTCTCACGCTCCAATTCCTTTGATGGCTTCCAGTCCATCCAATCAAGATCATCATCGTTATTTACGTCATCTTGCTTCAAATCATTTTGCATTCACACACTCCTTTCCGCCCATAGACGGATAATTCTTTATTTTTCCCGCGAGCCAAAATATTCTTTTTTGAGATTACCAAAAGCGCATTGTCCCAGAACGATCCAGAACAATTCACAACACTCTTTTTTGAAATCGCAGAAGAAACATACACCCAGATCACAAAACCCCAGAAACCTTCATTTCCATCTATTTTGAATTTCCAAAGACCAAATGAAGACCCCCCAGGCAGACCAGAACCAGAACTTTTTCAATTTCCTATTTGAATTCTCGAACAAAATGAAACCCCAAGGGAATTGAAATCAAAATAGAATCAAGGCAAAAAGGATTTTTTTGAAAATATGTGTGCAAGATTGTTTTGCAGATAAAACGGGCAGGATATTCTATTGGATATCATTAAGGTAGGGTGTCCAGAATCCAGAATCACAACGATCTTCTTTACCTCATGACAGGTAATCTCTACCCCAGTGGTTCTGAAATATCGTCCAGACCGCCCAATCGTCCATAAAAGACGATCGGACGATTAGGACGATAAAATTACCAATCGGCTTCAGGGTCAAAGTCGAAATCCGTGTCGTCATTTTCATCATCTGTGA
>CAZBUL010000255.1:0-3127 GCA_964495045.1 uncultured Desulfobacterales bacterium | reverse complement strand
TTCCGCCGGGCCATGGTGGTGGGCGGCGGTGCTGCCGGCATGACGGCTGCCCTGGCCGTTGCCGATCATGGATATCCGGTGGATATGATCGAGCGGTCCGATAGCCTCGGGGGTAATCTCAACTGGCTTCGCCAGACCCTGGAAGGCCATGCGGTCGCGCCGTTTCTGGATCAGCTCCGCCAAAAAACGGAAAAACATCCGGGAATTCAGATTTACAAAGGCGCCCAGGTCATGAGTACGTGGGGTGAGGCCGGGCGGTTTTATTCGACGGTTGCAACCCAGGACGGATCGGTCGTCCAGTTGGAACACGGTGCCGTGATTCTGGCCACAGGCGGCAGTGAGGCACCCACCCAGTTATATGGGTATGGAACACATCCGGCGATCATGACGCAAAAAGAGCTGGAACAAGCTTTGAAAAGCAATGCCGTGGGCGCTGAAAAACTCGAAACCGTGGTCATGATTCAGTGCGTGGGATCCCGGGAATCGCCCAGAAATTATTGCAGCCGCGTCTGCTGCCCCACCAGTGTGCGGCAGGCCCTGTATCTGAAATCCCAAAATCCCGGCCTCCAGATTTATGTGCTGTACCGGGACATGATGATGACCGGGTTTTCCGAAAGTTATTACACCCAGGCACGGCGGTCCGGCATCCTGTTCATTCCTTACGTGCTTGATAATAAACCCCGTGTCGAGACTGGTGAAAACGGTGTGACCGTGAGGGTGTGGGAGCCCATCGTCGGGATGCCGCTGGAGATTGCGGCCGATCTGGTGGTGCTGGCTACCGGTATTGTTCCGGATTTTCCCCAAGGCATGGCGGAAAGTTTCGGGGTGGAACGCGATGAAGATGGTTTTTTTCGGGAAGCGGATGTCAAATGGCGGCCGGTGGATGCCATGAAAGCCGGAATTTTCGGCTGCGGCATCCTGAATTCGCCGCAGTCCATTCCCGATGCCGTCGCATCCGCCGAAGCCGCCGCCATGCGGTCACTGCGGATTCTCACCAGAGAAAACCTGCCGCCCGGCCGGATCACGGCAAGGGTTCGTCACAGCCTGTGCAGCCGCTGCCAGATATGTATCGATGCCTGCCCGTATCAGGCCAGGCTCTGGAACGCGGAGCAGGAGTGCATCGATGTCCATGCGGCTGCCTGCCAGGGCTGCGGTGCCTGCGCCGCTATCTGTCCGAACGGAGCGGCCGTGGTGGAAGGGCTTTTGAAGCGGCAGATGTTTGAGATGATTGATGCGTGAGGGATGAGGTAGTTTATACTGCAAGCGGGAACAACCTGCGCTTTTTGCGCCCCCACCCCGGCCCTCCCCCGCTGGGGGAGGGAGTTTTCTGCTCCTCCCCCCAGCGGGGGGAGGCTGGGAGGGGGGCCGGAACGATGATCAACGCAAAAAATTGATCAAAACCACCAACGTGGCATCAAGTGTGTATATTTGTCAGCCCGCTGGGGGAGGGAGCTTAAGGAAACCGCAAATCATGCACCGTTTGGAGTATATAAGCGGAAGATATTTAAGAGGGTTATCCATGAAAGAGAACGTATCCTTTGAAAATGCGGAGCGGTTGTCCGCCGTTTGCGACCAAGTCAGGGCGTGTATCCAGTGCGGTACCTGCTCGGCGTCCTGTCCCAATGCCTTTGCCATGGATCATCCGCCGCGGTATTTGTGGCGGCTGCTGCAGGTGGGCGATGTGGAGGGCGTATTGACCAGCCGGACTTTCAGCATGTGTTCGACCTGCTATTGCTGTACGCTGCGATGTCCCCGAGGGCTGCCCTTGACGGATGTCATGAGTGAGCTCAAGCAGATCGGGTCCAGGCAAACGCCCTTGCTGGATCCATCGGGGACGCTGTTCTACCGGAATTTTCTGGAAAGTGTGCGCCGGCATGGCCGGGTTCGGGAAATGGAATTTATGACCCTTTATTTTTCGGCCATGAAAAATCCCGTCCTGCCGTTTCAATTCGCCTCGTTGGGGATTCGGATGCTGACCCGGAAAAAGCTGTCCTTCGAGTGGCCTGTCCGGGGGGAAGCGCGTTTGGAAGCCCTGTTTTCCAAAGTGAACGAACTGGAGAATACCCCATGAAATATCTCTATTATCCCGGCTGTTCCCTGGAAGGATCGGCAAAGGAGTACAACATCGCAACCCAGGCGGTGTTGAAGGCGCTGGGGGTTGAGCTGCTGGAGCTGTCCGACTGGAGTTGCTGCGGGGCCTCGGCCGCCCAGGCTGTCAGTAGCTTGCTGTCTCTGGCCCTGCCAGCCCGGAATCTGGCCGTTGCGGAAACGGTCGGGGAGGTTACCGATCTGCTGGTGCCGTGCAGCGCCTGTTACTTGAATCTCAAGCGGGTGGAAGAAACCGTTCGAAAAGACCCAAAGATGCTGAAGCAACTGAATGCGGTGCTGGAAACCGAACATCTTCGCCTGAGCGGACGCATCCGGGTGCGGCATCTGCTGGATGTGCTGTTCCAGGACATCGATCCGGACCAGGTCCGGTCTCTGACGGTTCGGCCGCTTTCAGCAATGCGCATCGCGCCGTATTACGGCTGTCAGTGCCTGCGGCCGTATCCGGTTTTTGATGATCCGGAACGGCCCATTTCCATGAATACCCTCATCGAAGCGGTGGGGGCTCAGGTTTTTCCCTGGTCTTTGGGGGCCACCTGCTGCGGAGCATCCCATCTGAACACGCATCCCGATGCCGGCATTTCCCTGGTGACGGCGCTTCTCAAAGCGGCCAAAGGGGCCGATGCCATCGTGACGGTCTGCCCCATGTGTCAGTTGAATCTGGAAGGCTATCAATCCAAAGCTTCCGCCGTCTGCGGAGAAGACCTTCAAACAGCGGTTCTGTATCTTCCCCAATTGCTGGGAATGGCCTGGGGGCTTTCGGATGCTGAAGTCCGGCTGGATCTGAACCTTTCCACAACTTCGGCGCTCCGGAATAAAACTGCGAACGTCCGAAATGAGGCCGTATGCTGATGTTGTTTCGTCATCCGCGTCGCAGCCTGATTTCCAAGCTCATTTTGAGCGTCGGCATGACGTTGCTTCTGTCCATGTCCATCTGGGCGTATTTCAATATCAACGAGCAAAAAAACCGGGTCATGGAGAATATCGTCGCCAATGCAGACCGCCTGACCAACACGATCCG
>CAZBUL010000254.1:0-3137 GCA_964495045.1 uncultured Desulfobacterales bacterium | reverse complement strand
TTACCCCCCCTCCCGACCTCCCCCCGCTGGGAGGAGGAGACAAACGATCGGTCTCAGACAAGACTCTGAGTTACCCGCAGCACTTCCTCAAACGTCGTGACACCGGCCAGCACCTTGGCCACCCCGTCTTCGGCAAGTGTCACCATCTGATTGCGAAGCGCTTCCTGCTTGATCCGGCCGGAATCGTAGGATTTCAGAATGAGATTCTTCAATCCACTGTCCATCACCATGATTTCGAAAATGCAGGTTCTTCCCCGGTATCCGGTCTGAAAACAGGCCGGACATCCCGTTGCCTGATAGACCGGGCCGGTGAGCGAATCCTGCGTCAGGCCCATACTGTTCAGCACCGTTTCGGAAGGGATGTAAGGCGCCTTGCACTGATCGCACAGCACCCGGATCAGCCGCTGGGCCGCCACGGCGATGACCGATGATGAAATCAGAAACGGCTCCACACCGATATCCACCAGCCGGGTGATGGCGCCGGCCGCATCGTTGGTGTGGAGGGTCGAAAATACCAGATGGCCGGTGAGAGCGGATTGCACCGCGATATCTGCGGTTTCCTTGTCGCGGATCTCCCCCACGAGGATCACGTCCGGGTCTTGACGGACAATGGAGCGAAGCCCCTTGGCAAAAGTCAGATCGATTTTGGGATTCACCTGAATCTGGCTGATGCCCTTCAACTGATACTCCACCGGGTCTTCGATGGTGATGATGTTGATGGATGGGTTGCTGATATCCGATAAAATGGCGTAAAGCGTTGTGGTCTTGCCGCTTCCCGTGGGCCCGGTCACCAGGAATATGCCATTGGCAAAGGTCGTCACTTTTTCCATGGTCTGTCGCTGCTGCAAAGAAATCCCCAGCTCGCTCAACGTCAGCAACGAGCCGGACTTGTTCAGAAGCCTCAGAACGACCCGTTCCCCGAACGCCGTCGGAATGGTGGATACCCGGATATCAATTTCCTGGCTGCCGAGGCGGATGTTGAGCCGTCCGTCCTGGGGAAGACGCTTTTCGGCGATATCGAGGCGGGACATGACTTTGATGCGGGAGATGAGGGCTGGTTGCATCCATTTGGGCGGCGTGAAAAGATCATACAGCATGCCATCGACACGATAACGGATTTTCAGGCTGTCCTGATAGGGCTCGATGTGGATATCACTGGCCCGCGCCCGAATGGAACGGGTGATAATCTGGTTCACCAAGCGGATGATGGGCGCCTCGCTGCTGTCATCCAGCAAATCCGCCGTCACTTCCAGCGCCTGACCCGGCATGGAAAAATCGTCTTCGATGGTTTCCACCAGGTCGTCATGAGAATCCAGATGCCTGTCGTAGCAAAGGGTGACAGCAGACAGAATCACGGCGCGAGGCGCCAGAACGAGTCTGAACCGGGGGATGGACAACCGTTTGCCCAGATCATCGATGGGCTGAAAGGCGGCCGGATCGTGAACCGCAATCACCACCGCCGCATCGGCATCCGGTTCACCCGGTATCTGTTCAGCAGCATCCTCCCTGAGTTTCAGGGGAACCATCAGATGATGCTTCAGAAACTGGATAGGAATCTTTCTGGAAAGTTCCTCTCCGCCGAACAGCGTATCCACGGTCATCGGCAAATCCGGCCATACCGGAATATCATAGCAGGCACCGACACATTCCAGAAACTGGAGTTCAGTCAGCATTTTTTTCTGAACGAGAATCTCGCCCACACCGACGCCCCGTGAATATGCCAGCGTTTCGGCTTCATCCCATGCTTCATGGGTGATGCCGAAACGCTCGATGATCATCCGCTCAAGGTGCCGGCTCATGGGCATTGTCCATCATAACCGACTCGGGGTTATCGTCCTCCACTTTCTTTCGAATCCGATCCATCTGTTCCTGTTTGGAACGGTAAATCGACGCCCCTTCCTCTGGCCTGCCGACCACACGGGGTGTCATGAACACGAAAAGATTGGTTTTCTCCCGGTTTTTCGAGCGGGATTTAAACAGCCATCCCAACCCCGGAACATCGCCGATACAGGGCACCTTGTATTCGCTGACGGTCAAACTGTCGTCGATCAATCCGCCGATCACCACGGTGTTGCCGTCATGAACCAGAACCGTCGTGTTGATGGTGCGTTTGAGCGTTGTGGGACGATCGTCTGTTTTCGTAAGGGCGGTGGAGTTGGTCTGGTCGAGCTTGGTCACTTCCTGGGCGATGTTGAGCCGCACGAGCCGGTCACGGCTGATCTGGGGGGTGATTTTCAGGGAAATGCCGACATCTCGGTATTCATAGGTGTTGAAGGTGTTGTTGATGCCGTCGGTACCGGATTTGGTCTGGTAGGGGATATTTTTCCCGACCGTGATCGAGGCTTCCTCGTTGTCGGTGGTCAGGATCTGAGGAGTGGACAGGATATTGACATCTTTGTCCTGTTTATAGGCTTGAACCACTGCTGCGAGACCCGGAAACTGAATGCCGCCGATATTCAGGGTTTCGCTCAGGATGCCCACGGAAAGCCCGGAAGGCAGGGATCCGACTGGATTGGGGTTGACGGTTGTCGGGGTGGGGATCATCCCCTTAACATTGGGATAGGCGCCGGCCCCGCTGAATCCGCCCCCGAAAGCGGCGGGGCGGCCGTCGATACTGGTCGTGCCCATGGCAATCCACTCGGTTCCGATCGTAAAATCCTTGTTGACGTTCACTTCCATGATGAGGCATTCGATATAGACCATGGCGCGGGGGATATCCAGCATCCGGATGATCTCTTCGAGCGCCGTGTATTCGCTCTTTTCGGCCGTAATCACCAGGCTGTTGGTGGCCTTGTCTGCGGTGATTTTTACCTTGTCGGACAGCACCCCCGGTTTGTCCGGCTTGTCCTTGTCGGCGGTGCCCGCCGATTTACCCGGTATGTCCTGCAGTACTTTGACAATTTCTTCGGCCTTGGCGTTCTCGAGATAATAGACCCGCATCTTTTCGTTTCCCTTGGGGGTCTCTTTATCCAGCTCCTGAATCAGATTGCGGACTTTGTGGAGATATTCCTCGCCGGCCATGACCACCAGGGCATTGGTCCGGTCATCGGCAAAGACCCGGATACCGGTATCGGCATCCTCTTTTCCGGCCTTGGCGGCTGTCTGAAAAATGGAATCGATCAGCTTGACCACCTGGG
>CAZBUL010000253.1:0-3162 GCA_964495045.1 uncultured Desulfobacterales bacterium | reverse complement strand
TATCAATAGACAGAAAAGGCGTCTCATTGGGCTTCTACGGTCCTTTGGACGCCTTTTGTCATTGGAGGAAATTATGGTTTATCGTATTGTCTGTGCTTGGTGTCAAAAGGAAATGGGTGAAAAGGAATGCCCTGGTTCAATGGTGATGAAAGAAGCTATAACTCATTCCATTTGCGAATGTTGTAAGAACAGGGTGATTGCCGAAATTGAACAGTTGGACAAGGGAGGTGTCGAATGTGCGATGATTTTATGAGCGGGGAAGGATGGGCGGTTATCGGGGCGATGTCTGAAGATATCGCCAGTGAAGAAATGGAAATAGAGAAAGCACGCAGAGACACCCTCGGGGAGAATTATTTAGAGCCCGAAGACCCTTTCACAGATGATGAAACTTTCGACACGGATTTCGACTTTGACCCTGAAGCCGATTGATAATTTTATCGTCCTAATCGTCCGATCGTCTTTTCTGGACGATTGGGCGGTCTGGACGATATTTCAGAGCCACTGGGGTAGAGATTACCTTTGCCGAGGTAAAGAAGATCGTTGTGATTCTGGATTCTGGACACCCCACCTTTCGAATACCCTGTCCGTTTTATCTTCAAAAACAATCTTGCACACATATTTTCAAAAAATCCTTTTTGTCTTGATTCTATTTTGATTTCAATTCCCTTGGGGTTTCATTTTGTTCGAGAATTCAAATAGGAAATTGAAAAAGTTCTGGTTCTGGTCTGCCTGGGGGGTCTTCATCTGGTCTTTGGAAATTCAAAATAGATGGAAATGAAGGTTCCTGGGGTTTTGTAATCTGGGTGTATGTTTCTTCTGCGATTTCAAAAAAGAATGCTGTGAAGGCTTCTGGGTCATTCTGAAACAATGCGCTTTTGGTAATCTCAAAAAAGAATTTTTTGGCTGGTCGCTTTAATTCCCCATCGGTAATAGCAATGCCAGGAATAATCTAACTTCCTTAAATATAAGAGGGTATGTTTTTCGCCCTCAAATAAAATCGGGAGGTAAAAAATATGACCGATGCAAGTAAAAAAACATTCAGTATTGGCGATACAGCAAAAATGACTGGTGCTACACAAAAACAAATCAGGAACTGGGAAGCCAGGGGATATATTTCCACGGTAGATCGAGTTGTTTCAGGTGATCGTGCCTATCGCAGATTCACGATGGACGAGGTGGAAACCATTCGTAAAATCAAGGACTATCTCGACGAAGGATTCACCCTTTCTTCGGCTGTAAACAAGGCTGCTGGTAATAATCAAATAAAGGAGGGCTCCAGCAATGAATAAAATCGAAGGCAAACAATGTCCATTGACAATTCAGCAGTGTCTGATGCACGGATGCGCCTTTTTCAATGAGCGTCTGGACTGCTGCGAGATCAGTTTATTGAATTATAACCTGTATCAACTCAAAGAGCACATCAAGGCTCAACTTGTCCAGGCGAGTGAGATGGAACAACCTGTTTCACCGGAAACTCCGGCATCATCGACCGGTCGCGGTCATCATAGACCCGTTCGTTAAAGCAGTAACGGGTGTGGGTTAGGACGGAAATCATGAATCCGACCGAAAAAGGTGCCTCTCCACTTCCACCCACACCTGAATCCAAAAATGAGAGGATAATGGAGAGGCATTATGGAAACACAGGAAGCTAATGAATTAATGGAAGAATTGGCGTGGGAACCTTCCCCTGAAGATGTCGAACAATTACACGAAAACACTCTGAAAAATATCGAAAACGAGAAAAACAGCACAATGCTGTACGACCCCTTCGAAAGAGATTATCGCACTTACGCCCATTGCAAAAAGAAATACGGACAGGACCTCGCCGACAAGATGCTCCGTGCCAAAAGGGAAAATAACGGACGCCTTGACAAAGAGGACTACGCCAAGCTGCTGAACCATAATCAACACGTGGAGAAACAGGTGGCACCTGCGCCAAAGCCTGTGATAGCAAAAGCCCCATTTCTTATGCTGGATCACGCGATCATCAAAACCCCGAAGGTCAGAAAAGTTCTGAAAAAATCTATGATGCTGTATCTACATCTCCGAACCTACATCGTTCGTGAAAAATTTCCTGGCGATGTTTTGAACCTCTACGAGCAGTATTTCAAAATGGGCAAGCTTGCTGCCAGCATCTCAACTCGCAAACTGGCTCAAGACTTTGAGATTGACAAGAATACCGTGTCTGCATATTTGCAGGAGATGTCCGAGCACAAGGTGATTGAGATTGAGCAAATCCATGCTGCTGATGCCTACGATAACCAGCTTCACAATGTCTATGTGCTGGGTCACCACGATTTCAGCAAGAAGGAAACTTACCTCATCCAGAAATTGGCGACCAGTGACGGTTGATACAGGGGTGGATGAAAAATTCACCAGGGTGGGTGAAAATTTCATACGGGGGTGTATGAAAAATTCACCAGGGGGGTGGGTGAAAAATTCATACATAGAATAGATAACTTTGAATAAAAAAGAATAGATCCTGAAAAACGGATTCCTGTAACAACAAACCTTAAAAAACTGTTTCCAGTATTCCGGACTACACTCCTGTCCAGTAAGCCGTTTTGTCAAAATTCTTGTGACAGGTCATTTAGTTCAGGATTGAAACCGTCCATCTTGTGAATGAATCTTTTGCAAATGATTAGCAAATCGACATTCAGAACTCCGTTCTGTTTTTTTACGCCAGTTCTCCGACCGGATATCTTTTGATACAGTCCATCCTGAAAAAGCGGCTTTCACAAAATGATTGTTGAATCGGCTTCCAGAAATCCCGCTAGCCAGTGTCAGTGCTCCGCCCCGCCATAAATCTCGTTTGATAAAGCAACTTTTGCAAATGTTATGAGGACGGGGGTGTCCCTGGCTTCGCTGGAATTCCGGCTTGAGCTCAGTTATCCCTGGTTTAAGGCAAAAAGGAGAGTTGTGGCGTTCGGTCGGTCTCAATTTCGATATTTTTACAGTTTTTCGCGAATGCAAAATCGAGTTTTTGTGATGGTGGTTCTGGATACTGTGTCAATATGATTTTATCTGCAACAATTTCATCAGACATTTCAAAAATGAATAGTGCGAACGGTTCCGTGCGCTTTAATCCATGGGAGAGCCAAACATCTTTGTTCCAATTCAAAAATGATGAGTATGCTGGTGTTGGGGTCTTGTAGATGATTA
>CAZBUL010000252.1:0-3163 GCA_964495045.1 uncultured Desulfobacterales bacterium | reverse complement strand
ACCCTTGGCTGCAACAACAGCCTGTTTCAGATCATCTACCGCCTTGGCAAGCGTGTCGAACGGGAGTATGCCTGCCGCGACGATGAGCTTCTGATTTACTTCACCCCGGCCCTTCAGAGCATGACCGGTCACCATCGCTACAGCCCCCAATGGGCGTCCAACATCAAGGACAAGCTTTGCGAAACCGGATTGCAGCACCGCCCCCTGCACATCATCAGCGCCAATATGCACAGTGTGATCAATCTGCTCTACGGTTATGCGGCTGTTTGCGGCAGCACCCGGGAAAAGCCGGAAGGAGAGATATACCGATTCTTGCAGTCCTGCCGGGACAAAGGCGAATCGATCCGGGCACTGGCCGGTGAAAATGGATTTCATGATGTGCCGGATACGTCGGGCATGCTGATAGACGCCCAGATTATCGACATGTCCACACTCGATCAGATCATGTTTCATCCCGAAATTCATCTGGAACGTCAGAATCTGAAAAACATCCAGCCCGTGATTCTGGTCATCGATTACGCGTTCGGCACGCAGGCGTATGAAGTCATGGACGAGCTGCTGTCTCAGTTTCAACAAGACCCTCGCATTCGGGTCTGTTCGATATCCATCATGGGAAAAGCGGGCATTCTTCCTGGCAGCAAAGGCGATATCATGCTCGCCACGGCCCACGTCATGGAAGGCACCCCCCATAACTATCTGGTGGATAACAATCTGGTGAAAAAGGATTTCGACGATTCCGTGGACGTCTATGTTGGCCCCATCGTCACGGTGCTTGGCACATCCCTTCAGAATCGGGACGTTCTGGAAAAATTTCAGACAAGCAGTTGGCGGGCGATCGGGCTCGAAATGGAAGGCGGCCACTATCAGCGGGCCATCAGCGCGGCCATCATTCGGGGACACATCTCCTCTGACATCAAGCTCCGGTATGCCTACTATGCATCAGACAATCCCCTGGTGAGCGGCCAGACCCTGGCATCGGGCAGTATGGGCGATGAGGGTATCAGACCGACGTACATGATTACCAAGATTATCATCGAGAAGATTGTGAATACTGCGCATGATCTGTAAAGTCATTGTTTCAGCTTTCTTTTGGTGCTGCGCACCCGATAGAGTCGTTCTGTAAAACCGCCTTCATTTTCGAAGTCGATGGCCAGTCGTTCGATCTGCCGGTTAAGCAAATAACAAGCAAGGTTGAGCAGAGAAAGCGCGGCATTGGCTGCCAGACAGGTGGCGCTCAAGGACGCACACGGACTATCACCGACCGTCAAAGACGATGAACCGTTTTCAGTGTTCGGGTCTGTGTAGCTGTCTCTGTTCGTCCGTGTTTGTCTGTGGCTGTCCGTGTTGTTTTTCATTCTGTCCTGTTCGGCCGCCACCCATGCCTGCACTTCCTGCAAAGTTTGCGGTTGGCATGTTTTAAATCGCACCAGCACCGGATGCTGCGGCGCCAGCTCTGCGAGCCCGCGGTGCCGCAGAAAGTCTTCATAGTCGAGTTTTAGCTCTTCCAGGCTGGCTCGGGCAACCTGCGTCAGCTTGAGTTCGGTCTTTTTGGAAGTGGCCGACACCTGTGATCCTTCGGCGATATTCTGCACACCACTTCGCGCGGCCTGCACCATCTGGTCATGAGTGCGGCTGCGCTTATCGATAAAGCGGTCACAGAATCGCACCGTAACGTCATAAATCAAACGTGCCATCTGGAAACTCTTCAGATGGCGGTAGCCCCCATGCTTGGGAATCAGGTTGGACACGGTATCCTCTTGTTAAACATGATGATCGCGTATCATATGCGATCACCCCATGACGTGTGCATAAACCTTCTCGATCTTCCGAAAAACCCCCTCCCACCCCATGGGTTCGATACAGGGCAGCACACAGGTGTTCCAGTCAGGTGCAGCATCGATACAGCGATGTAGTTGGCGGGTGACAGCCGTGGAAAGATTGTGAACATATTCCGGCAGATCGGCCGGTTCCGGTTGATCGACCCGAATCAGCCGGGGCAGCTTGACCCGTTCCACAAAACCGTTTTCCTCCAGACTCGGAGAAAGCCAGGAATCCAGGCCGGGCAGATCCGTCATGACAATCCGGCAGCCGCACGCCAGGGCCTCCAGCACCACCAGCGGCAGCCCTTCGAAAAAAGACGGCAGCACAAAAACCTGGGAAGCGCGCAGGATGGCCGCCAGATCCTCCTGCGGCAGAGCCCCGGTAAATTCAAGCCGGCAATCGGAACGGTCTATGCAGCGCGGAATCGTGTCAACCTCGGCATCGCCGCTGGAACCCACCAGCTTGACGACAACCCGATATCCTTCAGGAATGTCGATGTGATTCAAGGCTTCGATCAACCACGGCACCCCTTTGGGCCGGCTGATTTTACCGGCATAAGCTATCTGGATGATCCCTTCCATCAGACAGGTGGGGGCGTCACTGCGGCAGAAAATATCTTCACGGTAACCGGCGCCGATCATGGCGATCCGCTCGGCGGGAATGCCGTAAACATCCCGGATTTCATCCACCTGCCGGGAATGAAGCGCCATGGCGCAGTCCAGCCGGGCGCAATCGGGGATGACATGAGGGATCAGATGCGGGGCGCGCTCCAACTGACGGAATTCGGTTCCATGACAGGAGGCCACCACCGGGATGTCTGGAAACATCCGCCGGGCCAGGGCCGTCACCAGCCAGAGATGATGGGAATGGATGATATCAGGACGAAAATCCGAAACCGCCCGGCGTATCGTCCGCTCGAATGCCTTGAGATATCGATCCAGCATCTCTTTGGAAAACGTCGAAAAGCGGGTGCTGATATACGGCATGATATCACTCATGCCGGCAACGGGAAACGGCAGTTCTTCCGAATCGAAAAAAACGGGAAAGATTCTGTCCGCATCGAGGGGCGGGATCGGCGGATACGGCGTATCCGATGGAACGCCGATCACAGCCCGCTGGTGATATCCTTTTTTATCCGCCTGGGAGGCGATGGCCTGAACGAACACGCCGCTGCCGGTTTTTCCCGGCTGCTGACAGAGTAGATGCAGAATGCGCCGTGGTATGGCTTCCGAATGGCTGGTCGGCATATCTTGATAGGATCGATCCGGATTGGATGTGGAAATGGCTGTTATAGACTTTCAGAAAAATAATTTCGCTGCGTTATCGGTCGGGAATGGCCGAA
>CAZBUL010000251.1:1944-3177 GCA_964495045.1 uncultured Desulfobacterales bacterium | reverse complement strand
TGGTGCTGTTCATGCTGGATCGGCTCATCCATTATCAGCATCAGTATTTGATGACGGCCTATCTTCAGGGCCAGGTGATCCAGGAATCTTTTGAACAACTCAAGGAAAAAGCCAACTTGCTCGAAGCATCGGAACAGAAATATCGGACCTTGGCCGGAAATCTGGAAATCGAAGTCGAGAAAAAAGCTCTGGAAATCAAGGAAACCCAGGCGCAGCTCATGCAGCAGGAAAAAATGGCTTCCATCGGTCAACTGGCTGCTGGGGTCGCCCATGAAATCAACAATCCGACAGGATTTGTCAGCAGCAATCTCAACACCTTGACCGGTTATCAGGAGGATATCCGGAATGTTGTCGGAAAATACCGGGAGTTGATGGAAGATTTGAAAAAATTGTCCGGCACCGGCGCGCTGCCGCAGGCAATCGACGAACAAGTGAATCATCTCGCCGATATCGAAAAAGACGCCGACATCGATTTCATTCTGGGTGATGTGTCGGATCTCATCCGGGAAAGCCGGGAGGGGGTCGAGCGCATCAAGAACATCGTCATCGATTTGAAGGATTTCTCCCATCCTGGCGAGGATAAAATGCAAACGGCGGATGTCAACAAAGGTATCGAATCCACGCTTAATGTTGTCTGGAACGAGCTCAAATACAAGGCAACGGTCATCAAGGACTTCAGCCCGATACCCCTTGTCAGTTGTTATCCCCAGCAGCTCAATCAGGTGTTCATGAACATTCTGGTCAATGCGGCCCAGGCTATTCAAGATCACGGAGAAATCCGGATATCGACCGAGGCCGAAGACGGCTTCATCACCATCCGGATCAGCGATACCGGTGTTGGCATTCCCCCCGAAAATCTGTCGAGGATTTTCGATCCGTTTTTCACCACCAAGGAAGTGGGCAAGGGAACGGGTCTGGGCATGCATGTGGCATATAACATCGTCCTGAAGCACAAAGGCCGGATCGATGTCGAAAGTATCGTCGGCAAGGGCACGACGTTTTCCGTCCGGATTCCGGGATAAGTGAGAGACAGGGAATGTCCAGACTGGCATCTCTCTTCATCGACAGCAAAAAGGGGCTCGTTCGTTCCGACCTGCGGGAGGCGGACGAATCGGCCAAAACCGTTTACCGGATTCTGTTCGTCGATGATGAAGAATACGTGTTGAAAGCCATGCTGCGGATATTCAGACGGGAAAATTACAAACTGCTGACCGCCGGTTCGGCCGCTGATGC
>CAZBUL010000251.1:0-1844 GCA_964495045.1 uncultured Desulfobacterales bacterium | reverse complement strand
TCATCGACGAAGAAGACAGCGAGGTCAATATCGAGGAGCTGCTTTCGGCCAAAGATCAGCCGCCGGCAGTCCGCATCGTCAACGCCGTCATCTCGGATGCGCTGCGGCATGGGGCCTCGGATGTGCACATCGAACCCAAATCGAAATATGTGATGGTCCGCTACCGAATCGACGGGCTTTTGCAGGACAAGCTGCACATTCCCCTTACCATGCATCCGATGATCGCATCGCGGATCAAGATCATGGCCGAACTCGATATTTCCGAACGCCGGAAGCCCCAGGACGGACGCATTACCGTCAAAAGCGCATCCCGCATGGTGGATATGCGCATCTCGACCCTGCCCACGGTTCGAGGAGAGAAAATCGTCCTGCGGGTTCTCGACAAGAATGCTGCCGTCAAGGGGTTGTCTTCTATAGGATTTTCTGAAAAAGATTTCAAGACGGTCAAGCGTTGTATCGCTCAGCCCCAAGGGATCATTCTGTCCACCGGGCCGACCGGCAGCGGAAAAACCAGCACCCTTTACTCCCTGTTGCAGGAAGGTGCCACCATCACCAAAAACTTCACGACTATCGAAGAGCCGATCGAATACTTTCTCGACATGGCCGAACAGGTCAATGTCCGTCATAAAATCGGTCTGGACTTTCCGATGATCATGCGGTCTTTGCTGCGTCAGGATCCCGACGTGATACTGCTGGGTGAAATCCGGGATTTCGAAACATCCGACGTGGCATTCCAGGCCGCCCTGACGGGGCATCTCGTTTTGTCCACCCTGCACACCAACGGAACGGTGGCATCCATCACCCGGCTCAAGGATATGGGGGTCAAACCGTATGTCATTTCCGAAGCGATTCTCTGTATCATCTCCCAACGTCTCGTCCGCCGGATATGCCAGCACTGTAAAACGGCCCAACAGGTGTCGGAAGAATTGCTGACCGCCCTCAGACTGGACGGAAAGCATCTGCATTTTACGCCACAGAAAGGGAGTGGCTGCGAGTATTGTCATGGATCCGGGTATCAGGGCCGGATCGGTATTTTCGAGGTGTTTCCCGTCACGGCTGAAACCAAGAAAATGATCCGCCAGGATGCCGGTGAAATCGAGCTGATGCGGGTGGCCCGGCTTGGCGGCATGACGACGATTCTGGAAGACGCCATGGAGAAAGTGGCATCGGGGCTGACCACCTGTGAAGAGGTTCTGCGGGTGCTCGGTGTTCAAAATATCGTTGAAATCGTATGTCCTCATTGCCGGCTGCACCTGGAGGAAACATTTCATTTCTGCCCGTTTTGCGGTGGGGTGATCACCCGGCGCTGCTCGGGTTGCGGCGGCATCCTCAATGCCGATTGGAATGCCTGCCCAGTCTGCGGAAGAAAGCACTGTGCGGGCGCTGTTCTATCGGATGAGAACGCTTTTTCGACCGCCTTAAAACAGTGAATGACGGTCGGAAGTTTTGGCTTCATCCGGAGTGAAAGTGTGTTCCATTCCATGAATCGTGTTGATTTTGTATAGTGATTCTTATAACAAAAATATCGGAACGCTCGGGATTCGGTCACTTTTTTGCGACCAAGGAGATTGGAAAGGAAACCGGACTCGGATTGATGGAGACTTACCATGACATATTTGTTTGAACACACCATCTTACTGGTGGACGATGAACAATCCATTACGCGATCACTCCATCGTCTGTTGCGAAAAGAAAAATGTCGGATTCTTACAGCCTCCAGCGGCCAGGAAGGCCTGGATATTCTCGCAAAAACAGAGGCCTCCATTTCTCTGATCATCTCCGACCAGCGGATGCCGGTCATGACGGGTGCCCAATTTCTGGAAAAAGCCAGACAACTCGCACCG
>CAZBUL010000250.1:0-3198 GCA_964495045.1 uncultured Desulfobacterales bacterium | reverse complement strand
TTCAACGTAATCCGCCAGAAGCTCCGAAGACCAGCCGCCGCGATTTCCGATAACAGCGATACGTGTCATGACAATCCTTATTATTATTATGATGAAATCCGAATCGAACTACGACGTTCCGGAAGTGGCTTTTGGATGGAATCGTTCCATACCAGCTTCATGGACATTTTCGACGCACCCGGTTTCTTTCGGGTTTTGATCGACAATCGGATCATGTCTGCCGGCAAAAGAATCATCATGTCTGTTGCGGAAGAAAAAACGATCCTGCCCTGTTCGATTCCTTCAATCAGTGAATTGAGACATCCACGAAGGGACTGCCTGTCTTGAATGGATTCATGATCGAATGTTTCCATGTCTGTAATCTTGTGAATCCTAATAAATTGTGTTGGTTATTTTTGCGATGGGTACCCATAAACATTTCCGGCCAAAAAGCATTTTCTCTGTCTGCCGAACGATGATCAGCCCAAACGGCTCTTATACGCACCGATCACCTGCAACCGGTTCAGATTGGCGGCAATCAACGCTTTGCGGATATGCATATCGTCCCAAGCCGGTTGCAGCCCGATTTCACGGCTGGCTTTTTCCCGATCCTGTTTATCCACATCTCTGATTTTTTCACTCATGTGGGTGTCATCACCCATAAATAACAACAGATTTCCTTTACTTTCAGATTGTTGAGAATTTTTTCTGTTCAGAACGGAAATCAGAAATTCGGTATATCTTCGGGACTGCGGATTCCACACTTCATATCCATCCACATCATAGTCTGCCAGAAGAATCGGCCAGAACTGTTCAGGATGAGGGATGACGATTCTACCCCCCAGAGACCGGGTCTCTTCGATGATCTCGGTTGTCCGATAAAAATATCGCATGGAAAAATGGGATTTCACGATCTGCTTGACAGCATGCAAAAAGGTTTGCGCTCGATTGATCCATGCATCGCCGTATTCCGGACGGAATTCATCCAAAAAATCCCGAAGCAGCTTGTTTTTGAACATATCGGGTGGCAAATGATCATAATGGCGTTCGAGCAATTCATGCAATTTTTTGATGTAAACACGAACGAATCGCACACAATCTTCTGTAGCACCGGTTTCCTCGGCTGCCTGTTGCAGGCGTTTTTCATTGGGCCTGATCAAGGTATGTATAAAATCATTCAATTGTTGTTCCCGATATTTCAGGGTATAGGCCAGCATGGATTTCAGCTTGTGCGCCGATTCCACCTTCTCGGCGTTGAAATGCAGCAATAACTGAATTTTCTGATTGAAACCACGGGAATATGCATCCACTTCCACACCGGCATAACCATGGAATGTCATCAATACATTGTGCTGGGTGGGGATGATCAGGTGCGAGCTCATATTGGGAAACATCGTGTGGATGCGCTTTTCGATCAGATTCAGCGGGATAAATTCCGGATGCCAGTGAATTGCCAGAACGTTTTTTTGACGGGGATACGTTCCCGCAGGTGTCACAATTTTCGCTTCTTGTTCAGGAGACAGCCGGATGGATGTAATTTTTGCAAAAATACTTTCATCCTTTTCTGTGATCTCTTCAGAAAATTTGGAAGGATACAGTGGGATACACTCTGTTTTTGTTTTTAACAGTTCCATGGGTGCTTTCGATATGACCAAGTCATAATTACAGTATGGCAACAGTTGCCTGGATGGTCGGTAAAGAGATGCCCTCAATGGGTATCCGGTTTGGATTGGATATCATTTCTTGCTATGACAGGCCTTTTTCATTGTGTTGATTTCAGTGAATATTGACTTACACTTGTGGATATCGACCTGATGAAATGCTTCCCTGAATTCCCCGATGGCTTTCATGAATTCAGGATACATATCATCACCATAGCCGGAGAACGTGGTCATCAATTCGGCATTGTTACAAAACAGCTCGGCCTCCAGATTGGATGGGAGACTACCGTTTGTAATGTGAAATTCAATTTCTTTGAACATCTTTTCCATCCGCTTTTTCAGAACTTTATAATCGGGTCTGTCGGCAGCGGAATCCGTATCTTCATACCGGCCGGTTGAGAGAACATCCGGACTCTGATATCTGACTTTGCATTTGATATAAGGCTGGTCGAACTTTTTTTTGATGGTGATTTTCAATTTTTTGAGCTTTTGAAAATCGATCGAATAGGGAGAGACGGCATCGGCACCGCCGGACATACCATCGATAATGTGTTGCATTAATTGGATAGAATGATCGCCATAAACAACAAATTCTTCTTTGGTTCCCGGTTTTTTCATGGATGACTCCTTCGTGGATTCAACTGGTTTTCGTTCCGAAGCCGTCATTTTCCGTAAGCAGATTATCACCACCATTTTGGCTGGTAAGCGAAAACAGTGAGATCATAACAAAGAAATGTTAAAATTGTGTTAGTTCAAAAAATATTTTGATAGTCCTACCAATCAACGAAACTGGTTATCACCACTTTCGGAACAGAATTTGGTCTTTTTCCGTCTGTTCTTCAGATTCGGACAATTCCGGGCAGGGTTCATGGCATGAAATGCAAAACGATTCTTCCAGCTTCTCTGCAACCATTTCTTCTTTCCAACTCATTTGGATTTCGATTTTTTGTTTTCCTTTTTTTTCGGAAGCCTCCAGTTCGACCTCGATCTGTCCGGTTGGGTTCAATGCCACAAAAGAACTTTCCTTCTGAACAACGACTTTGCCTTCCCGAAAACTGTTCGCCATTTCGATCAGCAGATCGGCAATGGCGGCTGACTCCATTTTGCATTTGACAGTCACTTCATGTTTTTTCATTTTAGGCTCCTTTTCGCTTACGGTGAATACGATGTTATGGGTGTTCTTGAATGACATCATCTAAATGATCAATACATTGTGAATCCGATGGGTTTTGATTGTCCATTTTTTTCTCGGGTGCTTGCAGAAATACTGTCTGTTTCTTTTTTTCCTCCTTGATACGCTTTTCGGCCTTTTGTAAAAATTTTTCGATTGCTTTATTGATCGGGGTTTCGACATCGAGTCGCTTTCCCATGGTCCGCGCTTCTTCTTTTGCCCATAGAAGGCGGTTGGCCAGATCGCCCCGCACATTGAAAATCATTCGTTTACTTTCGAGTTCTTCTTTAAAAACGCTCACATTATCCTCTTGAAAACAAACTAAAATCGAAATATAATTATGTACATTTTTTGTACGATTATATTGACATAATATGAACATGTAAA
>CAZBUL010000249.1:0-3202 GCA_964495045.1 uncultured Desulfobacterales bacterium | reverse complement strand
CATGTCGATAGTTGACATGTAAACACGTATTAGTCTAAATGATAACAGAAAATTTCACAATTGCCTTTCGAAAAAACACTCCGCTGCCTGTCCGGTATCCGAAACGGATCAGCTCGTTGCTGAAGTAATACAAAGAGGAATGTTCATGGCCGGATATTCGTTCTGTAAAACCTCGGTTCATAAAAACCATTGCGGCAGGCTGTTTGTTTTCATTTTTCTGTCTGCAATGCAGCTCCTGCTTTTTCTCCCCTGGGCCACTGCATCACATGGAGAAAATCATCCTGTTTCGGCGGACGATACGCAGCTCCTTCTCGATTCGGACGAGAAGAACTGGCTGAACAGCCATCCCGTCATACGAGTCGCCGGGCCCAAAGCCTTTCCTCCCTTCCACTTTTTCGATGCCGATGGACATGCACGGGGTATGGCGTGCGATTATCTCGACCTGATCATGACGCAATTGGGTGTCCGCATCGAGCAGCAGGGCAATTTGCCATGGCCGGAAGTCTTGAAAATGGCCATGCGCAAAGAAATCGATGTGATCAACAGTGCGGCACAAAGCGATGAACGGCAGGCCTATCTGCTGTTTTCCGATCCCATTTTGTCTTTCCCTATCGTGATCATCACACGCAAAAATGCACCGTTCATTGGCAAAATCGATGACTTGCGGGGGATGAAAGTGACATTCGTCAAGGAGAACATTGTTTATGACTGGATCCGGCGCGACGAAATCGCCGTGGAGCCCCATTTCGTGGCAACCCCATTGGATGCTTTATCGGCTGTATCTGCCGGCGTTGCCGATGCGCATATCGAAAATCTGGCGGCAGCCGCTTATCTCATGGAAAAAAACGGTCTGGTCAATTTGAAAATCGCCGCACCGACGCCTTATCAGAACTATACCTTGCATTTTGCCGTTCGCAAAGACTGGCCGGAACTCGTTTCCATTGTCAACAAGGCCATTCATGCATTGCGCTCGGAACAGCATGCCGCCATCCGCAATAAATGGCTGACGGTGCGTTATGAATTCGGGATTCGGGCGGCGGATATCTGGAAATGGGCTGCCATCATTGCGATTCCCTTATTGGCCGCCATCATCGGTATCCTATTCTGGAACAGGCGGCTTCACAGAGAAATCACCGATCGCAAACGGGCTGAAGCAGCGCTTCGAAACAGTGACGCGCGGCTTCGCATGATTGCTGAAAACACCGGCTCCTTCATTGCGGTGATGGATCATACAGGAATTTATGAATTTGCCAATCCGGCGCATCGGAAATTGGGATTTTCTCCAGAAGAACTGATCGGCACTTCCGGTCTGGATGTGATACATCCAGATGACCGGGAGCGGTTGAAATCGATTTTTCAGAGTGAAATCACGGAAGATATATCCACATTCATGGTTGAATATCGTATTGTCGGCAAGGACGGTTTGGAATATGCCATTGAAGGAAAATTCGATTCTATCCGAAGTCCTGACGGAACGATCGAAAAAATCGTTTTTGTGGGGGACGACATCACCCAGCGAAAAGAAGCCGAGGCCCGACAGGCGGCTATGGAAATTCAGGATCGGCAGATTCTGAAAGTGGAAAGTCTGGAGCGGATGGCCGGTGCCATTGCTCATCATTTCAACAACCAGCTTCACGTGGTGATGGGAAATCTGGAGATGGCCAGAGATGATCTGGGCCGTGGAAAGTCAATCGATCACAGTTTGTCTCATGCCTTGCAGTCCGCCCAAAAAGCATCGGATGTCAGTACGCTGATGCTCACCTATCTCGGACAGCCTGTCGGCAAACCGGAGGCTCTGGACCTGGCAGAAATCTGTCGTCTAAGCCTGCCGGTGCTGCAGGCGGCTGTGCCGCCCGATGGTTCACTGGAATCCGATATTCCCCCGTCGGGTCCGGTCGTTACTGCAAATCCCGGCCACATTCAGCAGATGCTGAAACATCTGATCACCAATGCCTGGGAGTCTCTGACCACCGAAAAAAAAGAGATTCGTCTGACTGTGGAAACGCTTTTTCCGACATCCATTTCAGAGAAACATCGATTCCCGATCGACTGGAAACCGTCGGACAGCATCTATGCGTGTCTGTCGGTATCCGACACAGGCATCGGGATTGCGGCGGCGGATATCGAAAAGCTTTTCGATCCATTTTTCACGACCAAATTTACGGGCCGGGGTTTAGGATTGTCCATCATCATCGGGATCGTTCGGGCCTATAACGGAGCGATCACCGTTGAGAGTGAACCCGGCCATGGCAGTGTATTCAGGATATTTTTACCGGTATCGGACCACATCGTTTCGTCACGTACCAATCACCTGCAGGAGACGCATTCTCTGGGATCCGCCGGCACCGTCATGCTGGTCGAAGATGATGAGATGGTGCGGGATATGGTCTCGGAGATGTTTTCACATATCGGCATGTCTGCAATTCTGGCAAAAGACGGCATCGATGCGCTGGCGCTGTTTCGGGAGCATTCGGATGACATCCGCTGTGTGCTCACCGACATGACAATGCCCCGCATGAATGGATGGGAACTGATATCCGCGCTGAAATCGATCCAGCCGAATATCCCGATCATACTGACCAGCGGGTATGACGAAGCCCTGGTGATGGATGACAGCCATCCCGATCAGCCCACGGTGTTTCTGCACAAGCCATATACCATGAACGAGCTGAAATATGCATTGATGCAGGCCTTCCAGTGATTATGCGGGAAAGGACGCGGAAGAGGGCTCAGTTCGGGTATTCATGATGTGGCGATTCGAATTCAATTCTTATGCACTCACCACGCTGATCCCCCTTCTGTTTCTATCCTTTCTGACGGTTCATGGTTATCGGAATCGTACAGTACCGGGTGCGGTTCCGTTTATTCTTCAGATGGTACTGTCTTTTTTCTGGATTCTTTCCAATGCCTTGAGACTATCCGTCGTAGGGGATGCGGCGCGGATTTTCCTCTTCAAATTCGAGACGGCGATGATGCTTCCCTTAGGCACCGCTGCGGTGTGTTTTGTGGTGGAATATGCCGGATTGGGTCATTGGCTGAACTCCCGGATCAAGAGACTGTTGACCGCTGTTCCCCTGGTTCTTGCAGTTCTGATTGTCACCAATGATACCCATCACCTCGTGTGGAAAGAAATCGGTAACAACGGCATCGCCCATGCTGATATCGGGATGGCATTATGGGGAGGTTTTGTTTACGGAAACAT
>CAZBUL010000248.1:0-3264 GCA_964495045.1 uncultured Desulfobacterales bacterium | reverse complement strand
ATAATCCCCAGTGCCAAATTCAGGCAAGTGACAGAAATATTTTCGACTTACCGCCGACCACGGCATCCAGATTTTCATGCAAGACGATCTTTCCGTTTATTTCCACCTTCTCGACATCCTGCATCAGAGACTGTTTGTGAGCCTCGTGAAAAACATGCAACATTTCCCGGGTGTCGATCCATATCCCTTTTGCCAGCAGCACAATTCCCTGTTCTTCAGCAACCTGGTTGAAGAGTTTCAGGGTCATCGATCCTTTCTGGTGAATATCAGAAAGGACAGGCTCGCCGTGAGCTGAAATCCCTTGACGAAAAGCAGCATATTTTCCGCTTTTTCTCAAGGTTGCCCCGGCAAGCCCCGGCATAGCGGCGGACAGCGCCAGAACCGACTTATCGAAAACCAGCGTTTCGTCCACATTGTCCACCGGTTTGCCATTGAGAAAAATGGTTTGCACACGATTTTCCAGATAATCTTCAGCCATTCCCAGTTGATGGACGACAACATCGCGAATGCTGAAACCGACCTGAATTTCGACCTGAACACCCTGACGGAAGATTCTGTTCAGCAAATAGGGGAAACGGGAACCGCTTTTCAAAGAAATGATTATATGATCATCGAATAGAGGACTTGAAAGCATCATGATTTACTGGCTCCATTATTGGGCAGCGACGACTGGAATCTCACGACATAGCGAACCGGTTTGCCCCGTTTCTCCAGGGCACCTTCCTCAACCAGGCGCTGCAGCCACACTTTCGCTTGAGATGCAGAAACATCAAGCGCCGCGGCGACCTCGGCATCCTTCATCGGAGCTGTTAAAAATCGCTGCATCGTTTCACGCACAGTTGCAAACAAAATATCGGCAGGACTGTATTCCACCATCGCAACGCGGGGTATTTCCGACATCGTATCCCCAACCATCTGATTATTGGGAACAGTGATCGCCGGAGGCAAGGATTCTATCGCCGGTTTCAGCAAAGAATGATCGTTAGCCACCATTGGTGCAGCACTGGATAGTGGCATTGGGGTCTCATTGTTTGTGAACAGTCCGCGCTCAGGCTGTGTCAATACCGGGGGAGTCGGGAGGGTCACATCGAACACCGCATTGAATGCTTCGACCTCTTGAGGGTTTGGCCAAGGGATAGCTCCCTTTTTATGCAAGGCATTGAGTCCCTCTGAGTCATTGCCTGTTAATCTCACATAAACGGGAACCAATTTGAGTTTATCCAATTGCTCGGTTGCCCCGGTCCAGGTTCCTCCCTTTTTGAGGTCAGAACTCATCACCAACGCGGCATCTGACAAAGCATAGATAAGCTTGTTGCGCTGCATGGCATTGCCGACGTTGAAACCGGCATTGGGATCGTATGGCGAGATCAACACAAGCTGTCCATCCATCAGAAGATTACGGTGATCCCGTTTCATCGCGGTCTTTTCAAGGCTGTCCGCCAGAACACCACTCACCTTGCCGCCTTCTTCAAGTGCACCCCGCATGGCCGCTTGGTCGATGCCTTTTGCACCTCCCGAGATGATCGTTTTGCCTGCACGGGCGGCAAGTCGGCCGACAGCCATTGTGTAATCAATCAACTTCTCATCCACATGACGCGACCCGACCACCGCCAGTCCGCCGGTTTCCAGCAAATTGATATCACCGCAGCCATACAGCACTGCCGGTGCATCTTCTCTCAGCCGTATCTTCAAACGACGGGGGTAGTTGGCATCAGCACGGCTGACAACCCAGATGGCACGGGCTTGCCATCGCTCGATGGCCTGGCTTAACATAAAACCACGGCCCAATAAACGTTGCAGACGTGCTTCTTCAATGACGGGCTGGCAGGCACGAAGCAAATCTGCCGCATCAGAAGATAAAAGGTCCGACGGCTGCCGCTGCATTTCGCGCAAAAGACGCGCCAACCGTTTGTATTCGCCCGGTGATAAGACTTCCGATGACGATGTGCCGCGTCCGGCAATTAAGGGTGCCGTAATCAACAGAATAACTTGCGTGTTCGGAGAGAGAACTGGTGTCATGAGTCTTGCCCCGTTTGTGCAAGTGCAATAGGCCAGACTTCACCGCATCCGCTTCTGCGCAGGAGCCACGCGGACACAGTCAGTGTCCACCGCGAATCCACCATATCGTCCACCAAGAGTACCGATCCTTGAGGCACAGGCCGGCCGTTGAGAGCCAGAGACCCATCAATGTTACGCGCATGTTGGATACTGTTCGCCATTGTTTTCTGTTCGGGCCTGTTGTCGGTCTTTTCAAGTACAGCGTAAAACGGTAAGCCCAATGCTGCAGCTAATCGCTGCGAGAAATTTGGCACAAGATCAGGATGGCGTAGCGATGGAACACAAGTCACCCAGGTCGGCGCGGGTTCCATGTTCCACTCGTGAATCATATTCACACAAGCCGCAACCAATTCATCGGCAAAATAGCCGTCTTGGTACTTCCCTTGTCTAACAAGGCTGCCCCATCCGGCATCACCCCAAATGCATAGCACTTTTCCGGACTGTGCCTGAAGATTTTTAGGGATTCTTCCGATTTCGTGGTATTGCGGCATTCCGCCTGCGGGCCATTGAAGTCGGGGTTCGATCGTCAGGGCAGTGCGGCGCAGAAAAGCCACTGCATCTCGAACCACAACATCATCCACAATGGTTGGCAGCGGAGGCAACGTAGGGAACGTGGCAGAACTCGGTTCGCCATCCAGTGCCTGAATAAGATACCCCATGTGTTCTCCAAATGGCAGGTTGACATACGCTTTCATCTGCTCGTGCTCGGCGCGTCGCAATGTCGTGAGCCGATCTGCACGCATCCAAAACATCTCGCTTAATGTTGCTGCTGTGAGCACCCACTTACTTCCTTGTTTGGCAATGGGGGCGGGTGATTCAAGCGAGAGTAGTGCTATCGTTTTTTCAATCCGGCCCTTGCTCAGATTTACAATGCCCATAAGTTCATAGATGGACAATCCATTAGGCGCCTCCTCAAACGCATCCAAGACTTTAGCAACCTCGCGCCGGGTCGGAAAGGCAGTCCTGATAAACCAGTCGATAATATCCGTTTCTTCTTCACCGCTCAATAGAATTCCATAGGCGGAATCCAGGGCCCGGCCTGCGCGGCCGACTTGCTGGTAATACGCAACGACCGAGCCTGGCATTTGGTAATGAATTACGACAAGCCAGATCCGGCTTGTCGTATCCCATGCCTAAAGCTGTGGTGGCAACACGGTAAATTTGTTCTACGATTTTCAAGCATAGCTGATGCCGCATGAGTTTTTA
>CAZBUL010000247.1:0-3338 GCA_964495045.1 uncultured Desulfobacterales bacterium | reverse complement strand
TACCTGTTGGCATGATTCGATGCTGGAATTCATGGAGGAAATATGATGTCACCCCCCCGCAAACTGGCGGTTAATGAGCAGGACGTTCTGGGAGCGCTCAGAACCTTTTTCCAATCCATTCTGGCGCTGGAGGATATTCATGCCATTCTGGTGCCGCGCCGACAACCCGTGACATCGGTGGTCATGCCGTCACTGATCAGCGATCCGCGGTTTTTACAGGATGTCGATCCCCTGGCACCGGCTTTTTTTCTGAATGCCGCCCGGATGGTGTCCCGTCTCAGCCGCAAATCACCGGGTCACACCATTGCCGTGGTTTTGCGGCCTTGCGAAATCCGGGCGTTTGTCGAACTGGTCAAACTCAAGCAAGGATCGCGGAACGATATCGTGATTATCGGACTGGACTGTCTGGGTGCCTATAGCAACAAAGATTACCGGCGCTATGCTGCGGAGAGTCAGGAATCCGGCACCCTTCAATTTTTCTACAAGACGATTGACGGTATGGAGGAAGTAATGGGCGGCATCGGGCGGACAACTGCCTGCAACGCCTGCGAGCGGCCATTTCCGACCGGTGCGGACATTGCCGTCGGATTTCTGGGGATTTCGCCGATGGACCATTTTCTGGTTTATGGCCAGAGTTCGAAGGGGGAAGAAATTCTGTTCCGCCTGAACCTGATGCAGACCGAAGAACCCGCCAGCCGGAAAGAAGCCGTCGAGAGCCTGGTGGCGGCCCGGTTTCACGCCCGGGATCAAATCGTGGACCAAACCCGTGAAGCCACCAACAGTCTCGAAAAACTCACGGCCTATCTGGCCGGGTGCGTCAATTGCTACAATTGCCGAGTGGCCTGTCCGGTGTGCTATTGCCGGGAATGTGTCTTCACGACAGATGTGTTCGATCATGACCCCTTTCAATATCTTCAGTGGGCCCGGCGCAAAGGCGAAATCAAAATGCCGACCGACACGGTGTTTTACCATCTGACCCGGCTGGTGCATATCAGTACGGCCTGTGTGGGATGCGGCCAGTGCTCCAATGCCTGCCCCAGTGAAATTCCCCTGGCGGAACTGTTCCGGGCAACGGCCATTCGCACCCAGCGGGCTTTCGATTATGAAGCCGGTATGGATCCGGATTCACCGCCGCCCATGACCGTGTTCCGGGAACAGGAATTTTCCGAAGTGGTGGGATTGTCGGAATAAGGAGCGCCCTATGGATCGAAAAACAGGTTGTGCATTGATTGTTGGCGGCGGTGTCAGCGGTATGCGGGCGGCTCTGGATATGGCGGAAACCGGATACGGTGTCACCCTTGTCGAAACATCACCGTATCTGGGGGGAATTGTCGCCCAACTGGATCACCAGTTTCCCACCAACCATTGCGGTATGTGCCGGTTGCTGCCCATGCTGGAGCGGGATGCCGGTTCCCAGTATTGTCTGCGAAAGGATTTGATCCATGAAGCCATCGATATCCGCCTTTCCACGCAGGTCATGACTGTGTCCGGTGAAGCCGGTGCTTACGAGGTGTCTCTCCGGACAGAAGCGTCTGGTGTCGAATGGCTGAAATGCATCGGATGCGGCCTGTGTTCGGCGGTATGTCCGGTGGAAGTTCCCGACCGGTTCAATGCCGGGTTCACAAAGCGAAAAGCCATTTATCCGGCAGCGCCTTATCGGGTGATGAATTCGTACCGCATCGATTTTTCGGCCTGTACCCGGTGCGGGGCCTGTGTTTCCGCCTGCCCGACCGGGGCCATCCACCTGCGGGAAAAAGAGCGCAGTCTGTATCGTATTCTGGTGGTGGATGATGAGCTGATTGTCCGGGATTCCATTCGAGAATGGCTGGCGGAAGAAGGCTTTGCGGCGGAGATGGCTGCATCGGGGCCGGAAGCGTTGGACCGGCTGACCGAAACCCCCTCCTTCGAGCTGATGCTTCTGGATATCAAAATGCCGGGCATGGATGGGGTGGAGGTGCTGAAAAAAGCCAAAGACATCCGGCCGCAGCTCGATGTTGTCATGATGACCGCTTATGCCACGGTGGAAACCGCTGTGGAAGCCCTGAAAACCGGCGCCATGGAATACCTGGTCAAGCCTTTCGAGATCGATGCGCTGATTCCGATGGTCGAAAAGCGGTTTGCGGCGTTCATGGCGGCAAGGGATGAAAAAATAAAGGTGGGCGCCATTGTGTTGGCCGGTGGGTCGGCATTCTACAACCCGTCCGATGGAAAAAATACGCTGGGGTTCGGCGTTTATCCCCACGTGCTGACCCAGTTGGAATTTGAACGGTTCATCAGCAATGCCGGCCCCTGTGCCGGAAAGCCCGTCCGGCTCGAAGACGGCCGTCCCATTTCCCGTATTGCCTGGATTCAGTGCGTCGGCTCCCGGGATCTGCAGGCTGGCGCCGATTTCTGTTCAAGTGTCTGCTGCATGATTTCCATCAAGGAAGCCCTGCTGGCCCATGATAAACTGGGGCCGGGGCTCATCACCGATATTTTCGCCATGGATGTCCGTACCAGCGGCAAACACGACTTCCGCTATCAGGAAACGGCGGCCACAGCCGGCAATGTCCGGATTATTCGGGGACGGGCCCATTCGGTGGTTCCGGATCCGGAGACCGGGGATCTATGTATCCGGTATGTTACGTTATCCGGCGGAGAAACCGAGTCCATATACGATATGGTGGTGCTGGCGGCCGGTCAGCGGCCGCACCCGGACATGACGCTATTGGCCGGGAAATTCGGACTGTCCGTCAATGATGCGGGTTTTGCCGAAACATCTCCCTTTTCCAGTACCCGGATGCTGAATTCCGGTATTTTTCTGGCCGGATCCTTTTCGGGGCTTAAAGATATCCGGGAATCCGTCACCCAGGCTTCCGCCGCCGCTCTGGCCGCATCTTGCACGCTGCATCGGTCCGGCGGCGGCCATGCGGTTGTTTCCAAAACGGAACAGGCGCAAGCGCGGGATGTCAGCCGGGAACCTTCTCGGATTCTGGTGGCGGTCTGCTCGTGCGACAATCTGCTGACCCCGTCCATGGATACGGCAGACATGGTACGTCAGTTGATGATGGATCCGGCGGTGATTCATGTCGCGTTCTTCAATCACCTCTGCGCCGGGCCGGAACCGGAAAACCTGATCCAGGAAATCAGGGACCGCCAACCGAACCGCCTGCTGATCGCCGCTGGTACCGCATGTGCCGATGCGGTTCGGGACGCTGGCATTCGCGGCGGCATCCATCCGGGTCTCATCCGTGTGGTGGAGATACGACAGGTTGTAGGTATCAGGCATCAGGTATCAGGAATCAGGGGGCAGGTATCAGGGGGCAGGTCTCACGGGGAAGGCGTTTTTCCTGCACCCT
>CAZBUL010000246.1:0-3394 GCA_964495045.1 uncultured Desulfobacterales bacterium | reverse complement strand
CGCAGCGAGCAGGCGTTCATGAATCCGATCGAATCCGCCGTTGGACATGATGAGAATCAGATCCTTTGGTTTTGCGGTTTCAACCAGAAAATCGATGATGGTGTCGGTATCCGGGAAAAAGCGGGCATCGATGCCGCGGTTTTTTAGATCGTTGACCAGAAGCTCGGAAGAAAACCGTTCTGAAGCGGGAATTTTATCCAGAAGCGGAGGTTTTCGAATGCACACCCGATCTGCACCGTCGAAAGACAGGGAATAGTCTTTCTGAAAAACATTTCTCATGCTGGAATTGGTGCGGGGCTCGAACACGGCAATGATGCGCCCGGCCGTGTGAAACGATTTGACGGCGCGGATGGTTTCCCGAACGGCGGTGGGATGATGGGCAAAATCATCCATGATCGTGATGCCGTTTTTGACTCCCCGAATTTCCTGACGGCGTTTGACTCCTTTGAATGTCTGCAATGCCGTGGCGATGGCATCCCGCTCGATCCCCAAAACATCCGCCACAGCAATGGCCGACAGTGCATTCCACAGGTTGTGTTCCCCAATGATTTGTGTCTGAAAGCTTCCCCAGGGCATTCCTTCCTTGATGACATCGAAAAAAGTCCAGGGAGGATTCACTGAATGATTTCCCAGCCGCCACTTGGATCCATTGTCCTTACCGTAGAATCTTAACCTGCACAAACGGCCTTGAACCAATTCACGGACAGTGGGATCCTGATCGAAGGCAAGCAGGGTGCTCTGTGAAGACATTTGTGAAAGGAAAGCATCAAACGCTTTATTGACGGCGGATTTGTCCTTGAAAATATCCGCATGATCGAATTCGATGCTGGTCAGGATGGCCGCTGTAGGCGCATAGTGAAGGAATTTCGGCCCTTTGTCGAAATAGGCCGTGTCGTATTCATCCCCTTCCAAGACAAGGTATTCCCCTTTTCCTATCCGGTAGTTGGCATCGAAGTTCTTCAATATGCCGCCGATGATGTATGAGGGGTCTCGTTCGGCGGAATGAAGTATCCAAGCCAGAAGGGAAGATGTGGTGGTTTTGCCGTGGGTGCCGGTGATGACCAGGGATTTTTTCCCGGATCCGGCAAAGTGGTTGATGGCCTGCGGCATCGAGCAGAAAGGCAGATTCAGCTCCCGCATGCGGACAGCTTCGGGATTGTCTCTGCGGACGGCATTGCCGACAACGACCAGATCGTATTCCGTTGTGATATGGTCTGAGTCGAAACCTTCCAGCACCGCAATCCCTTTTTCTTTCAGCAATGTACTGATGGGAGGATATGCCTGCCGATCAGACCCGGTTACTTCGAATCCGAGGTCTTTCAGCATACAGGCCAGTGCGCCCATGGCGGTTCCACACACGGCGATGAGATACATCCGCCGGGCATTTTCCGGAATACGATTCAAATCGGCATTCACGCGGCAAGCCTTTTCAGCACGGTTTCCACAGCACGTATAGTGCTTTCGATATGTGTTTTGTCATGAGCGGCTGAAACGAAGAGCGCTTCGAACTGAGACGGTGCCAGATATATTCCCAGTTCTAACATCCCGCGATAAAACGCCGAAAAAAGAGTGAGATCAGAGGTTTTGGCATCATCGAAATTGCGGACGGTCCGATCCGTAAAGAACAGCCCAGCCATAGATCCGACCCGCGCCGCTTGGGCTTTGATGCCGGTGCGTTGTATGGCTGCATCGAGACCGTCGATCAGCATCTGAGTGGTCGTATCCAGCGCATCATAAAAACCAGGGGCTCCGATCTGTTTCAATGTGGCGATCCCGGCGGCCATGGCCAGCGGGTTTCCGGAAAGTGTACCTGCTTGATATACGGAGCCTTGAGGGGCGATGTTGGCCATGATATCTCGTTTACCGCCATAAGCACCGACCGGCAGACCGCCGCCGATGATTTTACCGAGCGTTGTCAAATCGGGGGTGATGTTGTACAAAGCTTGGGCGCCGCCATGGGCCACGCGAAAACCGGTCATGACTTCATCGAAAATCAGCAGGCTGCCATATCGGGTCGTTTCGGACCGAAGGGCTTCCAGAAATCCGGGAATAGGCGGCACCATGCCCATGTTGCCGGCAACCGGCTCGACAATGACGGCTGCCACTTGGTTTCCCTTGTCGGCCATGATACGGGAAAATCCTTCGCTGTCGTTGTAAACCAGAGACAATGTCTGCGAGGCTACGGCATCGGGAACACCGGGACTGCCGGCAATGGCCAGGGTGGCTACACCGGAGCCGGCCGCTACGAGTAGTGCGTCGGCATGTCCATGGTAGCACCCATCAAATTTGATGATGATGTTTCGGCCGGTGACGCCGCGTGCCAGCCGGATGGCGCTCATGGTGGCTTCCGTGCCGGAATTGACCATCCGAACCATTTCGATGGAAGGAACGGCATCGATGATGAGTTGTGCCAGCTCAATTTCCAGATCGGTTGGGGCACCGAAGCTGGTACCGCGTTCCAGAACCTGTTTGATGGCTTCCAGGACGGCGGGATGGCGGTGTCCGAGAATCATGGGTCCCCATGATCCGACATAGTCGATGTAGGCATTGCCATCTGCATCCACAATCATGCAGCCGTCGGCATGATGGATGAAAGCCGGTGTGGTTCCCACGGATTTACAGGCTCGAACCGGGCTGTTGACCCCGCCGGGTATAATGCGGACGGCTTGTTGAAAAAGTTCCTGTGAATTAGCGTAGCGATTTTTCATGGGTGTTTCCTTATCATTCTTTCCAGCCCTGTTCGCCGACCAGTTTGACAAATCGACATCCTCCCAGGATCGATTGGTGGATACCGTCTTCATCTCGAAATAATTTGACAAGTTCTTGAGATTGAATATTGCCGACCGGGATGACCATCCGTCCTCCAACAGACAGTTGGTTGACGAGATTGGATGGAATGCGGGGCGCTCCGGCGGTGACCAGAATGGCATCGAAGGGGCTTTCTCCGGGCCAGATGTTCGTTCCGTCCGAATACCTTGTGACAATATTATGATATTGCAACATATCAAAGAGACGACGACTTTTCTGATACAGGGAGAAAATGCGTTCGACCGTATATACGCGGTAAACGATTTCTGCCAGAACCGCTGCCTGATATCCGGAACCGGTGCCGATTTCCAGCACGCGATCGTTTTTGGTCAGGGCCAACGCCTGTGTCATTTCTGCGACGATATAAGGTTGGGAAATGGTCTGCTGTTCTCCGATGGGAAGAGGAAAATCCCCGTAAGCCTGATCCATCAGAGCTTCGCTGACGAACAGGTGCCGTGGGATTTTTCGCATGGCGTTCAGGACACGAATGTCGGTGATGCCGCGCGCCTCGATCTGAAGTGTCACCATATCCTCACGGAGGCGTTCGAATTTTTTTGAATCTTTATCCATCTGATATCCGAGAAAG
>CAZBUL010000245.1:0-3447 GCA_964495045.1 uncultured Desulfobacterales bacterium | reverse complement strand
GGAGGTGGCCGTTCAAAACCTGAACGCCCTGGAGATCGACCGCTATGATTATGTGCTGGTGCTCTGCGCTTCCTGCGGGTCGCACCTGAAAGAAGGATATCGGCATCTGCTGCTGACTTCAAAGCCGGAAGCGATGGAAAAATGGCGGATGCTTCGCGATAAATTGATGGATTTCAGTTCGTTTATAGTTAACGTCCTGAAAGTGAGCCCGGACCGGTTTCAGCAGAATGGGAAAAAGGCGGCCTATCATTCGCCCTGTCATCTGTGCCGGGGTCTGGGGGTTACCCGTGAACCGCGGGCGTTGTTACCGATTGCGGGCCTCGCATATCTTCCCTGCAAGGATGAAGATGTCTGCTGCGGTTTCGGCGGGTCTTATTCGCTGGAATTTCCGGAGATATCCGCCGAGATTCTGCATCAGAAGCTGGATCATGTCGAACAAACCGGTGCCGAAGTATTGGTGACCGACTGCCCGGGTTGTGTGCTTCAACTGCGGGGCGGCATGAACAAACGAAACAGCCGGGTTCAGGTTCGGCATATTGCGGAAGTCGTGGCTGAGAACTTGAAAGAGTCATAGTTCCAGATTCAAGTCTTATCCTGACATTCCAATGACACGGGAAGCAGGAGCTTCCCGACGGGGTTCCCAAGCGGGAGCTTGGGAACCAGCAGATACTATTCTCATGACCGGGGTGAAACCCGGCATGATGTAAGATTGATCAATGAAAAAGGGAGGCACCATGATTCGTCCGGCACTCGTTACCGAATTTAAAAAATACATAGGAAGCGACAACGTATTTCATGAACGGGAAGATCTGATGACTTATTCTTATGACGCAGCGGTGTTGGACCCGGTGATGCCGCTTTTGGCGCTGCGGCCGGTCAACAGTCAGGCGCTTTCGGATGCCGTTCGGCTCTGCAACGAAAACGGCTTGCCGCTGACCGTCCGGGGGTCGGGCACCAATCTGAGCGGCGGCACCATTCCCCGCACCGGCGGCGTGGTCATCCTGACCAACGGCCTGGCTGCCATCAAGGAGATCAATATCCAGGACATGTATGCTGTGGTGGAGCCGGGTGTTATCACCGCCAAATTTGCATCGGCGGTGGAAAAACAGGGGCTTTTCTATCCGCCCGATCCCGGCAGCCAGGCGGTTTCAACCCTGGGCGGCAATGTGGCCGAAAATGCGGGTGGTCTGCGCGGGCTCAAATATGGTGTCACCCGGGATTATGTGATGGGCCTGTCGTTTTTCGATGTGAACGGGGAGCGGATCCGCACGGGGTCCCGAACCGTCAAATGTGCGACGGGCTACAATCTGACCGGATTGATGGTCGGTTCCGAGGGAACCCTGGGGGTGTTCGATGAAATCATCCTCAAGCTCATTCCGCCGCCGGCCCATCGAAAGTCCATGGTAGCGGTCTTCGACGAAATGAACCGGGCTTCGGAAACCGTGGCGGCCATCATTGCTGCATATATCGTTCCGGCAACCCTTGAATTCATGGATAATTTCACCATCCGGGCCGTCGAAAGCTTCAGCCATGCGGGGTTACCGGTGGATGCCGCCGCTTTGCTGCTCATCGAGGTAGATGGACATCCGGCTCAGGTCGAAGAAGATGCCCAGAAAGTCGAGGCGATCTGCCGGGATCATGGGGCGACATCCATCCGGGTGGCCACCGATGCCGCGGAACGGGATGCCGTGTGGGCAGCCCGAAGAAGCGCCTTGTCGGCTTTGGCCAAACTCAAACCCACATTGGTGCTGGAGGATGCCACGGTGCCTCGCAGCAAAATTCCGGAGATGATCCGGGCACTTCAGGAAATCGGCCGCACCTACGATCTGACCATCGGCACCTTCGGCCATGCCGGAGACGGAAACCTGCATCCCACCATCTTGACGGATCGCCGAAATACCGCGGAATGGCACCGGGTGGAACATGCCATCGCCGCTATATTCGACAAGGCGCTGGCATTGGGAGGAACGCTTTCCGGCGAGCATGGAACGGGACTGGCCAAGGCCGGATTTTTGTCCAAAGAGACCGGGCCCGGCGCCATCGTTTATTCCCAGCGGATCAAAAAAGCGCTTGATCCCAACAACATCTTGAATCCCGGCAACATCCTCGGAGGGCAGTCATGACACGCATGGACGAACTGGTGCGGTTGATGAAAGAGCTCGAAGATCAGCTCGTGGTCTGCATGCGCTGCGGCATGTGCCAGGCGGTCTGTCCGCTGTATGCCCAAACCGGCAAGGAGTCGGACGTCGCCCGGGGGAAGCTGGCGCTGCTGGACGGATTGATGAAGTCCATGTTCGATGATCCGGAAGGGGTTGCCAAACGGCTGAACAAATGCCTGCTGTGCGGCTCCTGCGCCGCCAACTGCCCCAGCGGTGTGAAAGTGCTGGATATCTTCATGAAAGCCCGTGCCATCATTGCGGGATACATGGGGCTTTCACCCGCCAAGCGGCTGATTTTGCAAGGCATGCTGGCCCATCCTGAACTATTCGACAAAATGGTGGAATGGGGGGCCAAATTTCAGGGCATTCTGACCCGGCCGGTCAATGATGTGGTCGGCACGTCCTGTGCCCGGATTGTCTCGCCGCTGCTTTCGGATCGGCATTTCAAAACCTTGTCCGCCCATCCGTTTCATGAGCGGGTTCCTTCATTGGACACTCCGGCCGGAAAATCAGGAATCCGGGTGGCTTTTTTTTCGGGATGTTTGCTCGACAAACTCTTCCCGCAGGTGGCGGAAGCGGTGATTCGGGTGCTGAATCATCATGGGGTCGGCATCTTCATGCCGCAGGGGCAGGGGTGCTGCGGGATTCCTGCCGTATCTTCCGGGGATATGGCGTCTTTTCACAAACTCGTTCGGCACAACCTCGACCGGTTTGAATCCGGAAAATGGGATTATCTGATTACCGCCTGTGCCACCTGCACATCGACCCTCAAAAAAGTGTGGCCGGCTCTGGTGGAAGATGATTCCACCGGGATTCGGGAACGGGTGAACGCACTGGCTGAAAAGACGATGGATATCAGTGAGCTGCTGGTATCCGTCTTGAAAGTTCCTCTGAAAACGAATTCCGGTTCCGGAGCGGCCGTCACCTACCACGATCCCTGTCATTTGAAAAAATCCCTGGGGGTAGCCGCTCAGCCCAGGGCTTTGATTCGGGCAGCCGGCGGGTATCGGCTGGTGGAAATGGCTGAACCCGATGCCTGCTGCGGCATGGGAGGCAGTTTCAATTTGCAGTACTATGATCTGTCGGCGAAAATCGGCAAGAAGAAACGCGATCAGATCGCCGCTACAGAGGCTTCCGTAGTGGCCACCGGATGCCCGGCCTGCATGATGCAGATATCCGACATGCTGTCTCAGGCCGGCGATGCGGTGGCCGTCCGGCATTTCATCGAAATTTATGCTGGGTCGCTGGCCGCTATCACTTACATTTCAAACTTAAAATAGAACCAATT
>CAZBUL010000244.1:0-3449 GCA_964495045.1 uncultured Desulfobacterales bacterium | reverse complement strand
CAGGAATTCATCCGGAAGCTCAACCAGAAAGGGGAATACTGGTATCGCCTGCCGACCGAGGCGGAGTGGGAGTATGCATGCCGGGCCGGTACGATCACCGCCTGTTATGCGGGGGAGGTGACCAAAAAGCTGTTCAGCAAGCACGATCCCTGTCTGGAAGACATTGCCTGGTACCGCGCCAATGCCGGCGGCAAGACGCATCCGGTTGCCGAAAAAAAGCCGAATCCCTGGGGGCTTTTCGATATGCTTGGCAATGTTCTGGAGTGGTGTCAGGACTGGTATGGCAAGTATCCCATCCTGCCACAGACCGATCCTCAGGGCGTTGCGCTGGGAGCGGGATGCGTGGTGCGGGGCGGCGCCTGGTCGAGTCCGTCGGCGGACTGCCGATCCGCTCGCCGGCAGTTTTATTCGCCCAATACCCGAAACCGGTTTGTGGGGCTGCGTCTGGTGCGGGGGCCGTGGTCCAGAATCCGGTAGTTGTCACGGCTGAACCCGATAAGCCGTGACCGGTGTGTCGATGCCCTTGATGGTCAGGGGCGGCAGCGCGTTGGTCTGGAAACGTTCCGAAATTTTATCCTGCGTCGCGCCGCAAATGATGATTTCACCGGCGGCCGCCAGATGCTGAAGCCGTGAGGCCATGTTGACGGCCATGCCGATGGAGGTGAATTCCCGTTTGCGGATCGATCCCAGCAGCCCCGAAAACACCCTTCCTGTTGAAATCCCGATGCCGATATCCAGGCGCAGACCATTCTCCCCATTCAGTTCCTGATTGATCTGGCCGGCTTTGTCGAGCATCGCCACAGCCGCCTCGACGGCATGAAGCGCATCGTCGGGATGGAGGATCGGTGCGCCGAAGACCGCCATGATGCTGTCTCCGATATTTTTGTCCGGCGTGCCGCTGTTCAGATGGATGATTTCAGCCATGGGCGTAAAAAAATGGTGGTTCAGGAAGGTGGCAAGCTCTTGGGCCTCGACATTTCCGGACATGTGGGTGAAATTGCGGATATCGGTGAACAGGATTGTGGCATCGTGCAGCCGGGGTTTGAGCGCTTCATCCGAATGGGCGATTTCGCGGTAAACCGGCTCCGACACGAATTGCCGGAGACGCTTGCGGACCGTGATTTCATGGATTTTGGCCCGGAGGTCTCGGTTGTCGAAGGGCTTGGTCAGAAATCCGTCGATGCCGTCGTTGGTGGCCTGAATCGCGGATTCCACGGTGGCATAACCTGTCAGAACAATACGGGTGATATCCGGATTCATTTTGCCAATAAGGATCAGGGCTTCGAGTCCGTCCATTCCCGGCATTTTGAGATCGGAAATCACCGTACCGATTTCCGTCAGATGTTCCTGAACGAATTGAACACCGGCCTCCCCGCTTTCCGCAGTGAATACCGTATAGGATTCTCGTTGCAGGGCACGGGCGACCGAGCGCCGCATGCCTTCCTCATCGTCGATAAACAGCAGTCCATTCATGGTGGATCACCCCCTGGGATGATATTTTTCATGCATTCGTTTTAAATGATCTTTGGCGACATGGGTGTAAATCTGGGTTGTGGAAATATCTACGTGGCCCAGCATGATCTGGACGGAGCGCAGGTCCGCTCCGCCTTCAAGCAGGTGACTGGCAAAGGAATGGCGCAGGCTGTGCGGCGCGATGGGTTTGACGATACCCGCAACGATGGCCTGCTGTTTGAGAATCTTCCAGAATCCCTGGCGGGTCATGGGCTGGCCTGCGCGCGCCACGAACAGAAATGGGCTGATATGCGGGCCAAGAAGCATCGGGCGGGCCGCCTTCACGTAAGCATCGATTTTCTGCCGGCATGGCTGACCGAACGGCACCATCCGCTCCTTGGCCCCTTTTCCGAAAACGCGGACCCAGCAGCCGTCCAGATTGATCTCCTGAATTTTAACGGTGATCAGTTCCGAGACCCGGAGACCGGCGGCATACGTCAGCTCGATCATGGCGGCGTTTCGGATGCCGGCGGGTTTGCCGCCGTCCGGCACATTCAGAATGCGATCAATTTCCTGAAACGAGAGGACATCCGGCAGTTTCAGGCCGCTTTTGGGCAGATCGATCCGCTTGGTCGGGTTTTTTTCCAGAATTTTCTCTTGAATCAGATATCCGAAAAACCCCCGAATCGTTGTCAGATGCCGCGCCCTGGAGCGGGCGGCCATGCCGGATTCCCTAAGCGCGATCAGGTGTTTGAGCAGAACGGCCGAATCGGCATCTGCGATATCCTGAATGCCGCCGGCATTTAGAAATTCCGCGAACCGGTGCAAATCCGCCTGGTAAGACTCCAATGTATTGGCCGACAGTCCCCGTTCGATCAGCAGATAATTCAGATATTGATCCATCAGCGTTTTGGGCGTAATCGTTCACTCCCCCTCTCTGCTGAACATTATTGAATGAGAGTAACTGTTTGTAAGCACGTTATTGCCCCCCTCCCGGCCTCCCCCCGCTGGGGGGAGGAGCAAAAAACTCCCTCCCCCAGCGGGGGAGGGCCGGGGTGGGGGCTGTGCAGTATGGCCAAAACGAAAATCAAAGCCAATTTTTTTCATAGCGGCGTCAAGTGTGTATAATTGTCAGCCCCGCTGGGGGGAGGAGCAGAACGGATGCGGTGTTATTCGTCACGCCGCATATCCTGTTGGCACCGGATGACCGGCAGCCGGTCGGCCTTCCAGATTTCCCGATTGTATTCCAGAACCGTCCGGTCCGATGAAAATTTGCCGGCGCGGGCCACATTCAGGATGGACGCCCGGGCCCAGGCTTCGCGGTTCTGGTAGAGATCGTCCATCTTCATCTGGCTCAGGTGGTAGGCTTCAAAATCTGCCAGCACCAGGTATCGGTCTTCATTCAACAGCGTATCCATAAGCGGCCGGAACAGTGCAGGGTCTTCGGGGCAGAAAAACCCTTCCCGGATCATATCGATGGTCTGTTTCAGAACCGGATCCCGCGCATAGTAATTGTATGGATTATAAGCCGGCCGCATTGCGCCGACCTCGTCGGCCGTCAGCCCGAAAATATAAATGTTTTCGGCGCCCACTTCTTCCAGAATTTCGACATTGGCGCCGTCCAGGGTGCCGATGGTGATGGCGCCGTTCAGGGCGAATTTCATGTTGGAGGTGCCCGATGCCTCGTATCCGGCAGTTGAAATCTGTTCCGACACATCGGCGGCCGGAAAGATTTTTTCGGCCAGAGACACCCGGTAATTGGGCAGAAACACCACCCGGATAGACTTTTCGGTGAGGGTGTCGCGATTGAGCATTTCCCCGACATGGCAGATCAGCCGGATGATCATCTTGGCGGTTGCGTAGCTCGGAGCTGCCTTACCGCCGAAGAAAAACGTCCGCGGGTAAAATGTAGGGTCGGGTTGCTGCCGAATCTTCAGCCAGCAGTAGATCACATGCAGGATGTTCATCAACTGGCGTTTGTATTCGTGAATGCGCTT
>CAZBUL010000243.1:0-3485 GCA_964495045.1 uncultured Desulfobacterales bacterium | reverse complement strand
GTCACCGCCGGCAGCGTCGATTCGATGGTGGCCAACTACACCGCCAGCGGCAAGCGCCGCAAGCAGGACGATTATACGCCAGGAGGCCGCAATACCCGCCGGCCGGATCGGGCGGTCATTGTTTATGCCAATCTTATCCGCCGGTTTTTCAAACCCACCGTTCCCATCGTCCTGGGCGGCATCGAAGCCAGCCTCAGACGAATTCCCCATTATGATGCCTGGTCCAACCGCCTGCGCCGATCCATCCTCTTCGATGCCAAAGCGGACGTTCTCGTTTACGGCATGGGCGAAACCGCCGTTCTGGCGCTGGCCGACCGGTTGAAGCGGCAGGAGCCCTTCACCAAAATCCGTGGTATCTGCTACATCGCCGGCACCCCCCGATCCGACTGCATCGAACTGGATGCTTTCGAAAAAGCCGCCGCCGATCCCCGATCATTTTCCCGGATGTTCTGCACATTTTATGAGAACAATGATCCGGTGACAGCCAAAGGACTGTGCCAGAAACACGGCAGCCGGTACCTCATCCATACACCGCCCTGCCCTCCCCTGTCGGCATCGGAACTGGATGCGGTGCATGCACTCGATTACGAGCGGGAACTGCACCCCTATTACCGGAAAGACGGTGAGGTCCGGGCGTTGGACACCATCCGATTTTCCGTCACCTCACATCGGGGATGTTACGGGGAATGCAGCTTCTGCGCCATTGCCATCCATCAGGGACGGGCGGTGCAATCCCGCAGTGCGGCATCCATTCTGCGGGAGGTCCGGCAGATGACCCGCCATCCGAAGTTCAAAGGAATCATCTCCGATGTCGGCGGGCCGACCGCCAATATGTATGGATTCGAATGCCGGAAAAAATTGGAACACGGCGCCTGCCGCCACAGACGCTGCCTGTATCCCGATATCTGCAAGCATCTTCCCATCGATCACGGGCCCCAAACCCGGCTGCTGGCGGCCATCCGAAACATCGAAGGCGTGCGCCGTGTTTTTGTGGCATCCGGTATCCGGTATGATCTCATCCTGGACGACCGGAAAAGCGGCATGTCTTATCTCACCGAAATCATCCAGCATCATATTTCCGGGCAGATGAAAATCGCTCCTGAACATTCGGAATCCGAGGTATTGGATCTGATGGGCAAACCCGGAGCCGACCGTCTGATCACTTTCAAAAAATGTTTTGACCGCGTTGTCCAACAATCCGGCTTGCCTTTGCATTTGACCTATTATTTCATGGCCGGTCATCCCGGATGTACGCAATCGCATATTCGTGCGCTGAACGCCTTCATTTCACGACATCTTCATATTATTCCGGAGCAAGTGCAGATTTTTACCCCGACACCCTCCACCTTCGCCACCCTGATGTATTATACAGGAGAACATCCAGAGACCGGGCAGGCCGTATTCTCCGAAAGAAATCCGCTGCAGAAAGATATGCAAAAAAGACTGCTGCAAATCAGGAATAAATGACATTCATGGACAGCGGCGGGAATTTCCAAATCCCCGGCCTTGGCAGAATATGCTGGCCGGAGACAGACAACCAGTAGAGATCGGGCTTGATTTCCCGGAGTTTTCCGTCTTCCGGAGGGCGGGCGGAAATGGTGTAGGAATAGGTGGCCTGAAAAATACATATACCGAATCCGCCTTTGCGGTTGACCACATAATTTTTATAGAACGTATTCAGAGAAAGCTGATGGGTCTGCGCCACAATTTCCATTTCGGCATTGGTGAGTTTCAGCAAAACATATTTGGAAACACCGCGTTCAGATAACCGAATCAACGATCGGGATTCGCTGCTGCCTACGTAAATGGTGGAGATACATGGAATACGCTTCAAATATTGGGCGGCAACAATTCCCGCCGTTCGTCTGCCCCCGGCCATGACCGGCAGGCCGTAGTATTCGAAAAATTTTTTTTGGACATCTTCGGCATATTTATCTCCTTTCTCGTAGAGGTCTTTGGAAATATAGCGAAGATTGAGCGCCAGATTTTCGGCGGCTTCGGCAATCGGCCAGTCGATACGGACATGAAAATGAGACAGGCAATACCGATCCCGGTTTCGGGTTGTCGGGTCTCTCTGAATGAGAAGGCTGTAATCGACCGGCAGCATAATCCGTAACAAATCCACAAAATGGACGGAATCGATGTATTTCTGATTCCGATCGAAATCGTCCGACAACGGCAGTGTCTTGGATTGCAGGAGATTGATTTTGGTGGTTTTGTTTTCGTCGAAAAACCGGATATATTTCTTGCAGGAAGATGGAATGGTGTCTTCGATAAAAATGACCAGAAACGTATTCTGGGATTCGTATTCAACGTCGGGAATCCGGGCTCGGGGTTTCAGTTCCCGCTTTTCGACAAACGGAAAGGCCAGCTTCCTGCGGTGAAAATTGTTGTAAGAATCGATCAGGCCATATTGGATCATCTGCTGATCGAGTTCATCCCTCAGGAGTTCGTAATACGACCTTCTCAGACGGTTGGCTTGACTGAGTGCTTCCCGAAAACTCCAGAATGTCAATGATGGCTCCTTTGCACCGATGTTTGATTGATTGTTCCACCCAAATTTCAATCGACAGTCAACAAGTATCCGACAGCGGTCGTTTCAATCTGCGTTTTAATCAAACTCCCTCCCCCAGCGGGGGATGGCCGGGGTGGGGGTTCCAAAGGTGCAGACCATTCCCGTTTGCAGTAAATAATCGGTATCATCAATCGGCCCGTTGGTCAAGAGCCGGATTTGCCGTTCAGCCTGTCCATCCACAGATAGAGCCTTTCCTTGTACCGGTAGGATAAATACGCCGCCGCCGCACAGAAGAGCATCACCGCCGTCATCAAAACGTACTGCTGCTGATACAGTGATGCCCCCTGAACACTGAGTGCCAGGGTGCCGGGCATGCGGCCAACCGAGGCCATGATGATGAAAAGTCTGAATGAGATATCGCTGACACCGAGAAAAAGGCATAAATAATCTTTGGGAAACCCCGGAAACAAAAACAGAATGAACAACACAACGGCGCCCTGATGACGAACGAGTTTGCCAAGCTGGTGGAGCTGGTTTTCGGGAATCAGTTTTCGAATGAACCCTTTTCCCATCACCCGTCCGATGCCAAAATTAATCACAGAGCCAATGGTCAGCCCGACGGTGGAATAGAGGAATCCGCTCATCGTGCCGAAAAGAAAGCCGCCGATGAATCCGGATGCTTCACCGGGAATGGGGGCAATAATGACCTGAAGGATCTGAATGCCGATAAAAATGAGCGGCGCGGCCATTCCCCAGGAAAGAATATAGGATGCAACGGCCTCTCGATCCGACAGCACACGATAGATGTGAACACTGGTTTCCCATATCAACACGCGGTAACGATATGCAGCAAGTACCAATAGGAAGATAACCAGAACGGCCAATAGGGTGTTGGTTTTCCGAGACATTTTTACCTTTGAAACAAAGTGATCGACAGGCATCAAAAACGGGCGCCTGTATTCTGTGTGGG
>CAZBUL010000242.1:0-3494 GCA_964495045.1 uncultured Desulfobacterales bacterium | reverse complement strand
CTGGAGCTTGGGAACCAGCGGAATATCATTTTCATGTCTGGTGGTGTTAGCTTGGCACAATTCATGAGGGTTTAACAAGTCTGTTTGACAAAAAAAGGACAGAAGGGAAAATATGGGACTGACGCTAATGGAAGGCAACGAAGCCATCGGCTGGGGTGCGGTGGCTGCCGGGTGCAATTTTTTTGCCGGGTACCCCATCACACCGGCGACAACAATTTATAATACCATGCTGAAGCTTTTGCCGCCCCAAGGCGGGGTCTGCCTTCAGGGCGAAGATGAAATCGCCTCGATCGGATTTTGTCTGGGGGCTGCCATGTCTGGCATGAAGGCCATGACGGCCACATCCGGGCCGGGAATCAGCCTGTACAGTGAACAGATTTCGTTTGCCATCGGCAGTGAAATCCCCATTGTCATTGTGGATGTTCAGCGTCTGGGGCCGTCCACCGGTTCCGCCACACGCGGTGCCGACGGCGATATTCAGTTTCTTCAGTGGGGCAACAGTGGCGGACTGCCTGTGATCGTGCTGGCGCCGGTGGATATACAGGATTGTTATGTGCTGACCATGCATGCCTTCAATCTGGCCGAGCAGTACCGCTGCCCGGTGTTTGTGGCGGCCAACAAAGAAGTCTCCATGACCCGTGAAACCATCGATCTGGATGGGCTTGAGCTCCCGGAGATCATCGACAGACGGATGGCCGATGCCGGACAGCCTTATATGCCGTTTGGTGCCCAGGCGGGTCGGTTGGTGCCGGACTTTCTTCCCATTGGAGATAACCGTCTGTCTCGACAAACATCTTCAACCCATGGCATTGACGGATATATCACGACCGATCCCGGCCAGATCGCCGACATGCAGAAACGGTTGGACGACAAGCTGAACCGATCCATCTCCGCATTCACTTATTTTGATGAATATGTCGTTCCTGATGCCGATACACTGGTGATTGCTTATGGGGTAACCGCTCGGGCGGCCAGGGCAGCGGTGAAAAAACTTCAGCAAAATGGACAGAAGGCGTCACTGCTTATCCTGAAAACCCTCTGGCCCGTTCCGGAACAATTGATTCGGGAAAAGGCGGCCGCTTATAAACGGGTGGTGATGGCGGAAATGAATCTCGGCCAGTATGTCCGGGAACTTCAACGGGTGCTGCCTGACAAGAAAATCGATTTTCTCGGACAGATGAATGGTGAGCTGATCAAGCCCGCACAGATTCAGGAGGTGATCCAACATGGATAGTTTATTGAACAGCAGTCGTCCGCCTGTTTTCTGTCCGGGATGTTCCCATGATCAAGTATTGCATGCTCTTGATCAGGCGTTGATCGCCATGGGCTTTTCCGGAAACGATGTCGTGATGGTCAGTGATATCGGATGTTCCGGCCTGTTCGACACATTTTTCAATACCCATGCCTTTCATGGTCTCCATGGCCGGGCCTTGACCTACGCCATTGGGATCAAGATGGCACGGCCGGATCTGAAAGTTATTGTCACCATGGGAGACGGCGGCCTGGGAATCGGCGGCGCTCATGTGTTGAGCACCTGCCGGAAGAATATCGATTTGACGCTGCTTGTCTTGAACAACTTCAATTATGGCATGACCGGCGGCCAATGCTCATCCACCACCCCGCGGGATGCCCAGGTGGGTTCGGGCTTTTTGAATCGGCTGGAAAAGCCCATCGATATCTGTTCGGTGGCGGCGGCGGCCGGTGCCGGGTATGTATCGCGGCTTTCCACCTACGACAAGGGAATTGTCGAAAGACTCAAAGAAGCCATTGTTTTTGACGGTTTTTCACTGGTCGATATCTGGGGGCTCTGTCCCGGCCGCTACACCCGGCGGAACAAACTGACACCCAAGAGCATCGAAGCCGACATGGCGCTGCTGCCGGATTTGGGAGACTACCGAACCCGGAATGCCCGGGAGGAATACAGCCGGGCATATCGTAAAGAAGCAGCCAAACTTCCGCCCGTTTCTGCGCCGGCCCGCATCGAATCCACCTGCAAGTCTCCTCAGACGGGCCGCAGTGAAGTGAGTGTGTTGGGAAGTGCCGGTCAGCGCATTATAACGGCCGGGGAGCTGCTCTGTCTGGCTGGGGCTGCGGCCGGATGTCATGCGGCCCAGAAAAGTGATTATCCCATCACCGTCATGCGGGGGCATTCGGTAACGGAGATCATTCTCTCCGATGAAGCAATCGAATACACCGGCATCGAAAATCCATCGGTCGTCATCGCCCTGGCGCCGGAAGGTGTTGCCCGCAGAAAAAAAATGCTCGCCAGTCTGCCACCGGATGCTCTGGTGATCAAGGCGTCCGGCGTGGAACTGCCGCCCTGTTCGGCAACGATTGTTGAGGTCGATTTCAAGGCGGAGAAAGTCAAATCCCAGGATTGGGCGCTGGTTTCACTGGCCGTTCTGGCGAAGCGAAATCAGGTGCTGACCATGGATATGCTGAAGGCGGCCTTGCAGTTGCGGTTCCGCAAAGCCGAATATGAATCGGCCGTTGCCATGGTCGAAAAGGCCGCCGAATCGCTGTGCCATTGATATGGATGGCGTAGCAGATAACCCCTCCCCCCAGCGGGGGGAGGCCGGGAGGGGGGCAATTCGGGGCGACCTAAAATTTCCTTCCCCATTGTAATTTTTTTCCTGCAATGGATAAAGATATTGACACAACGTATGACGGTGAATAGAAATACTTGGATATCGCTGTATCCGCTGTGATGGCCAAGACCGTTTTCAGTATCATTCGTTTCGAAAATAAAGTGAGGATAAACACGTGGATATAATTGTATTGCTCAAGCAGGTGCCGTCCACCGACACCCTTCTTCAAATTGCCGCAGACGGCTGCTCGGTCAAAACCGATGATATCAACTGGGTGATCAATCCCTATGACGAATTTGCGGTCGAGGAAGCCCTCCGCATTCGCGATAAGCAGGGGGGAACGGTCACCCTGGTTTCCGTCGGCACCGCCAAGGCGGTGGAAGCGATCCGAACGGCACTGGCCATGGGGGCCGACAAGGGCATCCTGGTAAACGATCCCGCAACTGCTAAATGTGACGGCTTGGGGATCGCCCGAATTCTGGCCAAGGTGATTCAGTCGCTGCCGTATAACCTGATCATTGCCGGACAGCGGGCGGTGGATGATGAAAATTTTCTGGTGGGTGCGGCCGTCGCCGAATTTCTCGATATTCCTTTCATGTCGCTGGTGATTAAACAGGAAATTGTGGACGGCAGCATTCAATGCCACCGGACGATCGAAGGCGGCACGGCCGTCGTCCAATCGCCATTGCCCGCCCTGTTCACAACCCAGCGCGGCCTGAATGAGCCCCGGTATGCGTCTCTTCCCGGTGTGATGAAAGCCAAAAAGAAACCGGTCGAAACCAAGACGCTTGCCGATTTGGGTATGGACGCACCGGCCCCGCTCCTGCGGGTCATTGCGATGAAACCGCCCGAAAAGCGCAATGCCGCCAAGATCATCGATGCGGCTTCACCCCAGGCGAAAGCGGC
>CAZBUL010000241.1:0-3496 GCA_964495045.1 uncultured Desulfobacterales bacterium | reverse complement strand
CATGCCCGCCACATTGTGACCGACCACGGCTGGAAGATCCTCCTGGATCGCGGTCTGGATATCTTCCAGCACTATGAAATGAACGACGCCTTCACCTTCTCCAGCCGCCTGCAACAATACCGGCCGTGTAAGGCATTCGAGGTTACGTTCCTATCAACATGATAACCAGGTGATCAATTTTCAAGGCTCACCAGGATCTTTTACCGGAGAAAGCCTTCGTCCAGCATCGTATGGAACTTCCTGTGTTGATGGATATACAGTCTGGAGATATGGAAGTTATAATTCAGATGTTCGAAGTATAGGGGAGAAATACTATAGACTTTCAGAAAATTCATTTCGCAAGGCAGCAGGGAGGAGATTATACTGTCGTATATCTCCGACCGATAACGCAGCGAAAATATTTTTCTGAATGTCTATATCCAGTGGAGCAGTCGGGTTATATATTTTACCCCGTTATCTGCTCCACTTTGTTTCTATTGAATAAAAAAACGAGTGAAAGTTATTGCCGATCAGTCTTCATATTTGAATGACAGTTTAACACGGACCCGGTAAGCGGTGATCTTGCCGTTTTCAATTTTCAGATCCTGCTGGCTGATTTCGGCGACCCGTAAATCTCTCAGGCTTTTGGATGCAATATCAACGGCTTTTTTAGCGGCATCTTCCCATGAGACTTCGCTGCTTCCGACAAGTTCGATAATCTTATACACACTGTCTGCTGCCATACATGCCTCCTTTTGATAGCTGATTGATGAGATGAACACACTCCAATTGATTCCACAAACAAAATTGGAGATGTCTGTTCATAAATCAACCCTAACAAACAAGTCAAGTGGAATTTCCACCCGCTGATTCTGTCTTGGCATCGGTCTGCTTCCCGGTCATTTCCCGGATGATCTGAACCGTTTCCTTTGCCGCATCCACGGGGGGATAGGCTGTATCCGAAACGCCGCTGACCACTCTGCCGATATCATGATCCACGGTTTTTTTCGACCAGACTTCTCCCGTTGGCGCCACGAGATAAACGGAAAAATTGTGATGCCCGCTTCCCGGTCTTTCACCAATGATATGCAGCATAACCCCTGATTTTCGGGGATCGGATTTTTCAAACAGAATGCTGCCGATGGCATAACCGGCCCGTACCCGGCCGGAAGTCACAACGATATTTTTTTCACCGACCGAAAATCCGGCGGCTTTCAGCTCGGCCCGGACGCTTTCCAGAAATGGAAAGAGATGGCCCGTATCCATGATCGCCCGGGCATTCAAACCATCCGAAATAACGATCTGTACATCGGGAGCAGCGCCCTGCCATTCATTTCTGAGACCTTCTACTGCGGCTATGGCCGACGGACTCAGCACTTCACCCGTCGGCGGATGGGCGATGTATTCGGCCCGGTCTTTCGATGTGGTGGCAACACATAATCTATCGGGAACGGTATTGACAAACTCCGGTGTGAATTCGGACCAGATGGATATCTTGGCATCATTGTAAAGAGTGCGGATTTTCTGGTTCAGCGCCGGATCCAAATCCCAGTATGATGTTCCATGGCCTCTGGCGATCGGTACCCCGCGGGCTTCGATGCGCCGGATCGCGGCTTCGCCTTCCGCATAGATGGCGTCCTTCGATCGCGGGTCTCCTTTGGCCAACAAGTATTGATAATAGACCCAAACGGGATCGCCGAAATGTTCCGTGAATTGATCGTTTTCATCTACGATTCCAATTTTTTTGAAAAAAGTCCATAGCGCGTCATCGACTTTATAACCGAATTTCCCCCGGATGCGGACATGATCCTGGAATGCGGTGGTCAGATAGCTCAGCATGGGATCGTTTTTGGTGGGAAGGGCCATGAGATAGGCCGGATTGGCCGGCATAATCCGATCCATGCACCAGTCCAGGTCATCCAGGGTGACCGGCATGTGAAGGGTCGAGCAGATATCGAGCCCGATGCACAGACCATGCAGCTTTCCCATGACGATATCTTCAAGACAGCATCGCACCAACTGCTCACGGGTTTTAAAGACTTCGGGGCCGATAAACCCGGCCACATCATTGGTGAATGACCGGACTTCCCCACCCGGAACCACTTTGGCCGATTCCATGATCAACGCCCGTGCAAATCCATATTTTCGGGACTCGTGCACCACCATATCGAACCCGTGACCGGCGCCATTGGTGAAATCTGCACCCTGACCGGTTTCATGATACAGCGAGTATCGCCCCGTTCGCATGCGGGCATAATTCATCATTTTTTCGAGGGTGATATTGAAAGTCTGATTGGCATCATCGCAGCCGGCCAGGCTCTGAAACCACACGGCCGTGTCTCCGGGATACCGGGATTCCACCGCATATTGTTTGTCGATATGAGACAGCACGCACCAGGGAATGGTGTCTTGAAGTCCGAAAGTAACGACCACATCTTTCAATGCCTTTTCAATGGCCGCAATATTTTCAACGGAGTCCGACACAGGGTTGGTTCCCAGAACCACATCACCGGTGGCATAGCACCACCCGTCGAAAACCTGCCAGACGATGTCTTCGGGATTGTCTGTGGGGGAATTGGGCTGAATGCGGGCCCCCATATATCCTTTGGCACCGATATGCGTTCCCGGCAGGGGATTGAACACTTTTTTCCCGACTTCCGTCAGCTCGGCATTGGTCATGAGTTTGGTCAGGCAGGCGATCACATCGCTGTTGAGCCCTCCCATGATGCCTTTGATATCCGATTCTGTACCGGTCAAAATGAAATCCTTCAACCGGCCCATTGTCCACCGTTTGATTTTTTCATAGCGATCGGCATCCGTCGTATTCCAGATGAGCCGCTGTTGATTGTCCTCGAAAAGCGGATGTTCATGAATCTCCTGGAGGGTCGTTCCGGAGAGGAGCTGCCTGGCCTTTTGCCGCGTTTTTTCGCTGTCTGCGACCACTCCCAGCGATTCATCGCCTTCCTTATAAGGATTGGCAGCCCCGATGACTGCCCGGTAGAGTGTCACATCGAATGTGCCTTTGATGCGCTCTACATAGTGGATGACGCCCTCATCCGGATGGATATCCATTATTTCGGTGTCGGCAAAACAGCGGCAGGTGACCACCAGCATTATCACCAGCATGCATACAAACCCAGGAAACAGTTTGGGAAGCATCATTTTTTTCTCCTTTCAACCCACTCGGATCATCTCCATTCACCGGACAGTCCGTTCCTAAAAACATTGTAAATATGAGAGACTGATCACATTGGGATCGATTCCGAAACGATTTCAAAACATATTATCTGCCAACGATCAAATAATTATCGATAAGATTCACGATCTCCACCCTATCAGCATTTCATGGAAAAAAACAAGCTGGATCAGCCTGGATGAACTCGATAAAATTCTTTTTCCGGACATCTTTTTGTTTGGCACCGTCGATTCCTCCCTCAACGGAAGACCACTATGTGAACCTCTCATTTTGATAGACTGGTCTCTCACATTGACAGACTGTGATCCGCCCAATTGAGAT
>CAZBUL010000240.1:0-3534 GCA_964495045.1 uncultured Desulfobacterales bacterium | reverse complement strand
GTGATCAAGGGCTTCTGGAGAATATCCCACGTTAGAAAACGCTGATAGATGTTCACCGCCGCTACATCCGTCCGCGCCGGCCCGACCAGGCACTTCAGCCACCAATACGGAACATGCAGGCTGTGGGCAAAGTGACGGCACCGGTATGAAACCCCATGCGACTCCAGCAGGCGGATCAAGGACGATTGCCGGTAAATACGAATGTGCCCGCCGGCGGTCTGATGATAGGCAGCAGAAAGTGCCCAGCATATCCGCTCCGGAAAATAGCGGGGTACCGAGACAACCAGCGTTCCTTTGGGTTTAAGCACCCGGACGATTTCCGTAACAGCGGTACGGTCGTTTGGAACATGCTCCAGCACTTCCGAGCAGATAACAAGATCGAAGACCGCATCGCCAAAGGGCAGGCGGGTGATGTCCGACACCGACAGCATCCACGTTCCGCAGCCATGCTCCCCGCACTGATCATGAAACCGGAGACGGTTCCGGGCCTGGATAACATCGTCGAAATTCATGTCCGATCCGATTACCGTGACATGCGGACACCGATAGGTCGCTGCCGTGTGACGACCCGATCCGCAGCCGATGTCGAGCACACGGTCTCCGGGCCGAAGGAACAGCCGGTTAAAATCGACGGTAACCATCGATGGCTTCCCGATAGGTGTCAACGGTTTTTTCGGCGGCCCGTTTCCAGGTGAAATGACGATGAACCCGCTCATATCCGGCCTGTCCCAGGCGGCCGGCCAGTTCCGGATTGTCGAGCAGCCCCGCGATGGCTTCCGAGAGCGCTTTCACATTTTCAGGCGGCACCAGAATACCGGCATCACCGACAACTTCAGGCAGGGCGCCTCCGCTGGTGCTGATGACCGGAACGGCGCAGGCCATGGCTTCCCCCACCGGCAATCCAAATCCTTCATATACCGACGGTACCACGGCGGCCGTTGCTTTGGCATACTGGCGGACGAATTCCGCATGGCTGATCCGGCCGGTAAAGGTCACCATTCTGCCGATCCCCAGCCGCGTGATCAACCGGACGATGCCGCCGTTTTTTTTGGGTGATCCCACCACAACGAGACGGATTTTTCGGGTTTTGGCCAGATCCGCTACGGCATGGAGGAGATAAAACAGCCCCTTGAGGGGGGTGTCGGCGCTGTTGGTGACGATGATCCGGTTTTTCTCCCGCGCAATCTGTGGAACGGGATGGAATAAATGGGTATCGATGCCGTTGGGAACGATGCGGAACTTGTCTGAAGAGATGTTGAAATCATGGCTGATATCTTCTCCGGCGCAGGCAGACACCGTGATGATGTGCGACAAAGTTCTCGCCACCCGCTTCTGCATGCCGATGAACGAATACCACCGGAGATATTTGAACTTTTTCCAGACCGAGCTGACCGATCGCACGGCGATCGCACGGTCGATGGTGATGGGATGATGAATGGTGGCGACCGTCGGCATCCGCCGGCCAATGGCCCAGATTCCGTAAGACAGGCTCTGGTTGTCGTGAATGACATCGTAACGGTGGGGGGCTCGCTGCAGATACTGAAAAGCCCGGATGCCGAAAGTGAACGGCTCCGGAAACCCCATGGTGGAAACCCCCATCCATTCGGCCAGATTGACGGGATTTTTGAGCTCTTCCAGAGAAGGCGTCCGGAAAAGGGCATTCGGATTATAGAGATCCAGACAGGGGAGGTGACGGATCGGAATGTCGGCATCCAGTTCGAGTGGGGGCGGACCCGAAACAACGTGCACGGAATGTCCCAGATCAACCAGTGCCCGGCTCAGATTCTTGACATAAACTCCCTGGCCGCCGCAATGCGGGTTGCTGCGATAGCTCAACAGACATATCTTTAAAGAGATCAGAGGATTATCGCCCATTGGGTTTTTTGCCGGAAGCATCTGTTTTTTGAAATGCGGCCAGAATGTCGTCGAACTCGGGGAACAGCTCATCGGCCATTTCAAAACAGATATTGAACAGCAGGAATGTCGGAAAAACAGACAGGAAATATGCTGTCACCCAGCCGTCTATGGGCAGGAGTTTCTGAATGACCAGGGCGACAACACCTGAAACGGGCAGTACGCAGATGAGCACTCGGCCGATGATGCCCATGGGAGAAATATATCGTGCTAAATAACAGATTTTAAGAGCCACCAGAACGGCCAGACAGGTTAAAAACGCCGTGGGAACCAGATAGAGAGAAATCTCTTCAAAACCCAGATCTGTCAACTGCGCCATGGTCGCGATCAATTCGGGGTTGTCGTCGGCAAATTCAGGCCCCATCGGTGTTTTCAGATAAAACCCGAATAAAATCTTCATTAAATAGAGCAGGCCGATATTCAATGCACCGCCCAGTGCCGCCCATATCAGCGCCTTCAGAATGAGGTTGCCGCATTTTGTCAGATACGCAGTCAGACCGCTATTCGATGTTTCCATATCTTCCCTATTGATAAATCCATTCGATATATTGGATATTCGATTGTTGACGAGATAGGTGTTGTATAAAATGATTTTTGACAAGAATCAATGAAGAACATGGCAATCGGATAAAATTGCATGGGAGCTTCCGGCTGGTTGACAGGTGCTATGCAACTTGTTACAAATCAGCCATTATGTCCGTTTTCCCATAGGCCGGCAACACAAATGACCACCGCATTCAAGGAACACCTGCATGAAAGATTTTTTCAATGTCGTCACCATCGGGCAGGCCCTGGCGTTTCGTACCGAATTTTCCGGAATGGAAAGCGAACCGATTCGGATAGAGAATGCCTTCCAGAGAGTTTTGGCCGAACCGGAGACAGCCGCCGAGAATCTGCCGGATTTTCGACGCGCCACCATGGATGGTTATGCGGTCTGCGCGGCTTCGACATTCGGTGCCACAGAAAGCAATCCGGCATTTCTGGCTGTCCGGGGAACGGTCCGCATGGGGGAAATGCCAGACGTTGCCATCGGTATCGGCGAGGCATGCCGGATATCGACCGGCGGCATGCTGCCGGCGGGCGCCGACAGTGTTGTCATGATCGAGCATACGGAAATCATGGATGCATCGACCATCGAAGTGTATCGGAGTGCCGCCCCCGGCCAGCACGTCATCGAAGCGGGTGAAGATTTTTCGAAGGGCGAGACCCTCCTGCCCAGGGGTATTCGTTTGCGGGCTCAAGACATCGGTTTGCTGGCGGCATTCGGTCACAGCGGGCTGAAGGTATATCGCAAACCGCTCATTTCCATCATTTCGACCGGGGACGAAGTGGTTCCCATCGATCAGATCCCGGCGCCCGGAAAAATCCGGGATATCAACACATACAGCCTGAGCGGCATGGTCATGGCCAGCGGTGCGATACCCGTTCCTTACGGCATCGTTGAGGACAATTCCGACAGCCTGTATCAGGCATTGACCCGTGCGCTGAAAACATCCGATATGGTGCTGATATCGGGCGGCAGTTCCGTCGGCGTTCGGGATGTCACCATCGATGCCCTATCCGCCCTGCCCGAATCCCGGATTCTTTTTCATGGCATTTCCATCAGTCCGGGGAAACCGA
>CAZBUL010000239.1:0-3540 GCA_964495045.1 uncultured Desulfobacterales bacterium | reverse complement strand
GGAGAAACATTTTGAATATATTGAAAGAAGTTCTGAAACACGAAGTCTTTCCGGCACTGGGCTGTACCGAACCGATAGCGGTGGCATATACCGCCAGCCTTGCCGGCAAACAACTTTCCGGCGATATTCAGGATATCCGCATCATCGTCGATCCGGGTGTATTCAAGAATGGTTTTGCCGTCACGGTTCCCAATACGGATGGTGAAAAAGGCAATCTCATCGCCGGTGTTCTGGGGGCGTTGATCCGAACACCCGATCTGAAAATGGAGATTCTAAAAGGCGCTGACAAACATCTGGTGGAGCAGGCCAAAGCCCTCATCGCTGAAAAAAAAGCGGGGATCATTTTCGATCCGGCAAAAACGGATCTCTATATCGACATCACCATCACGACCGATCAGGGTTCCGCCCGGGCGGTCGTGGCCGGTTCTCATACGAATCTTGTGCATCTCGAAAAAAATCACGACATCCTGTTTTCCCAGGAGCAGACCGAAAAGAGCACGGGCGGCCCGGCATACAAACAGGCACTGAAACGAATGACCATCGCCGATTTCGTCGATCTCATCGAACAAATGGACGATGCGGACTGCCGTGAAATCCGCCGGGGGGTCGATATGAATCTGGAAATCGCCGACGCCGGACAGCATCTGAAAAAAGTCGGTTATTACATCTCCGATCTGATGCATAAAGGATTTCTGATGAAAGACGTGTTTTCGACCATCAAAATTCTGACCGCTTCGGCGGCCGATGCCCGGATGGCAGGCCTGAGCTATCCCGTCATGTCGAGCGGCGGCAGCGGCAATCAAGGGGTTGTCGCCATTCTCGTTCCCTGGAAAGTCGGTGAATTCTATCACATCGACGTGTCTCGAATCATCCGCAGTATCGCCCTCTCCCATCTGATCAACAGCTACATCAAATGCTATACGGGAGACCTGTCCCCCCTTTGCGGATGCGCCATCGCCGCAGGTGTCGGTGCGGCGGTGGCCATTGTGTATCAGCAGCATGGGAAAGATGTGAAAAAGATCGCACTGGCCGTCAACAATCTCATCAGCGATCTGGGCGGCATGCTCTGTGATGGTGCCAAAGGCGGGTGTGCATTGAAAGTGGCCAGCTCGACGGATTCGGCCATCCGTGCCGCCTATATGGCCATGAACGACCACGGCATTACCCAGACCGAAGGATTCGTCGGCAAAACCGCTGAAGAAACCATCTGGAATCTGACAGCCATCAGCAAACTGGGCATGTCGAAAGTCGATGACACGATGCTGGGTATCATGATCGACAAAACATTATAAAATATCCCCCCACTTTTCATAATCTCCAGTAATGAATGTGTTCATTGCGGGCATCTGTAGAATGGAATGCGCCTTTGATGTCGATGACGATGGGATGGCCGTCGTAGCACAGCCGGGTAATGCGTGACAGCCCGAGAGCGCGGTAGGCATCGTGAATCACGGAGATGATGACGGCATCCACGCGCCCCATGGTTTCGAGGCTCTGAAGCTCGATGCCGTAATAACTTCTGGCTTCAGCGGGATCGGCCATCGGATCGTGAACAATGACATTCACGCCATAAGTATTCAGCTCCGAAATGATATCCACCACTTTCGTATTTCTGAGATCCGGAACGTTTTCCTTGAAGGTGAGCCCCAGAATGGCCACACGGGAATCCCGCACCTGTTTGCCGGCATTGATGAGTATTTTGACCGTGCGCTCCGCCACAAATTTGGCCATATTGTCGTTGATGCGTCTGCCGGCAAGGATCATTTCCGGACGATAGCCCAGGGATTCAGCCTTGAAGGTCAGATAGTAGGGATCGACTCCGATGCAGTGACCGCCGACAAGGCCGGGGCGAAACGGCAGAAAATTCCATTTGGTGCCGGCGGCTTTCAAAACTTCGGATGTATCGATGTTCATTTTATCGAAGATCATGGCCAGTTCGTTCATCAAAGCGATATTGAGATCCCGCTGGGTGTTTTCGATGACCTTGGCGGCTTCGGCCACCCGAATGGAGGATACCGGATGAATGCCAGCAGTGACCACGGCGCCGTAAACCCGGCTGAGCAGCGTCGTTGTGGCCGGGTCCGATCCGGACACCACCTTGACGATCCGGTCGAGGGTGTGCTCTTTGTCGCCGGGATTGATCCGTTCCGGCGAATATCCAACCGTAAAATCCGTTCCGAATTTCAATCCGGAAACCTGCTCCATGATCGGCACACAGACTTCTTCGGTAGCGCCGGGATAGACCGTGGATTCAAAAACGATACAGGAGCCCGGTTTCATGTTACGGCCGACGGTGTCGGATGCACTGCGAAGCGGTGTCAAATCCGGAATGCGGTAAGCGTCGATGGGAGTGGGCACGGCCACGATAATCAATTTGCATCGGCCGAGTTCCGCAGGATCCGAGGTGAAAAATATCCGGGCCTCGGCCAGATCGCTATCGGCGATTTCAAGGGTTCTGTCTTTTCCGTGTTTCAACTCGCGGATGCGTTCCGGTTTCAGATCATAGCCGACCACATCGAAATGCCGGGACAGATGAACGGCCAGCGGAAGCCCGACATACCCCAGGCCGACAACGGCGATCATATCTTTTCTATCAGAAAGGGATTCAAAGGTTACCATGATAATTCTCCATACTGCTGCCAGTGAATGGTGTGATGATGGATGCATTCCCATCCGTGGATATTTCGACCGCCCCATGGGCTGCCGTGTTCAACCAGTCTGCGCCGATATTCTGATACCGCTTTATAACCGACGGATGCGGAAAATCAAAGCGATTATTCACCCCCGTGGAAAATATGACGACCTGCGGTGCGACCGCTTCCACAAAAGCCGCGGAATTCGATGATTTGCTGCCATGGTGAGGGGCAAGCAGGAACCGGCTGTGGAGGGATTTTCCATAGTGTGAGACCATTTCTTTCTCTGCACCGGATTTGATATCCCCAGGAAAAAGAAAACCGACGGATTGATAGCGGGCATGAACGACCAGAGAATTGTTGTTGATATCCCGCCAGGTTTCAACATCTCGGCGTTCGAGATAATCGGGCGGGGGATTTACGATATCGATCGTTACACCACTGATTTCATGATGACGGGGAAAACGGCGGAAATCGATAAATTCCAGCCCCCGCTCCTGCATCACCTTTATCAGTTGCCGGTATCCCGCACTCGCTTCAGGCGCGGAGTTGCTCCATACACTTTTCACATGGAAGTTTTCAGCGATATAGCCCATGCCATTCACGTGGTCACTGTCGGCATGAGACAGGACGAGATATTCCACGGTTCGGATCTTTTTTCGCCAGAGAAACGGGGCCACCACCATCCTGCCGATATCAAACGCAGCGGAATTCGAAAAGCCGCCGGCATCGATCAGCATGACCGGGCCGTTGGGAAATTCCAGAAGGCTCGCACTCCCCTGCCCCACATCCAGCACGGTAACTCTGAAATCGCTCCGTCCGAAACGCTGATATCCCCAGTAAAACCCGTCCAATCCAAGCATCAAGATCGTAATCGCAGCGGTGATCCCCATCACTTTTTGAACAT
>CAZBUL010000238.1:2375-3623 GCA_964495045.1 uncultured Desulfobacterales bacterium | reverse complement strand
GGCTCGAACCGGGCAATGGCTGTTTTGGCCGATGTGATGTGGGCATTGGCCTTCTGCCAGGTGTAATCGATTCCGCCATAACGTTGCAGATACTCAACCAGTTCCTGAAATTCCGAAACAGAAAATTCTGCATTGCCTACAATCGCTTCCATACGATGGCGGTCGGTGTCGGCGGCAGCATTCAGGGCATAAATTACCGGCAGGGTCATCTTGCCTTCCCGAAGATCGGCACCGACGGTTTTCCCGAGAGCCGCACTGTCTTCCGTGTAATCCAGCAGATCGTCCACCATCTGAAAGGCCATCCCCAAATGATATCCATAGTCTGCCAAAGCGGCTTCCCAGCCCGTCGGGGCATCGGCGATCAGCGCACTGACCCGGCAGGCTCCTTGAAACAGCACCGCGGTTTTTCGGCGGATCACATCCAGATATTCGGCTTCGCTCAGGTGGATATCTCCCTTTCGCATAAGCTGATGGATTTCTCCCTGAGCCATATTATCGGTAATTTCGGAAATGGTTCGGATAATCCGGATGTTTCCGGTTTCCGCAGCAATGGCCAGCGATCGGGCCAGAAGAAAATCCCCGGCCAAGACTGCTGCGGCTCCTCCCCACAGATAGTGAGCAGCCTGTTTTCCCCGTCGCATCACAGCCCCATCCACCACATCATCATGCAGCAGTGTGGCGGCATGAAGGTATTCGAAGATGATGGAGAACGTTTTGTCGTACCCACCTTGATAATGACATATCCGGGCACAGAGGACCATCAAAAGCGGACGGAGCCGTTTCCCGCCGCTGAAAAGGATGTGGCCAGCAATGGTCGAAACGAGCTCGACATTGGGTTTGAGATTTTCGACCAAAGCGGTTTCAATCTCGGCCAGATCGGTTTGGACCATTTCCAGAATGCGGGTTTTCAATTCAGTCATGCGGAACCCCAATCAAATCATATTCGAGTGTATCGGTGATGCGAACCCCGACGATATCGCCAATCTCCTGACTGTCCGCATGGATGATGGTGACACCGTCCACTTCAGGGGCCTGAAAACGCGTTCGGCCGATATATACCCCTTTTTCAGGGGTGGATTCAACAAGAACCGGATAAATTTTTCCCAGGCAGCTGCGGTTGACGGCGGCGGAAATCTTCTTCTGGGCATTCATCAAGCGGTTGTACCGGCGGTTAGCCACTGCAGCCGGCACCGGATTGGGCAGAAGGTGCGATGGCAGATCCTCAGCATCCGAATAGACGAACACACC
>CAZBUL010000238.1:0-2275 GCA_964495045.1 uncultured Desulfobacterales bacterium | reverse complement strand
GATTGGGCAGAAGGTGCGATGGCAGATCCTCAGCATCCGAATAGACGAACACACCGAGATGATCGAAGCGGATTTCTTTGATGAAAGCCAGCAGCGTCTCGAAATCTTCGTCTGTCTCACCGGGAAAACCTACAATGACCGTAGTGCGCAGAGATGCTTCGGGAACTATGGCCCGGATATTTTGAAAAAGCCGGATGAGATCATCCCGGCCACAATGCCTTCCCATCCGTTTCAACACGGAATCGCTGGCATGCTGAACCGGTATGTCAAAATAAGGGCAGACATGAGGATGATCCGCCACCGTCTGTATCACCGTTTCAGTGATACTTTCCGGATGACCATACAGAAAACGAATCCAGAAATCGCCCGACAGCCGATCCAGCCGCTTCAGAAGCTGCGACAGTTCCACCGAACCATGCAAATCATTGCCGTAGGCCGTGGTATCCTGTGATACCAGGGTCAGCTCCCGAATGCCGGATTGAATCAATGTTTCCGCTTCGGACACGATATCCTCAATCGTCCGGCTTTTCTGCCGGCCCCGAAGCTTGGGAATGATGCAGTAGGTGCAGCTTCGATCACAGCCTTCTGCAATCTTCAGATAAGCCGCTGGCCAGGTGGACACTTCGCGGGGAACTCCCGATCCATCCACGGTGATGTGATCCGGGTCCGGGAGTTGGCAGGCTAATGCCTGCGCATCTTCCTGAACTGCTTCGATGATTCGGTTATAGGCTCCGGTGCCGAGAAACACATCGACTTCTGGAATGGCGGACACGATGTCCTCGCGATAACGTTCCGGCAGGCATCCGGTGACGATGAGCCGACGGCAGGCACCGTCTTGCTTGTATGCCGCCAAAGCCAGGATGGTGTCGATGGATTCGTCGGCCGCGGCCTCGATAAAACTGCACGTGTTGACGATAATAACATCGGCATCTTCGGGATCCGGAACCGGCACGCACCCCGCCTGCCGCAGTTTTCCTGTCATGATCTCGCTGTCAACGAGATTTCGGGCACATCCGAGACTGACCAGGTAAATATTCATGGGGGATGTGATATCCTTTGATTGGTTGGCTGGGGGAAAATGGACATGATGGACACAATGGGCAGCCGCTCATTCAGCATATTCGGGGAAGCTGTTCGCCGGTCAGCATATCTACAATACGGGAGCCGCCGATACGGGTTTTCAGGATCACCCGGCCGACCGGTGCGGCTGTTACTTCGCCGATGATACAGGCATTTTTTCCGAGGATGTCTTGTCTGAGTTCTTTGAGCACCAATTCTGCCCGATCCGATTGTACGAAAGCGACCAGTTTGCCTTCATTGGCGATATATAGCGGATCGAACCCCAGCAGTTCACAAAGGGCGGCCACATCGTGTCTGATGGGAATATGGTCTTCGGTGATGTGAATTCCCACACGGGATTGTCCGGCGATTTCGTTCAAAGTGGTTCCGAGTCCGCCTCGGGTTGGGTCTCTGAGCACATGGATGTTTTTATCGACGGACAGCATTCGCTGGACGACATGATTCAGGGCCGCCGTGTCACTTACAATCGGAGCGTCGAATTGCATGCCTTCCCGACTGGTCAGAATGGCGATGCCATGGTCTGCAAGGGTTCCGCTCAAGATGATTTTGTCTCCCGGTCGGGCGTGATCTCCGGATATGCAGACTCCTTCCGGAATTTGGCCGATACCGGATGTATTGATAAAAATCCGGTCTGCGGCACCTTTGGGAACCACCTTGGTGTCTCCGGTCACCACCTGGACACCGGCGGTTTTTGCGGCAGTTCCCATGCTGTGCAGTATAGTATCCAGATCGGCGGCAGGAAATCCTTCTTCGATGATCATCGCGACACTGATAAAAAGTGGAATGGCACCGCTCATGGCCAGATCGTTCACCGTGCCGTTGACGGCCAGTTCTCCGATGTTTCCCCCCGGAAAAAAAATCGGATCCACCACATAACTATCCGTGGTAAAGGCCAGCCGCTCACCGCCAATCATGATCTCGGCACTGTCGTTCAACCGAGCCAGGATAGGATTGTCGAAAGAAGGCAGCATCTTTTCGGCAATGAGCGCATGGGCCATCTTGCCCCCGCTGCCGTGATCCAGAAGAATTTTTTCAAATTGTTTCATGGTGGTATCATTCAAGAATATCGATAATACGCCGCACAAGTTCCCTCACTGGAAACCATGCAGGGTCCGATGGGATGGATTGGCGTGCAGCGCATTTTGTAAAGTGCACATTCCGGAGGAATTTTAACCCCTTTCAGGATATCGCCGCA
>CAZBUL010000237.1:0-3637 GCA_964495045.1 uncultured Desulfobacterales bacterium | reverse complement strand
ATATTATATGTTTTGATTTGCCCAAGTGGCTTAAAAAAATGTCAGAAAGAGGCTTTGGCCTCATCAACGGTGGCATTGACGGTAAATGCGCTGGTTTCCTGAAATCCCTTGAGCTCGGTGCCGATGGCCGGTGATCCGACAATACGCAAATGGATTTTGGATTTCTGACAGTTCTGAACGGATGATAAGATGAATTTTATCAGCAGCATGTTGATTTCTTTTGTTTTTCTGGCATCCAGGATGATCTTGTTTCGGCCGGCGGTCAGCATGGACTTCACAGTTTGACCAAAATCAGTTTCCAGCTCCGCAAACAGAGTTCGTTCACCTTTATCCGGTAAGGTGATGATCTGAACGTCACCCTCCAGTGTAACATAAGGGCTGGCCGATGGTGACGATGTATCCCCGCCAGCAGGCTTGGGCTTGAGCGCGTAAATTTTCGTTACCCGCTCGATAAGCTGTTCTCCTTTGAACGGCTTGACCATATAATCCCGCACCCCCATCTTGACAATCTGCATGACATTGTCTTTGCCCGATTCAGCCGTCAGCATGATGACGGGAATGTCTTTGAGATCGGCCTGCCCTTTGAGTTTGCCAAGCATCTCAATGCCGTTCATGACCGGCATGGTGATGTCCAGTATGATCAGATCCGGTTTCACCCGGCTGATACTCGAGAGCCCTTCGATACCGTTTTCCGCCTCCATGACCTCACAGTCATAGGTGGAAAAAGCTTTGCTTACAATTTTTCGAATGGTTTTGCTGTCATCGACAGCCAAAACTTTCAGTGCCATAAATATCCTCCCTTAAATATCAATAATTCAAAGCGAATTCAGTGCTATTCATATCAAGCAACGGATTTGACGAACACTTCGACCAAAGATGTCTGGTCGTTTTGCTGAAATGCTATTTTTTCATGCCGTGCCCAGCCCTTGGATTCGATTTTGAAATCACTTCCGGTTGTGACGTTCGGTATCGACAGCGTGCAGGGAAAGCCGGCATCGCACAATTTGGATTTTAGATCACCGCCGACCATATTACTGACCTCTCCAATGACATCATTGATTTCGTCGTCATCCTCAATTTCATCCGGCTCCATTCCCAACATGGCTGCCGCCATGATTCGGGCAAAATCCCGGGAAATGTGGATACAAAAATTCCCGACCACATCGCCGGTAAAACTGACACAGCCGACAATCTTTGCACCGGATAATTCCATGGCCGGATCGGCATTACCGACGTTTATTTCCATGGAAAGCATCGTATGGAATACGCTCCGGGTAGCCGTGGTACAAAATCCCTTGAGGTCCAATTTGTTGATATCCGTCATAAATAATCTCCATTCCTTGATGATGGCCTGTAAAACATATATGGATGAATAAGCAAATCTGTGGTGTCAAGAACACGGCAAACGAACCGTAAAAGTCGTTCCCTGGTTCATCTGGCTGTGGACCCGGATGGTTCCATTGTGATTCTGAATGATACCATAACACAGAGACAAACCCAACCCTGTGCCATTGCTGGATACTTTCGTGGTGAAAAAGGGGTCGAAAATTCTGTCGATATCTGTCTCCGGTATGCCGTGACCGGTATCCTGTATCTGAATTTCGACCCAGTCCCCGGTGTTTTCTTCGGTGTTTTCGGATAGAATTTTCCGGGTGGAAACTGTCACCTTCCCCCCATCCGGCATCGCATCTCTGGCATTGGACAGCACCATGAACAGCATTTGAGACAAGGTGTCGGCATTTCCCTGAATCAATGGCAGGTTCTCTGCCAGGTCCATCACATTCTGAATATGATCATACCGGTTTTCGTGTTCGAAAAGCTGAAATGCCCGGCAGACCAAATCGTTGATTTGCAGCCGATCTTTATCGGCTCCGGAAGACTGGGAAAACTGATACAAACTGTTGACAATTCGGGAGATACGGTCGATCTGTTCGGTCATGACCGACAGATAGCGGCTGGCTCGTTCATCTGGATTGCCGTAAAGGCCCAGCATCTGAATATAACCGGAAAGAATGTTGAGGGGGTTCAAAATTTCGTGGGAAGCGCCTGCGGTCAAGCGGCCGATGGACGCCAGTTTCTCGGCCTGTAAAATCTGGTGCTGGGCTCTCCGGAGGGATTCGTGCTCTCTGCGGAGCCGATCGTACAAGAGAGAATTTTCCATGACCAGCGAGCATTGTTTGGCCAGCATGGCCAACAGTTTCATGTTCTCCTGGGTGATGGCACTTTCTTCGATCGATGTGACGATCAGCACGACCCCCAGGGTCTGCTTGGCTGTCACCAAAGGCAGCATGATGACGGTTTTGTTGCTTTTGATTACCAGGGCCGGCAGCAGGGCTGGCTGGCGGCGGTTGAGTATCCAGGAGAACATGCCGCATTCTATCTGATGCTCGATTTCATTTTTGAAAATATCCCGCATCGACGGCGGAAAAGCGTTTTTCAGCACGAATTCATGGCTGTTTTCATCCACCATGAATAGCGAGCAGCCTTCCATAAAAATCGAGTTCTGCAATTCGTGAAAGAAAACCTGCCAGATTTGATTGATGCTGGCGGTGATATCGATTTTATCCTGAAGCCGGGAGATTTCTTCGATCTGATCGATAAACTCAAGAATCCCCTGGTACCCCTTTTCCGTCGGGGCCATATCGTTCTCTTCGTGCTCGATATGTCGAACTGGTTCAGCCATTACCGTTTCCCGCCGACCACCCAGTTGATGTCTTGATACTCTCTTTCCATCTCCTGTAAAATCGGCTCGAGCACGTTCGATTTGAGTTTCAGGGAGGCCCAGGCTTCGGTATTCAGCGCGGGCATTTTGTTGTCTCCCCCGGAGCCGATATCGATAGCCCTGCACAAAATATCGGCCAGATGGATGATGGCGGTTTCTTGAATGTAGCGCCCGGACTGTTCCGGGTGATGATGATGTTCCAGAATATTTACGAGTTTTATCGGCAGATTCCACTTTTCCGCCAGCAGTTTGCCCACCTCCGGATGGGTAAAACCCATCACTTCTTCTTCAGCGGCAATCATCAGAATATCGCGGGATTTGACCAAGGTGCGGACGGATGTGAAATCATCGGGCAGAAAGAGCATTTCGACGATTTTTCCGATATCGTGGAGCAGACCGGACACAAAGAGTTCTTCCACTTTTTCATATCGCAGATAGGTTCCGATCACCTTGGCACCGATGGCGCACCCCAGGGAATGATCCCAGAAACTTTCCTGGAGGATTCGGTTTTCCCGATACCGGGTCGAAAACATATCGAAGACGGATGTGGTCAGCAGGAGGTTGCGGATGGCATCGAATCCCAGCAATACGATGGCACCCGTAATGGTGGAAATTTTTTGAGGAAATCCATAAAAGGACGAATTGACAAGCTTCAGAAGGCGGGCGGTCAGCACCTGATCGTCGGTGATCACACTGGACAGATCCCTTGCCGATGATTTGGGATTGTTGACCAGCTCTGTGATTTTCAGAACGGTGCGGGGAAGTGTCGGCAGATCGTCGATCTGGTTGATGATGCGTTTGAGTTTACTGGGCAGCATGATGCTTTGCTTTATTTAGCAGCCGTTTTTCCAGAAGATCTCCGGCAATCCTCATGATTTCTTGCATCAGGGGATCGGCTGTGGTTTCGGAAAACTT
>CAZBUL010000236.1:0-3650 GCA_964495045.1 uncultured Desulfobacterales bacterium | reverse complement strand
GCCACCGATGCCTGCCACGTCCATCCCCAGGGAAAAATAATTCTGGGGGCCCTGGATGTGGTGGTGTCGCTGGAGAAAACCGATCAGGAAATCGCCGGATTCGAGCGTGGCATTTTATCCCTGACGGTGTTCGTTTTTTTGATCACATCCCTCATGATTTTCGTTATCGTGATTCGGTTTGTCAGCCGGCCGATCCAGAAATTGATTGCCGGCACTCGCCATTTCGCAGAGGGAGCGTATGACCATCGGGTGGATATCCCGCCCGAAGACGAAATGGGGGTTCTGGCCGAAGCTGTCAACCGGATGGCCAGAGAAATCGGTGAAAAACAGGCCGAGCTGAACAAACAAAAAGATGAATATCAGAATCTGTTTGAACTGGTGCCGTGTTTGATCACCATCCAGGACAGGGACTACAAAATCATTCACCATAACCGGGAATTTGCGGAAAAATTCAGCCCCACAACCGGGGATTACTGCTTCCAGTCTTACAAGGGCCTGGATATGCGGTGTCCGTCCTGTCCTGTGGAAAAAACTTTTCGGGATGGTTTGCCTCATTACGGCGAAGAATCCCGGATCAATGCCGATGGGTCCGTGACCTACTGGGTGGCCAGAACATCGCCTGTGAAAAATGCGTCCGGTGAAATCATGGCGGTGATGGAAGTCTGTCTGGATATTACGCGGCGAAGAGAACTGGAAGTCAGTCTGGTAAAGTCCGAGAAGCAATATCATGCCATTTTCAACAATATCCCCAATCCCGTTTTCGTTCTGGATGTGGAAACGCTGGAAATTCTGGACTGCAACCAGAGTGTCGGCACGGTGTATGGTTTCTTGCCGCAGGAATTGATACACCGATCGTTTACGGACATGTTCCTGGAATCGGAACGGGTGGGGCTGAACGCGAAAATAAAGACCGAAACCGTGATTCACCGAATGCGGCAGGTCCATAAATCCGGAACCACATTGTTTGTGGATATCTGGATTTCACCTTCTGAATACCCTGGGAGAAACGTGCTGCTGGTGACCACAAGCGACATCACCCAGCGCCTGGAAACCGAACAGCAGTTCATTCAGGCCAGCAAAATGGCGACCCTGGGGGAAATGGCCACCGGGGTGGCCCATGAGCTGAATCAGCCTCTCTCGGTCATCAAGACGGCCAGCAGTTTTTTTATCCGGAAAATCACCCGGCACGAAAAAATCGATGAAGATATTCTAAACAACATGCTGAGCAAGATCGACAGCAATGTGGACCGGGCCAGCCGGATCATCGGCCACATGCGGCTGTTCGCCCGAAAGTCCGAAGGCAAGTTGGAAAAGGTTCAGGTCAATGACATCCTGGAAAAGGCCTTTGACATCTTCAGCCAGCAATTGAAAGTCCGCGGCATCGACGTCATCTGGGAAATGGCGGAAAAACTGCCGTCAATTCTGGCCGATCCCGGCCGGCTGGAGCAGGTGTTCATCAATCTGATTTTAAATGCCCGGGATGCCATCGAAGAAAAATGGCAGAACCGGGAATCGCAGGCCGGTGAAAAACAGATCACCCTGAGAACCTGGGCGGCGCCGCAGACGGTGGGCATCGAAATTCGGGATACTGGAGAAGGAATTCCCTGTGCCATACAGGACAAAATTTTCGAGCCATTTTTTACCACCAAGGAAGTCGGCAAGGGCACTGGGCTGGGGCTATCCATCAGTTACGGGATCATCAAGGAATGCGGCGGCGATATCCAGGTACGGTCCGAGGAAGGCAAGGGGACCCATTTTATAATCAACTTTCCCATACAGGATACGAAAGATGAAACAGACCATTTTACTGGTTGACGACGAAGAAGATATCCGGGAAACCTTGTCGCTGTTTCTGACCGATCTGGGACATCCGGTGGTTGCGGCCGAAAATGGCATCGAAGCCCTGGCGCTTTTCCGTAAGGAGCATCCGGAAATCGTCATTTCGGATATCAAGATGCCTGGCATGGACGGGGTGGAATTGCTGCAAAAAATCAAGATGGAAAGCCCGGACACGGAATTCATCATGATTACGGGCCACGGCGACATGGAACTGGCCGTCATCAGTTTTCAGGGGCAGGCGGCGGATTTCATCGCCAAACCCATCAACGTCAATATTCTGGAAATGGCCCTCCAAAAAGTATGTGATAAAATCCGCAGCCGCCGGATGCTTTGCGAATACACTGAAAATCTCGAAAAGTTGATCCGGGAGAAAACCGAACTCCAGAATCACCTCTCGTCGCTGGGATTGATGATCGGCTCCATTTCTCACGGACTGAAGGGACTGTTGACCGGACTGGACGGTGGCATCTATCTGGTTAACTCCGGTTTTACCAAAAACGATTCCCAACGGATTCAGGAAGGGTGGCAGACCGTCAAGCTCATGGTGGACCGCATCCGAAAAATGGTGCTGGATATTCTCTACTACGCCAAGGAGCGGGAGCTGGTTTTGGAGACGGTGGATGTTCTGGCATTTGCCGAAGACATCGCCGACGGCATTCAACCCAAAATGGACATTCAGCAGATCACGTTCATTCGGGATTTCGACCCGCATCTCGGTACGGCGGAAATGGATAGCGGCAGCATCCACTCGGCCCTGCTCAATCTTCTGGAGAACGCCATGGATGCCTGTCTGCGGGATACGGCGGAAAAACAGAAGCATGTAATATTCGGAACCAAACAGGATCCGGATCACATTCTTTTCGAAATCACCGACACCGGAACGGGCATGGACCGGGAAACCCGGGACAGGCTCTTTACCCTGTTTTTTTCATCCAAAGGCAGCAAGGGAACCGGTCTGGGGCTTTTCATCTCCCAGAAAATCATCGCCCAGCATGGCGGAACGATTCATGTGGCGTCCGTTCCGGGGCACGGTTCCCAGTTTGTCGTAAAAATCCCCAAAGAAATCCAGGCAAAGAAGATACGATGATCGACTCCAGGCATTTTTCGCCTGTATCACTTGTTTTCATCGCCCCCCCTCCTCATATCCAGTCCTTTGAAACCCAGCCGTTTTTCGACAGAACATCCACCGGCACCTGGTCGAAAATAACCACCCCTGCCATGCAATTGACAGCCGGCGACATCGACAACGACGGCCGGAACGACCTGATCGGCATCTGGCCGGACGGTGTCTGGGTGCGCTACGGTGCAACCGGTAAGTGGCAGAAAATATCTTCGTCCAAACCCACATGGATCACGACCGGCCGACCGGCTGACACGGCGCAGTCGCAGGCATCCGTGAACCCATCCGCTGCAGCCGGTGAAAATTTGGTCGATCTGTCCGCTACAAGCCCCGGCGGGCAAATGGCCAATGTCGTCATTCTGGATGATGCCGATCCGGCCATGATGGAATAACGGAGTGTGGAATCGGCTGGTTTCCTGTCTTAGGGAAGCAGAAATTATCGATGTACCGTTAAGGGATGAGGAATACAGGTGCCAAATTATCACCAGGCCCCCGCAATCGAATCTCGTAAAGAATATCGAAAATAGCCCGGCAATTCATTGCCGGGTTAAAAGCCTTCCCTTATGCCGGAGAGGGGGTTGGCCGAAACGGTTGCTCGATGTTTGCGATTGTGATTGGGGTTATCGGAAAATCGGCATCAAAGCGGCTGTAACACTTTGTCGAGTATCCGATTGAATTCCTGCATGCTCTC
>CAZBUL010000235.1:2368-3676 GCA_964495045.1 uncultured Desulfobacterales bacterium | reverse complement strand
GGAATCAACTGTTCAAATTTTTTAAAGTGACGGAGGGGAATATAAAAAAAATCGTTGATACTTTCGGCCGCCACCCCCACCAAAACGACATTGCCGCGAAAGACATTCGGATCCACTTTTCCGGACATCAGATCGGCAAGAGAAACGATTGGAAAAAATTCGGATTTACACCGGAAATCCAATAAAAACTGATAACCGCCCGCATCGGCATGGGAATAGCCACCGGTATCCGGCTGAAGCGGATGAATCACGGATGGCCCCAATCGCAGATATTCCGGATATTTCGAATCAGGTTGGGGAACCACACTGTGGGGTTCCAGAAATCTCAGTGCCAGCCGCAGAGACATCGAAAGATAACTGTTCTGCCCATCGTCGAGAAACAACAGCCCGCGGCGGACGGTTCCATCCCGATCCACCACCATATCCACAAACCCGACCTGATCCGTATCTTTGAGCACTGCTGGCGGCTGAACGCCGATTCCGCCAACAGAACGGCATTTCATGGGAAACACCACCTGCGGATTGTGAATGAGAAACGTGTTCAACGCTTCCGAACCGGGGGGAACCGGAACATCCCGATAGATATCAATGCCGACCGCTACAGCGCCACGCGATGTTACGGCACGAAGGATTTCGGTCAGCTCCGCATCCGTCGGCGGCCAATGTCCCATTGCCTGAATATCGGATTCACCGATCGTTACCAATGCAACATGGGGCTGGGAAACCGGTGCAGACACACACATCCGGACCAGCATGTCATACGCAGACAATTCCAGCCGCTCCAGCCATCCGAAATTCCGGGCGCCGACCACCCCGATGAACACCAGCACCCCAACGATGCACCCCACAACGGTCGGTTTTTCCAGAAATCCATCGGACAGGTTCAAGAATTCCTGTTTGAACTGATGCATCCAACCGTATTTGCCGCCCGCCATCGTCTCTGACTCAGAGCCAGTTGTTGATCAGCAGAAAAGACGCCCAATACACCGGATGATCATACTGGGGATCCGTTATCAGCATTATCTGCGCGGCCTGAAGCGCCTGGGCCCGGTTATGTTCAGGATTCATCAGTTGGCGGTAAAACTCGGCAATGAGACGCGATGCCGCTTTGTCATTGATCGACCAAAGAGATGCCAATGCACTTCGGGCACCAGCCTTGACAGCCACCCCCGCCAACCCCAATGCCGCGCGCTCGTCACCCACCGCCGTTTCACAGGCACTGAGTGTCAACAAATCCAGCTGCACCTGACGAAACCGGAATACCCCCAGACACTGGTCCATCTGTTCAAGGGTCATCCGATTGTCATA
>CAZBUL010000235.1:0-2268 GCA_964495045.1 uncultured Desulfobacterales bacterium | reverse complement strand
TATCTCCCCGAAGCGCCAGCAGCCGTCCGGTCTGCCACAGCCAAAGATACAGCGACTCGGCGGAATCCGCCTGCTGGGCGCTCCACAAAGCCGATCGGGTCAGTTGCATGGCCTCGTCGATGCGATGATCGTGTTCGTACAATTGCCCCAGATAACCGCGGGAGTATGAAAGTGCCAGAACATTGCCAAGGCGCTCCGCCGTTTTTTCGGCTTCTTTGAGTGCATGGTAAGCCGTCGGAAACGCCCACTCGCGGCTGGCCTTTCCCTGTGTCCAAAGCAGCAGACAGCTCTGCCCAACCGTGACCAGTCCGAAAGCCTTGTCCCGGGAATCGGGAACGGCAATGAGTTGTCGGGAAGCCCGATCCAGCAAAGACTGTCTTTGTTGGGCATCATCCATCCACAACGACGCCATGGCGGCGTTGGTCAGACTCGTAGCCGCCAGGGGGGAATCACCGGCTTCGTCCGCGCTTCGCAGATAAGCGTCAAGGGCCGAGGAATACTCTTTTCGGGCCATATAATAATGACCATAATGGTTCCAGGCTACGGCAAGCAGCGCATGATCATCATGTTTCCTGGCCTCGGACACGCTGAATTCCAGGAGCCGCCGGGATTCAGTCAAATCGCCGGTTGACGTCAGCATATTTCCCCGATAAACCGAAACCCATGCCTCGATCCGGGAATCTCCGGCAGACTGCGCGGCGGCCATGGCTGTCTGGAAAACCGCATCCGCCTGATCGTAACGGCCATCTATCTGATGGATTCTTCCGATCTCGAGCCACGCCTGAATCTGTTTTTCCGTTCGGCCTTCCTGGGCAAAAATCCGGGAGGCCTCGTTCAGTTCCGATACGGCCTGTGCCGTGCTGCCCTGCTGATAGCGCTGCAAACCGGATGATAGCATGGCATCGCCATTCGATTCGGCCAGAACTGCGGATGGCAACATCAGAAACAGCCCGAAGAAGATCACCCGAACCCAACGATGATAGTGTGATGTCAAATTATTCCTCCTGAAAAAAATCATGATCTTATTAAAAACCAATCAGTTCGAGGAAAACGCAGGCACTGAAAAAAGACAGAATGGACAGGCACGGACACACATGGACTCACACATTTGCATGGCAATTGTTTGTCAATATTTATAAACTGTGGTACAGAACTCGTCAATCTCTTCCTTTGAATATCTTTTCCTGGCAAAGGTGATCTTATGACAGACCATACGCCATGGCAAACAGGACGAAATCGGCCCGGTCCTTTCTGGATGTTCAACACGCCAGGATACGCCTGTATTCGGCACATTATCCAGATTCCGTTGATGATCATTTTCTTGTGGACCGCCCCAGGTTTTGCCGAACATGCCGGACTCGACCCCACCGGCCGTTCGGGGGATCCGCCGCCTCAGTTCGAACCCTCTGCGCCCGCTCAACCGCCTGAATTCAAACTGCCTCCTGTCGAGCCCCCTTCCGAAGATGTACCCGCAACAGCGGCCCCGTCACTGCGGGTCTGGATCAGCGATATCGAAATTACCGGCAACACCGTCATTCCGAGCAGTGAGCTGGAAAAAGTTGCCCAGCCATATCTGAACCGGCGGCTGGCCGCAGAAGATATCGAAGCCCTCAGACGGGCCCTGACCGTTTATTACATCGACCGGGGATATATCAATTCCGGGGCCGTCATTCCGGATCAAACCCTTTCAGGCGGCCGCATCACCATCCGGATCATCGAAGGCGAACTTTTCCGGATTCAGGTGCATACATCCGGAAGGCTTCGGCCCAGCTATGTGGAAAGCCGGCTTCGGCTGGATGCAGGCCCGCCCCTGAACGTCACCGATTTGCAGCGGCGGATGCAGCTCTTGCAGACCGATGTCCACATCGAGAGATTGAACGCCGAACTCAAACCCGGATTGGAGCGGGGGCAGGCTGAGCTCGATGTCAAGGTCGAAGAGACCGTTCCCTATCAGCTCTGGTTTCGCGTCAACAATTACCAGTCTCCTTCCATCGGTGCGGAGCGGGCGGAAGTTACGGGAATTCACAACAATGTGCTGGGATTTGGAGATATTTTCAGTTTGACGCTCGGCGGTTCCGATGGGGTTCGGCCCAAAATCGATGTCAGTTATGCCTTTCCGTTAAATGCCTACGAAACGACCCTGAGTGTTCAATACCGCAAAAACGATTTCAATTCCGTGGAGGCCCGGTTCAAGCCGCTGGATATTCAAAGCCAGTCCGACATTTACACCATGATGCTCCGGCAGCCGCTGTACCGCACCCTGTCGAA
>CAZBUL010000234.1:2472-3692 GCA_964495045.1 uncultured Desulfobacterales bacterium | reverse complement strand
GAGACCTCCGGAAAGTGTTCGCAAAGACAGGCCATCTCATCGAAAAGACTGAGGCTGCTCACGCTGGCCAAACTGTCGGTGCCCAGACAGAGCGGAATATCGAGATGGATCATGCCGGTTATATCCGGCAGCCTGCCATGGAGGGCCAGATTGCTGCGCGGGCAGAGGCAGACATGTGCGCCGGATGTCTGAATCAATTCGTGGTCGCGGGAATCCGTATGCAGAGCATGCACGAGAATCGTCCGGTCATCCAGAATGCCGATGGTGTGCAGATGCCGGATCGGGCTTTTGACCGGAAGTCCCCACGATGCCGGATCGATGCCGCGGGACAGAAGGAAGGTTTTCCACGGGCCTTCTGCGGTAGTCAAGAACGTCATTTCTTCATCCGATTCGGCGGCGTGGATGGAAAATGGCGTGTGCCATGATCGGGTGATGCGTTTGATTTCGGCCAGGACTGCCGGCGACGTGGTGTGGGGCGCGTGACCGGCCATGGAAATTATCGAATTGCCGGAACTGTTTTCGCGATCGTCTGATATCGATGTGTCTGTGCCAAGGTATTCCCGGAACCATACACCGGGCAGTCCTGAATTGTGAAAACAATCGCGGGTCAGCCCCAGGCTCGAAATTTCTCCAACAGCTCCGCATCCAGAATTCAGAATTTCGGAAATACCGGCTTTGGCCGCTTCGATCAGCGTGGTGGCATCGAGCTTGGCCCGCTTTTCGATCAACTCCTGGACCCAGTGCCCAAATCCCTGACGGGTGGCGATTTGGCCTTTCAGCGCACAGAGTTCGAGATGGGTATGGGCATTGATCATGGCCGGAAAAAGCACACCGCGGCCGTGATCGCGGACGGGATGAGTTCCGGGGGGCTTGCCCTTTCCAACCGCATGGATCATGCCGTTTTCGACGTGAACGTATCCATTGGGATAAATCGTCCAAGGATCGATCACCACCCATCCGGCCCGGTGGATGACGGTTTGGGGCGCCTTACATGAGATGATTTCGCCGATCAAATGATCTGACACCGAAAATAAATCGTTGTATAGACTTTCAGAAAATTCATTTCGCAAGGCAGCAGGGAGGAGAGAATACTGTCGTATATCTCCGACCGATAACGCCACGCCCGGTTTAACAAAATTGGTATTTTTCTGAAAGTCTATAGCAAGCATTCTTTATGGCAGTTGTCTGCATGATGGATGCTCCCGGAGAGGCGTGTAGAA
>CAZBUL010000234.1:0-2372 GCA_964495045.1 uncultured Desulfobacterales bacterium | reverse complement strand
GCCTGTTCCATGACGCTCAGCCAGGTGTCGGCCGTGCATTTGTTCGGAGATATCCGCTGGCGGATATCGTTATCCAGGATTTCGGCTCCACCGCCGGGAATGCTGTCCAGACCGGCATCGATGAGCGCGTGCAGGGTTTCTTCGATGGACAATCCATTCGTTTCGGCGATAAAGGCGATTTCCGGCGGTGAAAACCCATGAATGTGAATCGGATAATTCGTTTTGATGAAACGCAGCATCTCCCGATAAAAGTCAATGCCGAGATGGGGATGAAGCCCGCCTTGCAGAAGAATCTGCGTTCCGCCAAGATCGAGGGTTTCCCTGATTTTCTGGCGGAGGGCATCCTTTGTGATGACGAAGGTATCCGGATGCTCCGGCGGCCGGAAATACGCGCAGAATTTGCATCCGCAGATACAGCCATTGGTGTAGTTGATGTTGCGGTCCACCACAAAGGTGACCACCGGATCGGGATGCAGTCGTTTTCGGACTTCATGGGCCAAATATCCAAGATCGAGCAGGTCGGCCCGTTCCAGCAAATATTGGGCTTCTGCGGCATCGATACGGCCATTGCCAAGAATTTTGCTGTGGATGGCGGAGATTTCGAGGACGTTCGACAATCGCTCATCTCCTCCCCCCAGCGGGGGGAGGTCGGGAGGGGGGCTATAGTGTGTGTTCAAGGCGTTACGCTCCTACAGTTCAGTTCAAGAGGGAAGGGGAGTGAACAACGGTTAAGGATCGGCATCGTTGTTCATTCCTGGACGGGCGGGGTGACAGGACGATAGAAAGCGTCTCTTTCCACCGGCTCATACCCGGCAGACGTGATCAAACGGGTGAGCTGCTCCCGTGTCAGCCCTTTGGGGGATGTGGCGCCAGCTTCATGGGTAATTCTTTCCTCGATGATGGTGCCGTCCAGATCGTCGGCGCCGAAGGACAGGGCCAGTTGCGCCAGCTTTTCTCCGATCATCACCCAGTATGCCTTGATGTGGGGAAAGTTGTCGAGCATCAGCCGCGAGATGGCGATGGTTTTCAAGTCGTCGAAAGCGGTGGTTGGCGGCAGATGGGCAAGGCCCGTATTGGCCGGGTGAAAGGCCAGGGGGATGAACGCGCTGAATCCAGATGTGCGGTCCTGCAATTCCCGAAGGGCGATCAAATGATCGACGCGCTCCTGATATGTTTCGATGTGACCGTACAGCATGGTGGCATTGGTCTTCAAACCGGCTGTATGCGCGGCTTCCATGACCTCGATCCATCTGTTCCCGTCGATCTTGAGGGGAAAAAGCCGGTCGTGAATCCGGGAACTCATGATCTCAGCCCCGCCGCCTGGCAGCATGGCCAGGCCGGACTGTTTGAACCGGGTGATGACATCTTCGATGGACATCCCGTTTTTGGCGGCGATAAAATCCAGTTCAACAGCGGTGAAGGCTTTCAACGCAGCATTGGGGCGGACTTCCTGGGCCGTTTCCAGCAAATCCGTGTAATAGGAAAAAGGCAGATCGGGATTCAGCCCGCCGACGATATGCAGTTCGGTGATGGGTTCATCGATGCGGGAAAGGATGCGATCCCGGATATCTGATGTGCTCCATGTATAGGCACCGGCATCCCCCTTTTTTTTGGCGTATGCACAGAAACGGCAATGGCTGATGCAGACGTTTGTATAGTTGATATGCTGGTTATAGACGAAACAGGCGCGGTTCCCGTTGAGCCTTTTTCGGACGACATCTGCCAGCCGGCCGATATCGATAATGTTGTGGCTTTCGAAGAGAAACAGGCCGTCCTCAAATTCCAGGCGCTGGGTGGACAGCACTTTTTCCTGGATTTCAGCGAAACGATCCGACATGAGAGAAATCCGATTGATGAATTGATTTTGAAAAATGGTTGAATATGATCAACCAGGGAATATTATTTGTCGAATGACCATCTGGTCACTTCTTGCAACAATAATGAAATTTCATTATTGTTGCAAGAAAAAATGCATGTTATGGATTTATTGAGTCATACATTGAACGGTAACAAAAATATCTTTGAGTGGGCCGTGATCGAAATAACAATCATAGGAGGCAGCACCATGCGAAAATTCACTATCATTGTGATCTTTGTCGTCTCTCTCACAGGTGCTGCTCATGCCGTTACCTATTATGACATGGGAACGCCGACCCTTTCTGATATCTGGGTGGACCCGGTCAACGGCAACGATGCCAACAGCGGCACAAGCCTTGCCGCTGCCGTCAAAACCATCAGCCGGGCCTGGAATCTGATTCCAAGCGGATCGGTGCTTACCGGCACCGGGTACCGCATCAACCTGCTGCCGGGGTCTTACCCCTGCGAGCCGGGGCCAGAGAACGAAAACTGCATCAATTATTTCTCCGACATTC
>CAZBUL010000233.1:0-3720 GCA_964495045.1 uncultured Desulfobacterales bacterium | reverse complement strand
ATGGATTCCCCGGCGATCAGATCGGCGTAAGTTTCCCGTTCCTTGATCACGGCAAAATGGTCTCCCCGGACCATAACTTCAGCAGCCCGGAGGCGGGAGCAATAATTGGACGACATCACAAACCCGTAAGCGCCCGCACTCATCAGCGCCATCAGGTCTCCGCTTCGAACCGGTGCAATCAGTCGGTCCTGAGCCAGAAAATCACCGGTTTCACAGATGGGGCCGACGATATCGGCGGTAAAAGATTCCCCTTCAGTACGAACGACCGGCATGGCCTCATGGTATGCGTTATACAAAATGGGCCGCATGAGATCGTTCATGGCGGCATCGGTGATAACAAATTCCTTGACCAGCCCTTTTTTCCGGTACAATACCCGTGCAATCAGGACGCCGGCATTGCCCACGATGACCCGGCCGGGCTCCAGCACCAACATCACCGGAAGGTCACCCAGCACCTTGCGAATGGCCTGTGCATATTCGACCGGATGGGGCGGCGCTTCTTCCCGGTAGGTGATGCCCAGCCCGCCGCCCATATCCAGATACCGAATGGTGATGCCCATAGCCATCAGCCGCTGAACCAGATTCTTGAGACTTTTCAATGCATCCTCGAATGGTTGGATTTCGGTGATCTGAGAACCGATATGGCAGTCGATCCCAACGACCGTTATATGAGACATCCCGGCCGCACGCGCATAAGCGGTTACCGCACTTTCGGTGTCGATGCCGAACTTGTTCTTCTTCAGGCCCGTTGAAATATAAGGATGGGTTTTGGGATCCACATCCGGATTCACCCGGATGGAAACGGAGGCTTTCTTATGCAGGGCTTCGGCGCGTGCCTGAATGAGTTCGAGCTCTTCCATCGATTCGACATTGAACATCAAAATCCCGGTCTCGAGAGCAAAATCGATTTCATCCACGCGTTTGCCGACACCCGAATACACAATTCGATCAGGCGCAAACCCGGCTTCGAGCCCGCGGAAAAGCTCTCCGCCCGATACGATATCCAGCCCGCTTCCCAGATTCGCCAGCAGATTGAGAACGGCCATGCTCGTATTGGCCTTGGCCGAAAAACAGACCAGCCGGTCCAGTCCGATAAACGCATCGTTGAAAGCATTGAAATGCCGGGTCAGCGTGGCATGACTGTATAGATAAAAAGGCGTTCCCACCGCCCGGGCGATGGCCTGAACCGGAACGTCTTCGCAATACATTTCATGGTTGCGATATTCAAAATTATGCATGTTTACTCCCCTTCTACCGTCACAATATTCGAATCCCTGCCGGCCAGCCCTGCTGCGGAATAACCGATCACCTTATACCGGTATCGATATCCTTTTTCAAGCGTATCCCGATACGTCAGAAAGGAGGATTCGCCCTCCCCTTCCAGAATGGGGATATCGATCAATCGTTTAAACATCAACGGGCAACCGTCGCACCTCTCGGAGACCGCCTCCGACGACCGGAACACGGCAAACTTCTCGATGGGCTCCGACCCGTAAAGTGCTGTCGAAAAAGACCATCTCAGCACCACTTCATTGCCGGACAATTGAGCGGACAAATCTGTCACCGACTGGGGCGGAACCTGCCGCGGGGCCGACGGCATCTCTTTTCTGCCGCAGCCAATCGCACCCAGGCACATCATAATCACCAGCAAATGGACGAAAACGATATGCGCCGCGACGGTTCCACCGGCTGCGTTCTTCTTGCTGGTTCCCCACAACAATGCGGGAGAAATCAACATAAATCGAAGGGGAAACCGTTCGGTGAATAACGCATATCCGGCCGGCACACCGATCATGAAGACACGACCTCTGCCAGACGCTGGCGGGCGGACTGAATGGCATCCCGGACATTTTCCCGAGCCGTTCCGCCATAGGAGGTGCGCCGGTCGATCATCGTTTCGGGCGTCAAGACCATGAAGATATCTTCGCCGATCAACGACGAGAAAGATTTCATCTCATCCATCGTCAGTTCGTGAAGCTCTTTGTTATGGCCAAGGGCATATCCCACGGCTTTTCCCACCACACTGTGCGATTCACGAAAGGTCATCCCCTTGGTGACCAGATAATCGGCCATATCCGTGGCATTCAAAAATCCGGTGGTCGTCGATCGGTACAAGGTATCCCGGTTGATCTTGATCCGGGGCAGCATGGCCGTATAAATCTCGGTGCAGGCTTTCAACGTATCCACGGCATCGAATACCGCCGGCTTGTCTTCCTGCATGTCTCGGTTGTAAGCTAAAGGAAGCGACTTCATGAGGGTCAGCAGTGCAAACATATCCCCGAAAACCCGTCCGGCTTTTCCCCGGACCAGTTCGGGTACATCCGGATTTTTCTTCTGGGGCATGATGCTGCTGCCGGTCGAAAAGGCATCTGGAAGCTCGATAAATCCGAATTCCGATGAAGACCAGAGAATCATTTCTTCGGAAATCCGGCTGAAGTGAACCATGGCAATGCTTGCACAGGATAGAAACTCCATCATGAAGTCCCTGTCCGACACCGAATCGATGCTGTTGGCCGACACTTCCGGAAACTGAAGCAGCTCGGCCGTATAATGCCGGTCGATCGGATAGGTGGTTCCCGCCAGGGCGGCACTACCGAGGGGCATGACGTCGATGCGTTTCAAGGCATCACAGAACCGGGCCCGATCCCGGGAAAACATCTCGAAATACGCCATCAGGTGGTGAGACAGCAACACCGGCTGAGCCCGTTGCAGGTGGGTGTATCCGGGCATGATCACGTCGATGTTCTCTTCGGCCAGGGTAACAATAACGTTGTTCAGGGCATCCAGCAGCCGGATGATGTTTCGGGTTTCTTCCCGCAGAAACATCCGGGAATCAAGAGCCACCTGATCGTTGCGGCTTCTGGCCGTATGCAGCTTCTGGGCGACTTTGCCGACTTCCTGAAACAGCCGGGTTTCGATATGCATGTGGATGTCTTCGAGGCTATGGTCGAATTCGAACTTTCCCCGCTGAATCTCCCGTTTGATGGCACCCAGCCCTTCGATCAGTTTTACGGCCTCTTCATGGGTGATGATTCCCGTATGGGCCAGCATCCGGCAATGGGCGATGCTGCCGTCGATATCGTGCGCATACAGGCGCTTGTCCACATCGATGGATGAGGTGAAGAGCTCGACACTCCGATCGGTTTTTTCCGCAAATCTTCCTTCCCAGGGCTTTTCGATCATAAATATACCTTTTTATTTGACCAGATTCTGTATCCGCAGCCGGAGTGCATTCAGCCGGATGAATCCTTCGGCATCTTTCTGGCGATACACCGAATCGTCTTCGAATGTGGCAAAATCCACACTGTACAGCGACCGATCCGATTTTCTGCCCAGAACCCGGCAGGTGCCTTTATAGAGTTCGAGGCGGACCACGCCGCAGACATTTTTCTGGGTATCGTCGATCAGGTTCTGGAGCAGGCGCATTTCCGGGGAGAACCAGAATCCGTAATAGACCAGTTCGGCGTATTTGGGAATCAGGGAATCCCGAAGATGCATGACTTCCCGGTCGAGGGTGATGGACTCCATGGCTATATGCGCGGCCCGCAGGATCGTGCCGCCGGGCGTTTCATAAACACCGCGGGATTTCATGCCCACAAACCGGTTTTCGACGATATCGGCCCGTCCAATGCCATTTCGGCCGCCCAGTCGGTTCAGTTCCCGCAGCAGTATCGCCGGTGTCATCGTTTGACCGTTGACGGCCACCGGATTTCCCTGATC
>CAZBUL010000232.1:0-3730 GCA_964495045.1 uncultured Desulfobacterales bacterium | reverse complement strand
TGAGAACACCTTCGGGTTTCGCTTTCAACCAGCTTGAGATGCTGCTTGAATTTATCCTGCTGCTCGGCGCGCAGCAGGCCGCGATCCAGGATGCGCCGCATCAGTGAAATATAATTGAGGATGCCGGCCAGGGGATTGTTGATTTCATGGATGACACTGGCGGCCAGGCGGCCCAGAGACATCATCTTGTCCTGATGTAATATTTTAGCCTGATCGGACATTTCCTGCTCCAGCCGCCGGAGCTCCCGCAAATCCCGGACAAAACAGACCAGGCCGCTGACCACACCCGCTTCTTGCAGCACTACCGCTGATATCTGAACCGGAACCTTGCTGCCGGTATGGGAAAGCATGGTCGTTTCATGCAATACCAGCCGATTTTTTCCGCCGTAAGCATCAACAGCCAGCGCGGTGTTGAAAGCGGCGCGTTCCTCCGGTGCAAACACGCGATCGAGGGTCAAGTGATTCAAGGCATCATTTTTGGCAAATCCCAACAGGCGTTCCATGGCCTTGTTGAAGATCACCACCTTCCCGGTTTCATTGCAGCCGAGAATGCCGTCCATGGAGCTTTCAATCAAATTTTTCTGGAAAGCGATGGCTGCGGAAAGTTCGTGGGATGTCTTGGCGTTTTCGGATTCCAGCAGCCGGGTGTAATCCTGAATCTGTTTTCGGGAGGCATAGCGATCTTCAGCGCGTTTCAGCGCCAGAAACAGGGCGCTGTCGCCGATGGGCTTGGTGATGAAATCGGAGGCATCCAGTTGCAGAGCGCGAATGGCCAGGTCCAGCTCGCCAAAAGCGGTGGCGACAATCACTTCGATATCCGGCAGGCGTTCCTTCAGCGCCTGAAGCACCTGAATGCCATCCATGCCCGGCATGCGGATATCGGTTATAACGATCTGTGGCTGGTGCTCTTCGCAGAGGCGGATTCCGGTCTGACCGTCCGGCGCGGTCCAGACCCGATAGCCAGAATCCTGAAGCGTCAGGGTCATAACGTCCCGGATGTCCGCCTCGTCATCCATTAGAACGATGGTCCAGCCATTGGCCGCTGGCATAACGGCACCTCCTGGTTAACGTGCGCGAATCAAGGTGTTTTGTCATGAACTCGACAATGATTGGCTGCGCAGGTAATGATCCGCTATTTTGGCAGATGCATTTTGCTCACCGTCATAACGATTCCATCCACCACCAACTGCTGTTCTTCAATCTGCCCGTTCCGACAGGCCACCACCTTGGCCATTTTTCCGGCCTGCCCGGCGGCACAGATAAATGTAAACCGTTCTCCTGCCTCAAGTTGAGATAGCCGTAAACTTACGTCTTTAAAACCCTTTCAGCAGTCATCCCGATAGTCGATTTTGTCCATTTGCAAGCCCAAAAACTCCGTCATTTTGCATCCAATAGGCCATCATGAATTCGGATCGGCGAACCCACTCATGAATCGGAACACCGCTCCAGGAATTGTCCGCCGATGGCCGCACGATCATGCGGTAACAGGTCGTCCACTGTTGATCCACGCCTTCATGCCGCCCGCCAGACTGTGAACATGCTGGAAGCCGCAGCTCTGCAGAAAACTGGCCGCGATGTTGCCCCGGTACCCAATACCGCAGGCCACGATGATTTCCTTGTCTTTGGGAACATCCGGCGGATTCTTGAGCAGCGCCGGCAGCGGCAGGTGTGCCGCCTGCTGAATATGACCGCCGGCCCATTCCATCGGCGTGCGGACATCGAAAAAATAATCGAATTTTCCGGTTTCCAGTTTTCGGTTGAGTTTTTCGGCGGAAATCTGCCAGAGCTGATTGATCGGAAGCCCCCCCTCCTGCCAGGCGGCAATGCCGCCGTAAAGATACCCGATGATGTTGTCATAGCCGATGCGATGAAGATGCACAGTCATTTTCTCGTAGGCTTCTTCATCCGATACGACCAAAACGAGTTCGGATGTGGGATCGATGACCATACCGATCCAATTGGCAGTCTGTTTGGCAAAACCGATGTTGATGGCGCCGGGGATGTGCACCCCGCCAAAAGCGGCCGTATCCCGTGTGTCGAGAACAACGGCCCCGCGATCGATTTGCTCCTTGACCTGCCAGGGGCTCATGTCCCGGACGATGGGACATCGATCCAGAAGCGGCGCACCATTTTTATTCGTCTGGATAATATGGGAAAAACTCTTGGGCCGTTCCGGAAAACTCTGCTTCATTTGTTGTTCAAAGACCGCGGCCGAAAGATTCAAAACAGGATTGTTCATCTTTTCGAAGCCGATAGTGGAGCTCGATTTGGAGCTCATTCCCTTTCCGCAAAGCGAACCTTCGCCGTGAGCGGGAAAAACTTCCAGGGTGGCCGGCAGCTTACCCAGTTTGTGATAGAGAGAGTGATACAGATTGTATGTCTGTTCATCGATCAGTTCTTCTCCCGCCAGATCCGGTCGGCCGATATCCCCGACAAAGAGGCAGTCGCCGGTCAGCACCAGCCAGGGTTCCTTGCTGCGCAGGGTATCGGTCACCAGAATGGACATGGCGTGAGGGGTATGCCCCGGTGTTTTGATGAATTCGAGAACGGCATTGCCGAAAGCCATTCTTTGCCATTCCGTGAGTTCCACGTGATCGAAGGTGACCGGGGAATTTTCCATGAAACAAATCTGCGCACCGGTTCGGGAACGCAATTCCTGATTGCCGCTGACATGGTCGGCATGAACGTGGGTTTCGAAAACATGTGTGATCTTCATGCCATTGTCTCGGGCCAGCGTGATGTAATCCTGAACATCCCTTTTGGGATCCACCACACAGGCGACTTTCGCCTGGGGGCAGCCGATCAGGTAAGAAAGACACCCCATGCCTTCCACTGTGAACTGTTTGAAATACATCCCATCTCTCCATTGACGTGTTAATTTGAACTCCCCGGACGGATCTGTCCGGACAGGGCTGTCACCGAATGATGATTCCCCCTCTTTTCTAAAAAAAAGGGGGATACTTTTCATGCATTGACCCACACCCGATCAATCAAAGGCCTGGATCGTTTTCCATTCTTTCCAGACATTGCCGACCAAAGCCGGTCCGGGCGTCAGCACCGGTTTACCCGGCCGCCAGCCCGATGGCGTCGCCTGTGTTCCCTTGCTCTCCCGTACCAGTTGAAAAGCCTGAATCTGACGCAGGCTTTCGGCGACATTCCGTCCGACCGGCGGGGTCAGCACCTCGAATCCCTGAACGACACCATCCGGATCGATCAGAAAACGGCCGCGTGTTTCCACACCCGCAATGTCGTCATATATCCCATAAGCAGTTCCGACCTTGCCCCCGGCATCTGACAGCATCGGGAAGGGTACCCCGCCGTCAACCATTTTGGACAATTCATGGTCGTTCCACATTTTGTGAACGAACATGCTGTCGATACTCATGGACAACACCTGGACACCCAGTTTTTCGAATTCCGCGTGTTTTTCGGCAACTGCCGAAATTTCCGTCGCTCAGACAAATGTGAAATCACCGGGATAAAAACATAACACGACCCACTTTCCAAGGTAGTCGGAAAGTTTGACGGAAATGAACTTCCCGTTCTGATAACCGGGTGCCGTAAAATCCGGTGCTTTTCTACCAACCTGAATCATGCTGCGTACCTCCTTCTCGTCGGGTGTCTGGGATAAAGAGTCCTGTTTCGGTTCCGCCGGATCGCCTACCAGCCCGCCTGTCGGCCGGGCACAGCCGATTTTGATCTCTTCTGCCATCAGCCCCTCCTTTCTGTT
>CAZBUL010000231.1:1921-3766 GCA_964495045.1 uncultured Desulfobacterales bacterium | reverse complement strand
AAATTGGAACGATTGCCGTATGATAAGCAAATTGCTGTTTTCGAATTTATCGATTTTATTAGAACATAAAACCAGGAAATTTACGAATGACATGGATATGGAATTAGAGAATTCAGAAGTGTTGATCGCTGCTGAACAAACGGGTTCTTTCGCTTTCTGGGAAGATCCGTCGGAAGATATCTATTCGCTGTCGGATGGTGTTCCGTTATGAGTAGAGGCGATGTCATTCTGCTGATGGCATCGATTTCCGAGAAACAGGATTGAAGATGAGTTCGTGTTTTCCTTATGGAAGAAATGAGTGAGGTTGAACCAGGTTACCGAATATTTACACTATCAAAAGGAGAAACGTATGAATTTTAACAAATTGTCGAAAATGATCATGGTAACGGGAATAGCGGTTTTGCTGTGCACTGGCACGTCTCTGGCTGCGAAAAAAAAGGTCCTTTTTATCGATTCATATCATGCGGGATATGCGTGGAGCGACGGGGAAGTTCAGGGTGCCAAAAGTGTCATCGGCGACAAGTATGACTTCAAGGTTATCCACATGGACACCAAGCGCAATTCTTCGGCGGAAGCCCAGAAGAAGGCCGGTGATGAAGCCAAGGCAGAAATCGATTCCTGGAAACCGGATGTCGTCATAACCGCCGACGACAATGCAGCAAAACTGGTGATCATTCCATTTTACAAGGATTCGGATATTCCTTTTGTTTTCTGCGGCATCAACTGGGATGCTTCTTCCTATGGCTTTCCCTCCAAGAACGTAACCGGCGTTCTGGAAGTTTCGGTAATCAAACCGCTCCTCGATTCGATGCAAAAATTCGCCAAAGGCAGTCGTGTGGGATTCATCGGCAAAGATAATGAGACAGACCGAAAGGAAGCGGATCAACTGAAGAAGCTTGGCGTCCAGCTTACCGCAACGAAATTTGTCAATACTTTCGAAGAATGGAAAACGGAATACGTCAAGCTTCAGGATGAAACGGATATGCTCATTGTTATCAACAACGCCGGCATCAGCGGCTGGGATGACACGGAGGCCATGAAATTCACCCGGGAAAATACCAAAATCCCGACAGGGAGTTCACATGACTTCATCGCACCGTTTGTTCTGATCGACTATGCCAAGCTTGCCGAGGAGCAGGGAGAGCTGGCCGCAGGAATCGCCATGAATATCCTCGAAGGAAAGTCGCCCAAGGATTTACCGATCGTTTCCAACAAGAAAGGCCAGTTGTACGTCAATATGGCCATCGCAAAGAAACTGGGCGTCCAGTTTCCTTTGGAAATGCTCAAGGCGGCGAAAGTTATAAAGGAATAGCATAATCGCCGGATCGGCAACGCTTAATTTTTCATGATCTCCCATTCCGACTTACCCGGAACAACCGTAATCCCGAAAGGGAGATCATGATTTGAAACAAGGTCTGCGGCAATACCCATTGACCTGTTTTGCATGCGTTACCTAAATGAAGGAGACAGTGTAGTGAAATATTCGATACAGACAAAATTATTGACTTTGGTTGCCGGCGCTTTTCTGATTACAGTAACCGGAGTCATCGGTTTGACCGTTTATCTTTCCGCCGGCATTGCCAAAGAGGTTGCCCATGTAGTCGATACCGGTCAGGTCGAAGTGTACGCGCAGAGGCTGAATGGAATTTCGGGAGAGATCGAACAGGTGCAGGTGAGCCTTCAGACGACGATCAACGACACCGGCCTGGCCGGAACCGAAATGGCCAAAACCTATGAAACGGATGCCAAAGTCAGTGTCTTGAACACCTTGACAAAACGTTATTACGAGGGAAAGCAGATAAAGGACACGAATGAATTCCCGTTTATTGTGGATTCACATGCAGC
>CAZBUL010000231.1:0-1821 GCA_964495045.1 uncultured Desulfobacterales bacterium | reverse complement strand
GCCGTCGTGATCATTGTACTGGCCATCGCGGTTCTTCTGGCCCTGACCTGGTTTATGTCGCGTTTTGTCACCAGACCACTGATCGAGGTGATTGGCAATCTCAATGAAGGTGCGGATCAAGTGGCGTCCGCTGCAGGCGAGGTGTCTTCCGCCAGCCAGACCCTTGCGGAAGGTTCATCGGAACAGGCGGCTTCCATCGAGGAAACCTCTTCCTCGCTGGAAGAGATGTCCTCCATGACCAAACAGAACGCCAGTAACGCCAGCCAGGCCCATACCCTGATGAAGGAGGCGACTGCCAGCGTCCAGACCGCATCGACATCCATGTCCGAGTTGACGGTCTCCATGTCCGACATTCTGAAAGCCAGCGATGAAACCTCGAAAATCATCAAAACCATCGATGAAATCGCGTTTCAGACCAATCTTCTGGCACTGAACGCAGCGGTTGAAGCGGCCAGGGCCGGAGAGGCCGGCGCCGGATTCGCCGTTGTGGCAGACGAAGTCCGAAATCTGGCCATGCGGGCAGCCGATGCCGCCAAAAACACCGCAAGTCTGATTGAGGGAACTTCCAAAAAAGTACGGGAAGGCTCGGAGCATGTCAACCGGAGCAACGCGGTTTTCACCCGTGTCGCGGAGAGCACCTGCAAAATCAGCGATATAATCAGTGAAATCGCGGCTGCATCCAGCGAGCAGGCCAAGGGAATCGAACATGTGAGCATCGCCGTTTCCGAAATGGACAAGGTCACTCAGCAAAACGCGGCCACAGCAGAGGAAGCAGCGTCCGCTTCGGAAGAGCTGAACGCTCAGGCGGAACAGATGAAGGGCATGATCAATGAGCTGGTATCCATCGTGGGTGGAAATGCAACGGCATCCCAGGACCAAAAAAACGCCGCTACCCGCCGTCCTTTTACGCCTGTAGGTGCCGGACAGTCACAAAAAAAGACTTTGGCCGTTGCCAAAATACCCTCAAAGGCAAAAGCCCTGTCACTTCATCGTTCCAGAACCATCAATCCCAATGACATCATCCCCATGGATGAGAGTGATTTTAAAGATTTCTAAAGCAAAGTTGACGCCTCGTAAAATGCCTGGATACTTGTTTATGAGAGTTCATCAACGTTGAAATGGAGAACTATATGGCAGCATTTACGCGAGTAATGGATCAGGCTGTAAACGCCATGTCCGACAGGGAAGGAAAATACTTGACCTTCAGTCTGGCAAATGAAGAATACGGCATCGGCATTTTGAAGATCAAAGAGATCATCGGCATGATGCCCATCACAACCGTTCCGCAGACACCCGAATTCGTCAAGGGGGTCATCAACCTTCGGGGCAGGGTGATACCGGTTCTGGATCTTCGATCCCGATTCGGCATGGATCCCGTGGATTATACGGAACGCACGTGTATCATCGTGGTGGAGATTGCGGGCGGGGCCGGAAATGTGATGATCGGTGTGGTGGTGGATTCGGTTTCGGAGGTATTGAGTATCAAGGCTGAGGTCATCGAGGAAACCCCGTCTTTCGGAACGAAACTCAGCACGGATTATATTCTTGGAATGGCCAAGATCGGAAATAGCGTCAAGATTCTTCTCGACATCGACAAAGTGCTGGGCGCCGACGAAATCTCGTTACTGGTTTAAATGTCAGTCAAGTATCCATCAGAATTCAGCACCAGGTTTGCCGTAGCGATTGGCATTTTCCGGGTTCTGCCATGAGGGCATCCATTTCAATATTCACATAATATACAGTTCAGGAGGCTGATGATGAACCGGTTCACGTTCCAAAACAAGATTGGCTCTGGGGTTGGTGTAATAGTGATTTTTATGG
>CAZBUL010000230.1:2617-3813 GCA_964495045.1 uncultured Desulfobacterales bacterium | reverse complement strand
TTATTGATCAGCCCTCACGGAATTGACCGGATCAAAACCATTGGTCATCAAGATTTCTGTGACCTTTTTCCAGGTATCCATCAGAAGCGTGCCACACCGGTCTGGACGCGGACGAGACGATTCCTCCCCGATGATGTCCCGGCAAGACGTACCGCCATAAGAATCTGTAACTCGTTGATCGAACCACTCGCCGAGTTCGGCATACATCAACGGCAGTTTGTCCGCTTCCTTTTCGGCATCGACGCCTTTTCCAGCGTACTGGGCCAGGACACAAGCGGCACCGGTAAAAACACCGCAGATACCGCCGCTGTTTCCGGCACCCATACACAGACCGGACATGGCGCGCACCAAATCCGGATTTTCCTTCCCCTGAGTTTCAAGGGCCAACTGCACCAGAATTTGACTGCAGCAGTATCCTTTTGCCGCCAGTTGAATGATCCTGAAAGTACTATCGTTCATGGGTATGTCATCCCTTATCCGCTTTTCTGGCAATCAACAAAAAATAACCGGGCCGAGACTGCAAGATCGTCTCCCGGTCGCAGCCGGAACCGGCGCAAGGAAAGAAGAGTTTCATCATGCCATCCCGTGAACCCAAAGCCCATACGATTCTGGCTGCCAATTCCCGAAGATGGGCGCTGTGATCTTCCCATAACAACAAGTCGAATCCGCACGATTTGACCCGTTCGAGCCATGCAGATTCAGCAACGGCGCCGGATAGACACGTCGGTCGATCGGATAACGGTAACATGCCTTTCTCGGCCTCGTTCAATGAAATCGAATCCGGATTCTGCAGATAGATATCGCTCAGAACGACCCAGCCGCCGGGATGCAACACCCGGTGAAACTCCATCAGCGCATTTTTCGGAAACGGCAGCAACGAAAGCACGCATTCGCAGAAAATCCCGTCGAAGCAATTGCCGCCCAAAGGAAGGGATTCGGCATCCGCCTGAATGACAGGCAGGTTATGGCTTCCTGAAAACAGTCGGTCCGAGGCATCGATTCCACAAACCTGAAGTCCATGGTTTTCCTGCAAGTATCGGATGGTTGTTCCCCATCCGCAGCCGATATCGACGATCCGGGCACCTTTGGCAAAATTGCAGCAGGCTGTTGCCCGTTCTGTGAGTGCCAGGCCTCCCGGCCGAATGGCATCACCAAGAACTGTCCGCAATTTTTCTGGGATATCGTATTGTACCATA
>CAZBUL010000230.1:0-2517 GCA_964495045.1 uncultured Desulfobacterales bacterium | reverse complement strand
TTATTTGTCTTCGAGCGCCTGTTCCACTTCGGCCATTTTTCCGAGGGCCAGTTCCTCGGAAATCAGCACAAAGCCGCAGACCGGACACTGGGGCAGATCCGCCGTCATCCGGTTTCCCATATATGTCAATGTGGCCGGACCGACAACGAGGCTGACATTACACCGGCGACACCGCCATGTCAAATCATCCGGGCGGCTGTAATCTCCATTCACGGCGCCCCCTTACCGGATATTTCCATCCGGTGACTGTAAGCGTTGTGAAGAACGAATCGGCTGCCGGACACCGAATACTCCACCCAGAACGTGGTGTTATACGGCTTGAATGCCGCCAGACTATGACCGGTTTCAGGATGATACAGGATTTCTCCCGTTCGCTCGGCGTGTTGGATGACTTTTCGGATATCCGATGTCAGGATGCGGCGCGCATCAAGAGTTTCTTCAAGTTCCGGCGGGATCATCAACACCATTTCGACGGGATCATCCGTTTTCTCCAGTTTGTCGTGCCACAATTCATTCAAAATATCCGCTTTCAACCGCATACGGTTTTCCTGTCTCACAGACCATCCCGGTCGTTTTCGTGCGCCGGGATCAGGCCCGGCAGCATCCGGAAAAATCACATCCAGCATGTGAACCGCCCGTTTGCCGGAAGCCGCCAGGTTATCACGACACCCAGCACAATATGTCAGATAATCCGCCGGTTTTTTTTCGGACAAACGCTTGACCACAGTTTTTGCGAGCCCTGGATTGGCGTTCTGCATCAACCCGCCGAAACCGCAACATTCCGTGAGCCCGCCATCCGCTTCCACTTCCTCGAAAGGTTGGTTCAACCGTTGCAGCAATGTCCGCACACTCTGCTGAATCTCCAGTTCATGACGGGTAGTGCACGGATCGTGAACAGCCACCGGAACCGCATGGTTCAAAGCGGGAAAACCGGCAGGCAAGGCATTTTCCGCCAGTAACTGCCAGAGCGACAGGATGTCGGCCTCTTTCAAGTGGGATTTCAAGGCATGGTAACAGGTCGCACAGGCCGCGATGATCCGGGGACTGCCGACTGCACGCCATTCATCATGCAATCGGGTCATCTCGTTTTCAAATTGATCCATCCGCCCAGCCCAGTTCGCCGGAACATTGCAGCATCTCAGCATCAGCCCGACACCGCCGGCAAGGATGCTTCGCAGATGCGTATAAGTGTGTTTCACCATGGAAGGAGCGGACGCACAAAGCTGACAACCCGGAAAAAACAGGAATTCACTGGATGCTTTCCCCGGTTCATGACGGGTCAACGCACATTGCGGGCCGTTACTGAATGCCATGTCCAACAAGGCGAACTCATGGGCGGACGGCGGCATCTTGTCTTTTTGCACCATGTCCTTCCGGGCTTCCAGACAAAGTGTTTGCATGGCGAACCCTTCCGGACAAACCGCCTCGCACAGTCCGCAAAGGCTGCAAGAATTGATGAGCTTGTTGGCCTGACGGGCCCCCATGACAATCGATGCGTTGTTGTAAATTTCACGGGCGTATTTTTTCGGATAAGCACCGAAATGATCGAGATAGGCACAGACTTTCACACATTCGAGGCATTGGCATTGCAGACAGCGGCCGGCTTCACGGCGCGCCTCGTCAGGCGAATATCCCTGAACAGGATCCAGCGGTATTACTGCCGGCAAGGGCGGCACACCATCGGTTCGTGTGTATAATCTTGTGGGATATGGCCCTTCCCGCTCCCTTCCCGCTGTCAACGACACGTTCTGTAAATATCGATCGATGGATGTTGCTTTATGACGACCTTCAGCAGTCAGCCAGACGGGGGAGCGGGTTTTGTCCATCGCAGCCTGGCGGACAAATACCCCATCGATTTCTTCCATCGAAGCCACCGCTGCGTCATTCAAACCCAGATACACGGCATCATAACTGTTCCGCAGCTCCGCCTGGAAAACGGTATCGTGGATGGAAGCGTTCAGGTGAATTTCCATGCCTAAACGGGATAGCTCCCTGACGGCATCCGTCACGGCCTCCCGAGGCAGCACGGATTCGGAAAATTCCAGAAGAGAGCCGCCAGGATGTTCACCGGATTCGAAGAGAATGACGGTATAGCCTTTCCGGCACAAATCCCACGCTGCGGTCAGGCTGTCCAGATCGCTTCCGGCAATGGCGATCCGCTGTTGTTTTCCAGGCAGCAGCGCCAATATCCGTTGCTTAGGTGCCGGTGTGACAACGCAGGCCTGTTCGAGCCGTCCGATTTCTATGGCTTGCCCAGATTCCCCGCGTTTACAGCGGTTCCGACACGGCGCATCGCAGATCCGGCCCAGGATACCAGGGAAGGGCATGGTTTTTCCCAGCACTTTCCAGGCATCCGGATAATTCCCCTGGGAGATATGACCCACAAATGCCCGGACATCGACATGAATCGGGCAAGCGGCCGTGCATTCCGGCGGCTCTTCCTGAATGCAGCGGTTTTCCAGAGCCCGTAATGCTTTTTGATCCATAGCCATCACATATCAGGTTTGAGGTACCAGG
>CAZBUL010000229.1:0-3845 GCA_964495045.1 uncultured Desulfobacterales bacterium | reverse complement strand
TTATCGGTCGGGAATGGCCGAAAAAGGCCTATTTCCTCCCGGCTGCCTTGCGAAATGAATTTTCTGAATGTCTAAATTTTATGGATCTGAAATACTTGAGCAGATAGGCCATGCCTACGAGAAATACCCAGAGGGCCATCGTATAGCTTATTGGCGATCGGGGATAGAACACCCGCATGAGAATGACGGCAAAAGCCGCCCCCAGAATGGCCCGCAAGACAAAAACATAAAAGCGTGTCACCCGATCGCCTTTCATTGTTGACGATTGATTCATCATCTATCAATATAATCTACATAGGCATTCAGAAAATTCATTTCACGGCGTTTTCGGTCAAAGATATACACCCGTATTGTCTCCTCCCGGCTGCCTTGCGAAATGAATTTTCTGAAAGTCTATAGTAGAAGGCTTTTTGGGTCAATAGATGATTGAATGCCAACGGTATGAAGGGATATCGGTTTTGATCCATGACTTTTTTTCTGAATCATTACGGCTATGGTTCCTTGTTCATTTTGAGCTTTCTGGCAGCTACCATTATTCCGATCGGTTCGGAATGGCTGCTGCTGGCAATGGTCTATGCGGGATTCGATCCGGTGACGGCGGTTGCCGTCGCAACATCCGGCAATACGCTGGGTGCCTGTACCACCTACGGGATCGGGCTTTATGGCGGTCCGTGGATGATCCAGAAGGCGTTCAGGATGGATGAAACAGATCGGAAGCGCGCGGAAATCTGGTATGCTCGGTATGGCATCTGGTCATTGCTGTTTTCCTGGGTGCCTGTGGTCGGGGATCCGATATGTTTGGTCGGAGGGATGCTTGGCATCCGTTTCGGCGTGTTCGTTTTGCTGGTCACCGTCGGAAAAATGTTCCGCTATGGCCTGTTGACCCTATTGGTGTATTGATGTTCATTGATTTATTGTCGTATAAAGCTTATGAAAAACAGCATTGCCGAATATTGTATCCAGTCTGGGCGAAACATTCGATGCGGATGAGATAATTCATGAAAAAGGTTTTGATCGTCGATGACGAAAAATCTCTGTTGCTGAGTATCCGGGCGGGATTTGAGGCTTACAAGGATCGCTTTCAACTGTTTACGGCCGAAGATGGAAAAAAAGCCGTCAAAATTCTTGAATCGAATGCGATCGATCTGGTCGTGACGGATATCCGTATGCCTGAAATGGACGGATTCGAGCTTCTGGTTTATATGAATACCCGGTATCCCTCGATCCCCGTATTGGTGATGAGTGCGTATGGCACCCGTGAAATCCAGGGAAAATTCGAGTCCATCGGAATTATCGGTTTTCTCGATAAACCCGTAGATTTCGATGATCTGGTTAAAAGCATCGAGGAAGGTTTGAAACAGACGACCCAGACCGGAACGATGACCGGGTTCTCTGTTGGCAGCTTCCTGCAGTTGATTGAAATGGAGGAAAAGACATGTCTTCTAGAAGTGAGCGCCAGGGGAAAAAAAGGTCTATTTTACTTCGACCGAGGGGTTTTGTTCGATGCGGTCAGCGGCCGGCTGATCGGAGAAGAAGCCGCCATCGAGATGATCATGTGGAATCAGGTTTCCCTGTCATTCAAAAACCTGCCGGATAAAAAAATCATGCGGCGGATCAATTCCGATTTGATGCCCATCATGATGGAGGCTTCCCGCCGGAAAGATGAAAAGCTTCATGAAAATGAATTGGGCGCTTTTGATGAATCATTTGGTGAGGAACTCAATTTTATCGAAACGGAGATAGGCGCGATCAAAACAGGCAACGATTATTTCAATATTCCCGAAAGCCAGAAAAACACCGAACCCGACTGGTTGACACCCGAATGTCCGGGGCCCAGTCTTTTGTTGACTACCCAGCCGGATAACGATTTCGTATCGCTGCTGCAAGAGACAGAACCGCGCCTCATGGGAAAACAGCCTCTGAGACAGGTTCATGCGTTCGATACATTGATGCCGGACATGACGGCTCTTGTATCCGGTAATCAGCCGGACAAGCAGTTTGCCGATCTTTTCAAAAAAATGTTCTCGGAGATTCACGGCGGCATGATGATCAGTCTCATGGATGTCGATGGTCTTGATATTGCCGAATACAATCCGGCACAAATTCCCGCGGATGTTTTTGTCGCCAAATTTTCCATGATTATCGGGATCATTCAAAAAACCCTGAATGAATTCGAAGGGGCCGGAGAGTTGAAGGAAGCGATTTTTCAGGCGGGCAATGCCTGGATCATCTGCCGTCAAGTGGGGTCCGGCTATTACCTTGGCATGATGGTCAACCCAGAATCCACACTGGGAAATATCCGCCTGGTCATGGGGAAATATTCTGAAAAAATTCGCCTTTTGCTGCCGTAAACATTTGAGGTGAAATGGTTCAGAGGCTGGTGATGATGAATCTTTTCGATGGAACACACAGTGGATTCGCCCGTCATGAAAGATACGGTACAACTGATTGAAGATTTGGAGCAGATATTTTCCGTTCTGCGTCATGAATTTGGGAATACGGTCAATTCACTCAAAATGACGCTGGATGTTCTGGTCAGAAACTATGACACGTTCGATGATGTTTCCCGATTGGAATTCCTGCATCGTGCACTGGTTCTGGTAGCCCGCCAGCATAAATTCCTGGATGCCATGCGTGCCTATGCGCGGGCAGCGGTCGGTGAGATTGAAAATATCCCCCTGATCTTTCTCTGGAGCGACTGGGTGACCCTCGCCAGATCGAAAATCGCCGGCAAGCAGATTGGATTCAAACAGCAGATCCATGCAGAACCATGTAAAATTCTGGCCAATTTTTCAGCCATGCATCAAATTGTCGGTCATTTGATCGACAACGCCGTTGAAGCGGTCTCGGACGTCGAATCTCCGGAGATCGAGCTGATGGCTTTTACATGTTCCGGCAGTTTTGTGATTCAAATTCTGGATAATGGGCAAGGTGTTTCCGACGAAATCCGCTCGAGAATCTTTACCCCTTTTTTTAGCACACGGGATGGACATTCCGGGCTGGGCCTGGCCATATCCCGAAAAATGCTCAGCCAGATGGATGGTCGGGTGGAGCTGAACAGCCGTTCCCCCCAGGGAACCATTGCCAGTGTATGGCTGAAGGCCAGTTGAATACGGGTTGATTACGGAGTACTGTCAGATTACGGATGGTTCAGAATTTTTTATCAGAATATCCAGAAGTTGTGGAATATATCGGTCTGCTTTATCGACATGAAACCTGCATGCTCCCGCCGCGCGATGGCCGCCGCCTTCGAAACCTGTCAGCATTTCTCCGATATTGACATGACACGTCCGGTTGAAAATACTGTGTCCGATGCTGATCATGACCCTGTCGGACTGATTGGTATCCAGACGGATTTTCACCTGAACCGAACACTCCGGAAACAAAGAATAGACCAGAAATCGGTTGCCCACAGGCGGCGGCATCAGAGAACGGAAATCTGTTACCGCCACATACTCATGGCACCGGGTATGATTTTTCAGGTGGGTCCGGTAGGCGATATTTTCCTGGATAACTTTCTGACAGCGGGTTTTGACCGTTGCATCTTCCATGACATCCGCAAGGGGCCGTTTTTTGAGCAAATCGACCAGATGGTTCCAGTAGGGTTCGTCTTCTCTGTTTTGACTGCTGATGGTCATGGAAAGCAGAATATAGGGAAAACGTTCCGGATATAGAACTTCCTCTTGTGTGAGATCCGCCGCGTCAATTTTATCGGCTGCCTGAACCAGTTCGGTATAATCTCTGTGAAATGTATTCCGATAATAGTCGAAAATGATTCCGGCAGCCGAGGGGGCGATGCGAAACGCACCTTCGAAACCCCGATCGATTTGATTGGAAAAATGATG
>CAZBUL010000228.1:0-3914 GCA_964495045.1 uncultured Desulfobacterales bacterium | reverse complement strand
GGCTGAAATTAAACGTCAGGCGAAATTTATTCTCACTTTCGATCAACGCCTCCTCTGCCAGCTTTCGCTCTGTGATGTTCCGCAGAAAACACACAAATCGCCCGCCTTCTGTGGGCCGGTACTGGACGCTGACTTCGACGTCAAAAATGCTGCCATACTTGCTTCGGTGTCGGGACTCGAAACGATCCTTGCCTGACGCTATGATCTTTTGAATGCGGGCAGCCGTGCTGTCTGCCGATTCAATGACCTCAATGTCGGAAATGCACAGGGTCAGCAGTTCCTGTTCGCTGTAGCCGCTCATCTGGCAATAGGTCTCATTGACTTCCAATATGCGCCCCCGTGTATCCAAAATCCAGAAACCGTCCAACGCTGTCTGGAGAATTGTCCGAAGCCTCTCCTCGCTCTCCCGCAGCGCCTCCTCCGCGCGCTTACGTTCGACAATGGACTGAATACTTCCCAGAAACGCCGAAATCTGGTTCGCATCTTGCTGCCCGTAGCCATTAATTTTGTTTGCCACGGCCGCCACGGTCGTGATCCTGCCATTGACCAAAATGGGAAGCACCAGCAGATTGGTCAATGGAACATGCCCTTCCGGAAGACCTTTTTTTCCAGTAAGCGCAGCGTTATAATCATTTATCATAAGCGGTTTCCGGTGGCGTATGGCCTCTGCCCATATTCCAGATTTACAGACCGGATATTGTTGCGGTTTGTCTGCCATCGCGCAGTCTTTCATCGCCTCACCGGACCATGTATGGATGGTCATGACGGATTCATCCTCGTTGACAAATCCAAAGAATCCGTAGGGGCTGTCGGACATTCGGGTAATCGATGCAAGAATATGATCGGAGATTGTCTTGACATCGGCATCGGCCATGGACGCAACACCCCACAGTATTTCCAGATTCTGGTATGCGGCTGTCAAATCTGCTTCCGCCTTTTTGCGTTCGGTGATGTCGGTGTTGATTCCGATATAGGCGATGATATTTCCCATGGCATCCCGCTGGGGAACAGCCAATCCATAGACCCAAGTGGTTTTGCCTGCAGGCGTCTGAAAACGGTATTCAAGTCCCCATTTGCCTTCGGATTCAACCATCTGCTGCCAGTTCAAAAGGACGAAATCCCGATCTTCAGGGTGCAGCCCTTTCGCCCAGCCATCGCCAAGCGATTCCTTTAAGCTCAGTCCTGCCATTTCACACCAGCGGGGATTGGCATATTGACAGTTGCCTTTCGTATCGCAAAGATAAATGCCAGATGGCGCCAGGGCCAGCAGGGTGCGGAATAGATCCTCACTTTTCATCAGCGCGTCCTCTGAACACTTGCGTTCGGATGCTGCCTGCTCCAGCTCTTTAACCCGTTTTTCCAATGCTTCATACGTCGGTTTTTCAGGCATGGTCTTTTCCAGAATTGTATGGTCGATTTGAATTGCAGATACGTGCGTTATCAGAAAGTATTTTTTTCCGGATTTTTATTCATGCATATTTCTGGTATCCTCTCGGATAACTATTCATGATCCGCCAGAACACGATTGATCGTTTCCCTCAACCCTTTAAGCTGATATGGCTTTCCCAGGAAAGCATTGGGCTGCTCCGTATGATCGCCCGCCATAACCTGAGCCTCATCATATCCGCTGGAAAGAACCACCGGGATATCCGGCGAAAGCCTGCGCAGAGCAGTCAGTGTCTCCCAGCCGTCCATGCGAGGCATCGTCAAGTCGGAGAGAACGAAAAAAATCTCATCCTGATGCTGTTGAAATATATCCACAGCTTCAGCACCATCTTTTGCATCAAGTACCTTATAGCCAAGGAGGGTGAGCATCTTTTTAGCCATATTGCGCACCGGCTCATCATCTTCGATCAGAAGCGCCGTGCCGCCGCTTTCGATGTTGGGGATATTTTCTCCTTTGCCGGTCTGCAATGCACCAAGCGTGGCAGATAAATCGATCCGGCAGGGGAGTGCTTCAGTCGATATCGGTAAAAATACCCGAAAAGTACTTCCCCGCCCCGGTTCACTCTCCACCGTTACTCCCCCGCCATGCGCTTTTACAATTCCCATGACAACGGGCAGCCCCAGCCCCCGTCCGGTGAATTTCGTGGTGAAAAATGGATCAAATATCTTTTCGATATCCTTGTTTGAGATTCCGCAGCCCGTATCCGACAGTTCCAGGCACACGTAGGCGATTTCTTGCGGCTGCCAGTCAATAGGGAATCGCTTTGATGTGGGAATATCCACAAGAGAAACCGTCTTGATAGTCAGGCCAATGGTGCCCCGATTGTCAAAAATGGATTCCCAGGCATTGGTGATCAGGTTGGTAAGAATCTGGTGAATCTGGTTTGTGTCTGCCCGGATGACTGGACCGGAAGGGGGGAAATCGGAATTAACGATGATTCCTCTCGGGGTTGCGGCATTCAGCAGGGTCAGACTTTGGCGACAGGTTTCGGACAAGTCGATGGGGTCATCATTACCGGGCGTTTGTCCCAGATAGGTCAGCATGAGCCTGCTCACATCCGCCGCCTTTCGAGCCGCCTGCATGGCTTCAGTCAGACATTCGTTCGAATGTACTCCCAGCGGCAGGTCATTCATGGCCATTTCCAGGTTCCCCATCACCGCATAAAGCTGATTGTTGAAATGGTGGGCAATGGCGCCGGCCATGCGTCCCAGACTTTCAGCCTTATGCAGTTGCTGGTTTTGTGCTTCGAGTATCGCCTTTTCCATTTCGGCATGCTTGCGCTCGGTGATATTCTCATGAGCGACAATCACCCGCCGAGGGCCTTCACCGACGAATGGCGTGACATGCGCAATGAACCACCGTTTTTCACCCGGTGAATGGCACGGGTATTCCAACTTGAAGGATCGGCACTTGCCCGAAAGCACCTCCCGGATGCCATCGGCGAAGGATTCGGCTTCATTGGAATGCTCGCCCGATGCGGTATCACAGACGGCGAGGTAGTTGGCCCCCTCGGAAACGGTGCATGGCTCGATACCGTTCTGTTCCGCGAAATCACGGTATGCCTTGTTGGTGAGGATGATTTCACCGCGTTCGTCAAGCACCGTGATATGAGCAGGCAGCCCATCTATCGTGGATCTGAGATACCATTCCGATTCTCTCTGCGCTTCTTCGGCCCGTTTCCGCTCGGTGATGTCTAAATAGGATCCAATAGCACCCCGAGTTCGACCGGTTTCATCAAACAGCGGTACGGCGTTTCCCAACGCATGAATCCGACGGCCATCAGGCAGTTGATATGTCAATTCCCTGTTTAGCACGGGTTGTCCGGTAGCGATAGCCTGCTGCATCGGAAGCTGGTCAGCACGGAGTTCCAGCCCATCGCTATCCAAGTGTATGATTTTGAGAGACAAACCCATATCAGCAACAGACTGTGATACATTTGTGCCGGAGGAGACACCAAAAAGCTCGTTGACTGCGCGATTGCCAGTGATGTAACGACATTCAGGGTCAAGTGCAATCCAGGTCATTACCGGAAGGGAATCAAGCAACGTAGAGAGTTCTTCATTTTTACGGCGCAGTAATTCCTCGACCAGTTTCCGCTCGGAGATGTCGCTTATCACGATGCGGCACAAAGACGAGCCATCTTCCGCTTGAACGGCGGTTGCCGTCAGATGTGCCCAGAAGTGTTTGCCTTCGGGTTTGACCAGCCGCAGCTCGCATTCCTGGGGTTCACCCGACGCAAAGAGCTGTTTCCGATGCAGGTAGTAGATGTCCTGATCTTCTTTGAGGATGAAACGGAAAATCGGCTGGTTGACCAACGCACCACGGGTCACGCCCAGCAGCGTGGCGACGGCGATGTTGGCCTCTATGATCACCCCCTTTTCAGACAGGGTGCAATAGCCTACCGGAGCCAGGTTGTATAGATCGAAATAACGATCCTGAGCTGCTTTCAGTTCCGCATGGGATCGTC
>CAZBUL010000227.1:0-3958 GCA_964495045.1 uncultured Desulfobacterales bacterium | reverse complement strand
CCCTGCTGCCTTGCGAAATGAATTTTCTGAAAGTCTATAGACTGGCTTGATAAAAAGTCGATCCTGAGATAGATTGACAACTCTGTAAAACATTTCTTTGCCTCATATAGACTTTCAGAAATTTCGAGGTGGAAACAGCGTATGCGCAAATTGTCCGATATCATGTTCGACAGACGGGATCACGGCTTGTTGACCATCGTCAATGATGTGTTGAACCGGGACAAGCGTCAGGATTACAACAAACGCAAATTTTATCCCCATTTCCATCCTCACGGCATCAAAAAGCTGGCTGAATCACGCGGATTGCGGATTGCCTACGCCGTCATTCATTTGATCGAATCCCTCGAAGCCGGCAAGCAGGATGAGCGGATCGGTGCCTTGCGGGCGCTTCGGGATGAAGTGCTCAACGCCTCGGAAGGCACGTTGCCCAAAAATACAGCCCGAGCCCTGCTTCAGATCATGAAGGAGCTCATTCGGTCTCAGGGGAATTATAACCGTCAGCTCCAGTTGGCCCATGATTTCAGGGTGACGGCCACCGGCAGACCCCGCATCGTCCGAGAACAGCTCCGCCGCTATCACCTGCTGGAAATGCCGGAAGCATGGAATCAAGTATCCTTCGATGATCATGTTCACGATGTCAACACCAAAGGCCGAAAGTCCGCCACGCATCTGATCATGGATGCCTGGATCAAGGGGATCCGGCGGATTCGGGTGGTATATTATAATTATATTCAGGCGCCGTTTGCTGCCGAGATACTGGAAGCTGCTGAAATCATGGGAATAACACTGCGGATCGGCATCGAATATGCCGCCCGGTTTCGGGGCCGCTATGTGCAGTTGATCTGGGTTCCCAGAGGGTTTATCGACACCCAGGCCTTTCTCTGCTTTTTGACGGAAACTCCCGTTCTGGCGCTGATGGAAGAAGGGCGGCGGGTTTCCGAATATCGCCAAAAGCAGGTGCTGGATGTATTGGATGCGTTTAACCGCCGGCATCTTCCGGTCATCAATGAAACGTACGGCATTGCGATGCAGCCCATCGATCCGGCCGCTTTTCTGATTTATGTCAAACCCGGCCAGACCTCGTTGCTTCATTTGGCGAAATACATCCATATCCTGCTGCTTCCGGAATTACAGAAAAAACTGGCGGCACTGCGCACCCGGTATGCGGTGGCGGATCCACAGGAACAGATAACGATCGAAACACAGGTGGACGCGATGAACCACCTGGATTTCGACACCATCATGGAACGCTATTTGAGCCCTTCCCGAAATCCGGAGCTGGTCGATCCCATGACCGTTCAGGAGGGGCCAGACGTTCCTCCGCTGCTTCAACTGACACCTTGCGAAATGCTGCTCCGCCTCGTGCAATTGCATGCCGGCTACCGCTTTACCCTGAATCTGACCGATTTGCGGCCCGAAGACGTTCTGGAGCTGCTCTACGATTGTGACGGGCTGATCACCCGACTGGAGACATTCAACCTCAAAGACTATACCGGCGGTAAAACCGAGCAGATTCCGGAAATCTGCCGCCTGCAGGTGGCGATCAATGAAGGCAACGTCATCACCCTGAAGCGCCTCATTCTCAACATCATGGATCAGGTGGCAGCCTCAGACTGTCCGGACAAAACCGACCGACAGGAAAAGCTGGATGCGATTCTTCATGATATCAACACTCTCCGGCTGATGTATAAGGGAACCCCGCTGAAATCAAGAATTGGCAGTGATTCCACGGGGATGTCTTCACGCATTCATGGGATGGGGCTGGCGGTCATAGACAGCCTGCCGGGCCGGGCGATCCGGGAAATATCGAATCCGGATGCCGATCGGATGATCATTCCTTTTCGCATGACCGCTTATCGCCGGGTGACACTGGTGCCGCGTAAAATCTTTACCCCCTTTATCGGGTGTCTTTTCAAGTGGATGGAATCCATCCCCGGGATCAATTGGGTCATCCATGAACATCAGCGGGATTGGCTGGTGATGGAGCATGCTCCCCGCATGGAATCTCCCGGCAATATCGTGACGTTGGGCGGCATCCACGAAGATCTGGGGAACGAACTTTATCTGTCTCCGCCACAGGCCGCACCGGAAACGACACGGCTGTCCTGGTTGTATTTGAATACGCTGGCCAAAATAATCGTCAAGATGATGGTGGGATTTATCCCGGCTTTTCTGGCTTTCGCTCTCCGTTATGACTGGTGGGTGCTCAAGTACGGCGGCGCCTTCATCTGGTTCGGTATCACCGGTGTACGTAATATCCTGCAATCGGTGTTGGGCGGCGGGGGGATGCGCAGCTCTCCGCTGCTGGGCTGGAAAGACTATATCAGTTGGGAGCGGATCGGTGATTCTCTGCTCTATACGGGTTTTTCCGTGCCCCTTCTCGACTGGGTGATCAAGACCCTGATTCTGGAGAAAGGCCTGGATATCACGACAGCGACGAATCCTTCGGCCCTCTATACGATCATGGCGCTGTCCAATGGCATTTATCTGGCCAGTCACAACGCATTTCGGGGGTTTCCCAAGACCGTCATTGCCGGTAATTTTTTTCGCAGTGTGCTGTCCATTCCCATTGCGATCATTTTCAATGGGATTCTGTCTGGCCTGCTGTCGGCGTGCGGGGTGTCCGGGATCGATGCGGTGCTGCAGAAATGGGCGGCTGTTATCTCCAAGGCTGCTTCGGATTTCGTTGCCGGTGTTATCGAAGGTGCCGCGGACCGGTATCGGAACATCCATCTGAGGTTGCGGGACTATCGGGATAAATTGGCACAGATTCTGGAAGTTTATACCAATCTGGAACTCCTTTTTCCGGATAAGAATGTCATGGAAACCCTCAGTGACATGAAAAAAAGCCTGTCTGGCGATGCCAAGGATATGGAACTGGTCATGATCATCCATGCCCTGGATCTGCTTTTTTTCTGGAATTACCAGCCGCGGGGCCGCACGGCCCTGATGATGCTGGCCAGAACCCTGTCCGATGAAGAACGGCGGATTCTCATGGGGGCATTGTCCGTCCTCAATAGAAAACGGGAAATCAGTATGCTCTTTATCGATGGCATTATCGGCAAAAATTTTTCCACGGGTCTGGCTTTTTATTTGAATGCGGCCGATCCGTATCTTGGTGAGGTTCAGAAGATTCTCAATGAATCGGGCGAACAGAAGAGAATAACGTCTCAGGAGGAATTGACATGAAGTTTGTCGTATCGTTGGCCCAGATTCGTGTCGCCGTATCCGAGCCTGAAAAAAATCTGCGCAGGGCCGAACGCTGGATTGCCGAAGCATCCCGCCGAGGCAGTGATATCTTATGCTTTCCGGAAATGTGGACCACGGGTTTCAACTGGGAAAACAACGAACGGATGGTTGCCGATCACGAACGAATCGTGGAGCGGGTGGCCGAACTGGCCAAGACATATCACATCTGGATCAACGGGTCCATGCTGGCCCGAAATGCGGCTGGCCGGGTTTCGAATGCGTCCTATCTGTTCAACGCCGAGGGGGAAACCGTTGCGATTTACCGCAAAGCCCATTTGTTCACCCTGCTTCACGAAGAGGATCATATCGCCGCCGGAGACCAGTTGATGGTGGTCGATACCCCCTGGGCGCGGGTGGGTCTGGCAATCTGCTATGATATCCGTTTTCCGGAAATGTTCCGCACTTATGCCCTGAAAGGGGTCGAAATCGTGTTCTGCCCCATGGCCTTTCCCTATCCGCGTCTGGAACACTGGAAAATTCTGGTGAGGGCCCGTGCCATCGAAAACCAGATGTTCGTTTGCGGCATCAACCAGGTCGGCAGTGAAGATTTCGGAGTGGATGGGGTGGTCACGTATTTCGGCGATTCGGTGATCATCGATCCCTGGGGACGGACCGTGATCGAAGCCGGTGAGACCGACGAGATGCTGCTGACCGCCACGCTTGATATGGACCGGGTCAAGGAAATCCGGGAAACCATGACGGTGTTGAA
>CAZBUL010000226.1:0-4000 GCA_964495045.1 uncultured Desulfobacterales bacterium | reverse complement strand
AACGATGAAAATCGATCCCACATAAATCATCAGCACAAATTGCAGCAATGCCATGATGATCGTAATGCCGACCTGAGCCACCTGCCCGGCCAGCAGACAGAACAACCCGAAAGGCAGAAAATACATCATCCATCCGATGACATTTTCAAACGCCTTGAACAGCACAAATATCGCCTGAATAATTTCTTCCGTCTGACGAATCCTGACAGTGGCCAGCGCTATGCCGAATATGATCGAAAAGAAGAGAATTTTCAGATTCTCTCCCTGGCTCAGTGCGGTAAAGATGTTATTCGGAACGATACCAGACAGAAAATCCTGGAAAGGATGATGCTTTCCGGTTTTCATGATGGGATCGTAAATGGAGATGAAAGATTCCGGCTGTGCGCCTTTCGAATCTGAACGCGATGACCCCAGCTCGCTTTCCATCACCATTTTTCCCAGGGCATCTCTCGATCGCTGATCCAGAGACTTGCCGAATCCGGCCCACACCCCGACACACATACCGACACTTGCCGAAAAAATCATGCCGAAAAGAAAAACGGCCACGATGCGAACCAGATAGCGGCTGGCTGTTTTCGATCGAAGCAGATTGGCCAAACTGGACACGACGGCACATATCATAATCGGCAGCACCGACATTTGCAGCATGGCCAGAAAAAGCTTTCCAAACGGCATCAGGAACTCGGCGATTTCCTTATCGAGAATGCCAACGGCCGCACCGGCGGTGATTCCCACCAGAATCGCCCACGGACTGGTCAACCACTGAAATCGATCGCTCCGATTGGATGCCTGATCATTCATGGTTTCTGTTCCTCAGTAACGAGCTGTTCCGCAGAGCCCTTGATACTTTCCGGGAATCTGCCGAGAATGGTGTCGGTTGTCATGGAAATATTCATCTCTTCCATGTAGGCATTCAGCCATTGCAGAAACTGAAAACTGTCCCAGGGAACGGCCATGGCGATCGGGTCGGTGATATCCTTGAGAATGACGGTTTTCAGCTCGATCGCCACATCGGGTTTGCCGATGATCACTTTCTTGATCTCGATTTCATCTGCGTACGCCGCCATCACCTCACCCTGCCGTACGGCGGATATCACATCGGGATCCCAGGAGGCATATTCCATGATGGTCGCTTTCGGAAAAAGGCGATTGGCATACTGCACCCACGATGTTCCGCCTTTGACGCCTATTTTCACCCCCGGTTCATTCAGAATCGACAACAGGGATTTTTCTTCCGAATAAGTGGCCAGAAACAGCCGGTTCAGCAGCATTCCATTGTACAGGGATATATATGGCTTCGTAAAAGACACTTTCCGGGAACGATCCAGGGTTCTACTCATCAAGGATATCACGACATCGGCTTCGTGTTTTTCCAGAATATCGGTCAGCCCGTCGAATGTTTCGGCTTTCCGATAAAACTCACACGCAACGCCGAGTTTGTCGGCTATCCCCAAAGCCAGCTCGACATCCACCCCACAGAAATTTCCGTCTGCAGCCGGCAGACATCGCATTCCATCGGGTACAGTTTTTCCAGGAATATGCATAAAAAACGGAGGAATATCCTTATAGTACATGGCAACGATCAATCTGCCTCTGTCCAGAATCCGCTGGATATCCGGCGGACCGGCCGCCTGTGTCGAAACTGCATTCAGCAACACCCACACGATTGCCATTCCCAACATGCCTGCGATATTCATCATCATCACCCCTTTTTGAATGGAGCACTTTCAGTATCGACCAGACTTGCGATTTTCATGTCAGCAGATCCGCCGGCGGATGGCCAGTATCGTGATGTCATCGGACTGTTCTATACCGTTGATGTGTTCATTGACATCCCGAACGACACGATCCAACAGTGATTTGACGGAGTCGGCCGGCTGCCGGATGATCTCCTGAACCCGCGCATCGGAAAACAATACCTGGCTGCTGTTGTGCGCTTCAGGCAGTCCATCCGTATAGGTAAACAGCAAATCCCCGGGAGCGAGGTTGGCTTCACGGAATTTGTAGCTCATTCCGGACATCGCTCCCAGAACAGGCCCTGTCAGTCGCAGACTCTCCCGGATGCTGCCCGAATCATCTACAATATAGGGGGGATTATGTCCGCAATTGACATATTTGAGCAATCCACTCGACAGATCGAGAACCCCAGAGAATACCGTCGCAAAAAAACCGGTTTCTGCCTGATTCTCGGAAATGTAATCATTGATCTTTTCGATCAGAATATTCATTTCCAGGCTGCAGGTATCTGCATGTTCCGCAGCGCCATCACTGAGCGAAAATACCCGGAAAAGCGTTCGGATGATGGCTGCGAACATCGCGGGCCCAACCCCTTTATCACAAACATCGGCGATAATAAAAAAGAGCCGGTTGCCATCCTCATGTAAAAAAAGATCGTAAAAATCGCCAGCGACATGGCGCGCCGGAAAAAAACAGGCCTGGATATCCCATTCCGTCAATTCCGGAAATGTCCTGGGCAGCAGGCTGGCTTGAATCTGACTGCATATTTCCAGTTCGGTCTCGATTTTCTTTCTGGCGGCGGTTGTCTCCCGCATGTGCTGGATATATCTCTTGAGATCATCGGTCATGTTGTTGAATGCGTAAGCGAGACTTTCGAGCTCATCACCGGTCCTGACATCGATATGATGATCGAGATCCCCGTTTCCGATGGTGATGACCCCTTCATGAAGGGCCAGAATGGGCTTGGTGATTCTCCGGGCGAGATAGTAAGCCAGACACGTAACCGCCACCAGCATAATGGCAAAAACGATGATCATCAGTGATCGGACTTCGAACCGCTGGGACGCGATGTCCTGCTCGGTTTTCTGATTCTCCGAATTGATCTGTGTTTCGATGCTCACCGCCGGTTTGATGATGGCAGCAACCGGCATGATGACGCCCAGACTCCAACCTGGTGCCGACAGCGGAGCATAGGCCAGGTATTTGTCTTCATTTTCATGAAAGATATCGATCCCCGATGCGCCCTGCACCATTTTGACGACAATGCGGCGCAAGGATTCATTGGGGCTGTGCAGGAAATTTTCACGCTCGATTTTTTCATCCCACTGGCGGCTGTTCAGAGAAATTTTAGGATGCGCGATGACGGCACCATCCGAATCCAGTAAAAACATGCACCCTTCACCATCCAGATTCTGCGTCAACACCCCCTCGATCAGCATCCCAAGGCTCAGATCGAGCCCGACAACACCCACAGCTTTCTGATCACGCTCATAAATCGGCTGAGAACAGGTGACGGTCGGCACACCCGTCGTGATATCCGGATATGGCCCGATCCATCCCAATCGACCCGAGGAAACGGCACGAGAATACCAGGGACGTTTTCGGGGATCGTAATCGGCCGGGGCATCCGGCACCCATGGCAGCACACGGCCCACCCCGGATTCCAAAACGATGAACACCGATCCCAAATTCGGATTGTCCTGACGCACAGCAATGAAAAGCTCTTCGATATATCGGGACAATCGAATATCCTGCTGTTGAAATTCATTGGGATCCGTATTCAAGGGGATGGGGTAATACACCGAAGACTTGAGGATATCCACCGGGGTTTCCTGCATCGAATATGACCGGCCCGGACTGCGGAATGTCTCCGGATTTTTCCAGATGGTTGCGGAATATGCGGCAATAATTTTTGTTTCGGCTTCAACTTTCTCAAGATAAGAATTACTTAAAGAAGCCTGATCCCGTGCGGTTCTTAACAAATTCAATTCAGCCTGACGGCGTAATGCCTGGATGCTGTTGTCAACCGCATAGTCTTTCAGTGCAGTATATTTCTGCAGCATGAAATTGCCGACGAGGGTCATGTTGTTGAATGTCGAATAGGCCGAAAACAGCAGCAAAACAATGCATAGCACCAGCAACGTCAATAGCAGTTTTGTCTTGATGCTGAGTTTCAGTCGGGGCGACTCGTTTTCCGGTTGGGGCGACAGCTCGTTTTCCATTCGGCTATTATTCCATAAGCGTAAAATTGAGATTTCTATCG
>CAZBUL010000225.1:2084-4034 GCA_964495045.1 uncultured Desulfobacterales bacterium | reverse complement strand
AGTGCGCGGGGCGTCAGCAGATTGAGATTGTCGGTTTGTGACCAGAACGCAAGGCCCAGTTGCCGCAATATCCGTTGATGCATCGGCTGCGGCAGCCAGTGGATGAGAGGCAGAAATGTGTGAAACTCCACGGGAAACTGGCGGTTGGGGGTGGTGATATAGAATTTTCGGGATACCCGCAGCAGTTCGTGAACAAACCGGCGCTGACACTCCCGGCCACCGACATGCTCAAGAACGGCGGAGCAGAAAACGATGTCGAACGATTGATCGTCGAAAGGCAGTGTGTCCGTGTTTGTCCGGACGAAACGCAGCCCCGGATATCGTTCTTCCAAAAAGGACGCATCTTCGATGCCGGTAACTGTCAGATGGTTCCGGTAAGGATATAATATCTCGAAAAAATTGGATTCTGGCAGAATTTCATCCGGGGTGGCCCCGACATCTAACACCCGATCGGAAGGGTGGGGTTTCATGGCCTCCATAAACCGTCGGAAGATGTTTCGGCGCACCCGAAAAGAAATGCGGGAAGCCTGCCCCCGCAGCGGATGCCGGATGGAAAAATAGTCGATGGCGCGGGAAGTCATCGTTCCAGCCCGATCACGGCCAGGGCGAATCCATACACCATGGCCTGGATGCCCAGCCCGATCGCGGTGATGGCGGCAATGACCATCCGCAGAATGGTCTGATATGGCATGGGCCCGAAAGAGGCGGCTTTCCAGAGCAACGTGGCGTAAACGAGATATCCGGTTCCGGCCAGAATGAAGACCATACCGAAGGCGATCCCCCATTCGACAGGTCTGCCCTTGACGAGTTTCATCCAGATTTCTTTGCCGGGCAGCAGGCCGGTGGTAACGGCGTATGCCTTGATGAACAGGCCGAATCCGAACATCTGAAATCCCACAAAAAGACAGGTTGACGAAACGAGCAGCGTGGAGAGGTCGAAGGTGACCCGGCCGATCCGAAGTGGTTCGGGCAGCAACAGGATGAATCCGGCCCCGCCCAAAACTGTCATCAGCAGACCCGGCAGGATGAACAGCCAGAGCGGGCTGTACAAAAGCATGAACCGCAGGTGCCGCCAACCGTCCCGCCAACTGCGCAGATGCGGCGGCCTGCTTCGGCCGTCTTTTCGCAGCGTGATGGGAATCTGGGCGATGCGGAGTCCGGAAAGCGATGCTTTGACAACCATTTCAGACGCGAATTCCATACCGGTGGTTTTCAGCCCCAGTTCAACCATGGCATCCCGGCGGAAAGCCCGGAGCCCGCAATGAAAATCATCCACCGAAGAAGAAAAAAAGAGTCTGCCCAGAAAGGAGAGGATGGGATTGCCGATCCAGCGGTGTTTCCAGGGCATGGCGCCGGGAAGAATCCGGCCGCCGCAGCGGGGAAACCGGCAGCCGATGACAATATCTGCTCCTTCATGGAGTTTTTCCAGAAATCCCGGCAACTCTTTGAAATCATAGCTGCCGTCAGCATCGCCCATCAAAACGTATCGGCCATAAGCTGCCTGAATACCGGCGGACAGGGCGTTGCCATATCCTTTTTCGGAAACATGGATGACCCGTGCGCCGGCGTTCTCCGCAATGGCAATCGATCCATCGGTGCTGCCGTTGTCCGCCACAAGCACTTCGCCAGCCAGCCCCGATTCCGTAATGGCCGACCATGCCTCAGCGATGCAGCCAGCCAGGGTTTCGGCCTCGTTCAGGCAGGGCATCAGAATGGAAATGTCGAGTTCTTGCAAAGCGGTATCACTTTCAGATCAACCTTTCACGTCGATTTGGCCCCCCCTCCCAACCTCCCCCCGCTGGGGGGGAGGAGCTGAATGTTTCCTCTGTTGCAGGAGAAAGGCCCAGAGTATCTCCCTCCCCCAGCGGGGGAGGGTCGGGGTGGGGGTCAAAATGGCCGAAAAGATGATCAAGACCCTATGTTATTAATGAATTAAACTGAAAAACCCGA
>CAZBUL010000225.1:0-1984 GCA_964495045.1 uncultured Desulfobacterales bacterium | reverse complement strand
CTGGAACAGTATGATGCGGAGCTGATTCTATTGTTGAATCCGGATGCTTTTTTACTGCCAGACGCGCTGATTCGCATGCAGCAAACAATTCTGTCTTCGAAGCGACTCGGAGCGGTCGGTCCCCAGATTTACTGGGATCGTAAAAACGGTTATTTCCTGCCGCCATCCTATCCGCCGGCACTTTTTTGGATCGAGCCGGTCATTTCTCTGTGCAGCGGGCCGCAGGGTCGGCTTTCCCGTTTGCTGAGTGGGTTGTGGCGCCGCTATGCCGTTCATGTATGGCAGGCCCGATTCCCGGTGAATGTGTTCAATCTGTCCGGCGGTCACGTGCTGATCAAAAAAGAGGCGGTCGATGCGGCCGGCGGCTTGTTCGACCCATGGTTTTTCATGTATTTCGAGGATACGGACTGCTTTCTGCGGATCAAAGCCGCCGGTTACCGTCTTGTGGTCGAGCCCCGTGCGGAAGTGGTGCATTATTACGATCAGTGTGATCCGGGCCATCTGGGAGCCAAACGCTCTCATATATCAGCCTCCAGACTTTCTTTTATGGAAAAACACGATCGGGGATGGAAACACGGTTTGTGCAAGCTGACATCCCGCCTTCAGCAGTCGTTGAAAGTTTCCATTGAACCGGATGGGAATCCCATATATAAATCCCCTTTTCGGATGGCTGTTCCGCCGCAGATCAGAGACGGATGGCTTTTCGAATGGAGCCCCAATCGCAGTTTCATTCCGGCTGCCGGCAAATTCGGAACCGGCCCTTATGTGGAATTTGATGCGCAGGCATGGCATCTCCTGTCTCCAGGCCGGTATTACGGCCGCCTCGGCGGTCTGAGCTTCTGGGGAAAAAGGTGGATCGAAACAAGCTGGGAAAAAACAGGCAACAGATGACCGGTGACTATCATGGGCGGCCTGCAGGTCGCCCATACAGTGCCCGTCCATGCCCGTCCGTGTTTGTCCGTGTCAACACCACAGGGCGACCCGCTGGAGGAAGACCGTTTCTATGACTGTATTTTGTATGCGGTATAATTTGTGAACACAATAACCGAGAATACGACAGACTCGAAGGCCGTTTGGGCATCGCTTCCCGAGCCCTTCAATTTTTATCGGCTGGTGCTGAAGGGCGATCATCTGCATTTCGGCCTCTGGCCAGAAGAAGCATGCAACGACGATCTGGAAACGGCGCAGGAGAGGATGTTCGATTGTCTCCTGTCATTTTTCCCCGAGGCACCGGCCGATGTCCTGGATGTAGGATGCGGGCTGGGCGCGTCGGCATCGCTGCTGGCCCGGAAAGGTTATCGGGTCACAGCTATTGCGCCGTCCCCCGAACTGATCGGCTATGCCCGCCGGGTGTATGCAGACAGCCAGGTCGATTTTCAGATTGCCGGCTTTCTGGATGACCCGGCACCAGGATTCACAGCCCAGACTTATGATGTGATTCTCTTTCAGGAATCGTTTCAGTATCTTCATCCGTTGACGGATGCAGTCCGTCGGGCGCGGTCGCTCCTGCGTGATTCCGGAAAGATGATTATCGGCGATGAGGTCTGTCTGGATCGGTCGATTCAGCCTCAGACTTCGGTGCATCACCGCCAGGATTTAACAGCAGCCCTGGCTGAACAGGGCTTTCGTATTCAGAACCGGCTGGATATTCGAAACCGGGTGCTTCCGACCTGCCGCCGAATCATCGATCTGTTCACCACCCATCACGATGCCATCTGCCAGGCCGTAAACACGGATACCACATCGGATCGGCTGGCATTTTTCACCCGCGGCTGGCAGCATCAACTGGATTGGTACACCCAGGAGAAGATGGGGTACGATATCGTTGTCTGCCGGAAAGACAACGTGTTCATCCGCTCCTATCGGGAAAATGATGAAGCCTTGATTCTGCCGATGTTCCGGGAGATATTTCAGAATTCCCGCACCCTGGAACACTGGAACTGGAAATACCGCGATAACCCCTTCGGCCGGCATCACATTGTCG
>CAZBUL010000224.1:0-4112 GCA_964495045.1 uncultured Desulfobacterales bacterium | reverse complement strand
TGACCGGCCCGCCCAGCCTGGCAGGAGTCGAGATTGAATACATGAACTGCAACGGGGCCGCCTTCGAAGTCGGTGACCGGGTGATCGTGGAATACCGGAACCGAACGCCCATCGGAGGTGGAACACCGGTGGTGATCGGCTTCGAATCGGAACCCAAACCCTGTGGTTTTTACATTCGGATAACCTTGAACGGCAAAACCCCGACAAAACCCAAAACGATTTGCCTGGTCGAGCAGACAAGCGGGAAGGTACACACCGCCAGCAGCCATGCGCCAACCAGCCCGCCAACCCTTTTTTTCGAGTATGACTTGTGCGGGCCGTTTACGAATGTGGTTTTTCCGGCCACGCTCTATTTGGACAAAATCGGCGGTGACGGCAAACCGCTCTTTGAATTCTGGACAGCCTGTGAAGACGGCGCCCCGGATCATCAGCATTTTGGATCGAGCCTGTACCCGAATTATGGCGTGTATGGAAGTTATTTATTCGGCGGTCTCAGAGGGCACGAATCGTTGCCGTGTAAAAGCGAGACGATTGCTAAAGAGGTGGTGCGGGTACCCTATTCGAAAACATTGACAAAAACCCCAGCCCTGACCACGGTGCATGACTTTGCCGGTTTGAAAATACTGATGATCGAACTTTACCGCAGACGGACCAATGAAGGCTGCGGGGAACTGATCGAAGTATCGGACAAGAAGTATTACCCATCGGTATGGCAGGGGTTTTACCCGAACCAGGGATCGGCATCGTACCCGGCATACAACGGATGCCCGAACTGGGCGGCATGGTACCAATGTGAGTCGGGATATTTCGATGAAGAATTCGGAGGCCCGATTTATAACGACTTTGTTGCACAATATAATGGCGTGGAACTGGTGCCGGTGGAATCTCTGGCGATATTTACGGACGAGAACGGACAGACACCGAAACACACGCCGTGGGAGTGGATGATTCGGTATTATTACCCCTACCCGGAACCCGACATGGTGCCAAGATATGAAGATGGGGCGTTTTGGCGTGTGTCGGCGATCGATACTTTAGCTGAAAGAATTTAGGGGGCATGAACGGGAACCGTTTGAATTGGCGGTATGAATGGAAAAGATGTACTGAATGGACTCAATGGACAAGATGGACGGGATGGACGGGATGGACAGATAGCTGCATTGGAGGTGAAAGTTGGAAAGCTGGATACAGATCATCATATCGCTGGGGACTTTTACGGTTATCAATTTGTCTGCGACCGCCTTTCTGGTTGGAAAGATCGTGCAGACAGTGAAGGCGCACGGGGAGCAGATCGATGAATTGAGAGAGGCCGCCAGCAAGCTCAAAGAGAGATTGAGCCCCATCAGCAGTGATGATCGGCTGATTTCTGCCAAGGACTGTATTGACGGCAAAGCCATGGTGACAGCCGCCCTTAATGAAATAAAAACCATGCTGAAAAATGCCGCACAGCGGCAGGAGGATCGTATGGATCGCATCGAGTCGAGACGGGAAGAGCTGATGCAGTTGGTTTTTAACCTGACTGGCAAGTTTGAAGGAATGAAGGGGCTGCCCAGGGAGAAGTAATCGGCGTGTAGTAACCTGCCCACAGAAAAAAAAGGAGATACAATGGAATTTAAAGATTTGTCGCAAGAAGCAGTCGAAAAAATATGCCTGGCCCTGGTCGTTTGGCGGGAGGCCCGCGGGGAAACCACCGAAGGCAAGATGGCGGTGGCATCGAGTGTTATCGACCGGGTGAAGAAACCGGCCTGGTGGGGAAACGATGTGATGTCGGTGATTTTCAAGAAGTGGCAATATTCCAGCATGACCGACCCCAAAGACAAACAGTTGACCACCTGGCCCCAGAAAGATTCCCCGGACTGGATCGAATGCCTGCAAGTGGCCCATGACGCCATTGACGGCAGTCTGAAAAACCCGGCGCCGGGTGCGGACAGCTATTATGATATTTCGATACCGGCACCCAAATGGGCGACACCGGAACTGTTTGTAAAGCAGATTGGGAGGTTGCGGTTTTATAATACGGACGGAAAAGGACAGGCATAGGAATTAGGGGGCAGGTATCAGGTTACAGGGGGCAGGAAAAACACCTGCACCCTGTAACCTGTAACCTGTACCCTGTACCCTGAACACAGACAGGAAACAATCATGAACATATATTACATCGACCCGGAAAACGGCAATGACGCCAATGCCGGAACATCGTGGGCCACAGCCTGGAAGACGATCAAGACGGGAGCAACGGCAGCCCGCATTGCGCCGGGGGATGTGATCCGGATTGCCAAATCGCCGGACCCGGTTGGCATCGGCAACGCCACGTGGACCAACCTCAGCAAGACGGTAATATTAGAAACCGCCTTGACGGCCAATATCGATGCATGCAACGCCGCATGGACGGCGTCTGCCAATGTAACCGCCTCTTTGCAGACGACAAATCGGAAAGAAGGATCGAACAACGTACAGCTTGTGGTTGCCTCGACCTTTACAACCGGAAAGATCGGATACCGGAACCTGGGTACCACTCTGGATATTTCTGGATATACCAAAGTATCGCTGCGATACCGGCAAAGCGCTGCCCTGGCGGCCAACGCGATCAAGCTGTGTTTGTGCTCGGATGCCAGCGGGGATGTGATCGTCGATGAATTCATTATACCGGCGATCGAGACTGCCCAGATCAACGCAAACATAGCACTGACCATCGCCAAGGGCGCAGCCCTGGGATCGGCGATACAGTCCGTTGCGCTCTATGCCATGATCGACCCCGGTACACCGACCATCCAGATCGACAACATCATTGCCTGCAATGATTTCTCTCATACATCGCTTATCAGCAAGAACCCGAACGCCACAGGCGGAGAGGAAGCCTGGTACCCGATACAGTCGATCAACGGCACGACAATCTTGATCGACAACGGCCCGGCCACCATTGCCACTGCGGGCCGGGGATATTACGGCACGACAGAAACCGTAACCACATACCGCCGGGAATGTTTTCGGATGACGACCAGCACCGACTGTGCGGTGCAGGACATCGGCATAGCCGGAAACGTGATCGTCTTCGAAGGCGGATATAACACAACTATCGATGAGCAGGACGGGGAAACGTTTTTCGATGTTGGCTCTGGCGCCGGTAACGGAATCGACATATCGAGTAAAAGCTATTTGACCTTGAACCGGCTTAGCATGGTGCGTGCATCCGTTGGCTTGTATATGAACGGGACGAAATATTGCACGATTATCGCCAACTCGTTTTCAGGAAACGGGTCCAATGGCGTGTATTGCTATTATAGCTCATGCAACCAGTTGAATATTGACCATTGCTGTAACAATGTCGGCAGCGGCATTGCGATGGACACCACTTACGTGATCGGCAACAACGTGGTGATTACCAATGCAAACAACAACCTTGCCAAGGGGCTCGCAACCGCCGCCTGTTACAACAACCGGGTTAAGATTGCCAACGCCAGCAACAATGCCGGAAGTAATCTGTATTTCGGAGACAAGACATATAATAACGTCGTGCAGTGCACGAACAGCAAGAACTCAGCGGCATACGCAATAGAATTCATTGCCCTGTCGAAAGAAAACACCGTAATCGGCATGATGTCATCCGGCAATACAAGCGGAGCGATCAGCCATCCCTCTGCGGGAAATAATTATTTAAAAGGGTGCACCCTGGGCGAAACGATCAAAGTGATCGGGATCGTGAACTTTTCGAATGCACGGTTACAATGCCAGGATCATGGTGGAGAATTCAGCATCATTTATTCCGACAATGGGACGATACAATCGCAAGACACGGTGAGACATACGGAATCGGATGTAGCCTGGCAATTGTCGCCGAATTCAACTTATCGCACCGACTATTACCCATTGGATTTGTCCATTGCAACACTATCGGTGAATGCCAATGCGCAGGTGATGGTGTCTTGCTGGTTTCGGCGAAACAACACTGGCATAACCGGTGCGCTGTATTGCCGGGGCATGCAGATCGCCGGTGTCGATGATGATGTGATGGCTGTAATGACCGCACCCGCCGACACGTGGGAGCAGCTTGTCATATCGTTTACCCCGACCGAGGCCGGTGTGGTCGAGATATTTGCTTTGGCGTATGGCGG
>CAZBUL010000223.1:1562-4126 GCA_964495045.1 uncultured Desulfobacterales bacterium | reverse complement strand
TTTTTGCACTATATCACATTGTGTACATAATAAAAGTGAATCAAGCATCATCTGGTGCACCGGCGCAGAAAAATGGCCGTAATGTTGATCAAGACCTGAATTCTGTTGTCAATATGCGAATGGAAGCGGTAATATGGAGATCAACAACCCGAAATATGTCTGGCGGTTTTGCAGACGCATTCCACACCGGGAGAAACATCCTGTCAAATGACAACGGCCGGCTATCAATCCATTGGGTCAAAAGGAGGCTTCCATGAAATTTCGTCTGGTGTTTACAAGCATCTTTCTTACGATATTCCTGTTATCAATTCATCCTGTACATGCCCAACCCGAAACATCCGACACCAAAACCCTGTCTCCGTATTTCTGGGTCAAAAGCGACGATCCCGGCGTGGAACAATTGCCTCTCAAGTCCACCGGCGCCGATGTCCGGATTGCCGGTGTCATCGCCGATGTGCAGGTCACTCAGGTGTATCAGAACACCGGCAAGCAGACGATCGAAGCCATTTATGTCTTTCCGGCATCCACCCGTGCGTCGGTGTATGCCATGAAAATGACCATCGGCGAGCGCACCATCATCGCCAAAATTCAGGAAAAGGAAAAAGCCCGTCAGGAATACGAACAGGCCAAACAGGAAGGCAAGAGCGCCTCCCTTCTGGAGCAGCAGCGGCCGAACGTCTTTCAGATGAATGTGGCCAATATTCTGCCAGGAGACGTGATCCGGGTGGAACTCAGCTATACCGAACTGCTGGTGCCCACCGATGGCGTATATGAATTCGCCTATCCCACCGTGGTTGGTCCCCGATATTCCAACAAGTCCGAAGCTGCTGCAGGCCCGTCGGAAAGCTGGGTGAAAAATCCCTACCTCCACGAAGGGGAAGCGCCGCCATATACGTTCGATATCAAGACCCGTGTCAGTGCCGGTATCCCGATTCAGGAGCTGATCTGTCCGTCTCACAAAGTGCAGATTGCATATAATGGCCCGGCAACGGCCGATATCACGCTCGATCCATCGGAGAAATCGGGCGGCAATCGGGATTACATGCTGAAATACCGGTTGGCCGGCGGCCGCATCGAATCCGGATTGCTGCTGTATCCCGGCGAAAAAGAGAACTTCTTCCTGCTGATGATGCAGCCGCCCGCCAAGGTTTCCCCGGCGATGATCCCGGCCCGCGAATATATCTTCATCGTGGATATTTCGGGTTCCATGCACGGCTTTCCCCTCGATATCTCCAAAAAGCTGATGAAATCACTGATCGGCGGCCTCAAACCGACGGATACATTCAATGTGCTGCTGTTTGCCGGCAGTGCGGCTGTGCTTTCGGAATACTCCCTCCCGGCTTCATCCGACAACATCGCCAAGGCGATTCAGGTGATCGATCGCCAAATTGGCGGCGGTGGAACCGAGTTGATCCCGGCGCTAAAACGCGCCCTGTCGCTTCCCGGTGATGAAAAACGCTCCCGCACCATCGTCATTGCAACCGACGGCTATGTGGATGTGGAAAAGGATGCCTTCCAGATGATCCGGGAGAATCTGGGCCGTGCCAACATGTTCGCTTTCGGGATTGGCACGTCGGTCAACCGCTTTCTGATGGAAGGTATCGCACGGGCGGGCATGGGGGAGTCCTTCGTGATCACCGGACCGAATGACGCCGAATCCAAGGCGGAAAAATTCAGAAAATATGTGCAATCGCCGGTGCTGACCAAGGTCAAAACCGAATTCGAAGGGTTTCAGGCGTATGATGTGGAGCCTCCGGCCATCCCCGATGTGCTGGCGGAGCGGCCGGTCATCCTCTTCGGCAAATGGAAAGGAGCGCCCACCGGCACGATCCGGCTGTCCGGTATCAGCGGCGATCAACCCTATTCGGCGGGAATCGACGCCGGCACCGCCAAACCGTCCGCCGCCAATGCCGCGATCCGGTATCTCTGGGCCAGGCATCGGATCGCCGCGTTGGCGGACGATGTCAAATTGTCGCCCGATGACAGGCGTGTCAAGGAAATCACCCGGCTTGGTCTCGAATACAATCTCCTGACCGAATATACGTCGTTTGTGGCCATCGATTCCCATGTGCGTAATGTGGATGGAAAATCGACCACCATCCAGCAGCCGCTGCCTCTGCCGCAGGGGGTATCGGATCTGGCTGTCGGCGGCAGCATGACCGCCAGATCTGCCATGGCGCCGGCACCGGCTGCTCAGTTGAAAGATAAAATGACCGTAAAGCCTGAATCGGAAGCCAAGCGGGAAATCCCTATACGGGTGAAGCATCTGGCCGATAAGATGGTGATTTCGGGCGGTCTTTCCAATAAGGCCATGGAAGCGTTCATCGCGGCGATGCTGAAGGAAATCGATGGGTGTCTGGCTGCCATGAAAAACCCGGTCAGCGGAAAGATATCCATCCAGTTGAAAGTAAGCGGGCAGGGCGCTGTTCTCAATATTCAAGTCGGCACCGACGAAATTCAGGATGAGGCTTTGAAAACCTGTATCATCGAGGTTTTCAAGGGCAGAACTTTTCCCGCACCTTCGGACGGAAACCCGGCATCCGCCGAGATTTATTTCGATTTTT
>CAZBUL010000223.1:0-1462 GCA_964495045.1 uncultured Desulfobacterales bacterium | reverse complement strand
TTGAAAATATTAACTCATCTGGGAGGAATTTATGGCCATGAACAAAGGCGCTACACTCTGGATCGTCAATGTCTTTTCATTCGTATTGTTTTCGATTCTGTCGCTGACAGGCCTGATCAACTGGCTGTTCGTGCCGAGGGGAGGCGGCGGGGGAGGCGGATTGGCGGTTCAATTCCGGCATTTTCTGCGGGAGGTTCATGAATGGACAGCGCTCCTGTTCATCATCATGACGGTCATCCATCTAATTCTGCACTGGCCTTATATCAAATCGAATCTGCAGAAATATCACATTATCAAATAGCGGGGAGACATATCAGGCGCATACCGACACCACCCCCTGATGGAACGGTGTCGGATAACCCGGTCATTTTCCGGAAAAGTCGGGGAACCGCTTTTCATAAAACGCCCGAATGCCTTCCCGGTGATCGTCGGACTGCATGCAGATCGCCTGGGCCAATGCCTCGTATTCGAGCACATCCGCCAGCGACAGTTGAAGGCTTTTAGACAGGATGGACTTGCTCAATGCGATGGCCTTCATGGACCCGCCGGAGATTTCTTCAGCCAGTTTCAGGGTGGATGCTTCCAGTTCCGCTGACGGCACCAGATGATTGACCAGCCCCAGATCAAAGGCTTCGGCGGCGGTCAGCATTTTGGCCGTGAAAATAAGTTCTTTGGCCTTGTGCAGCCCGACGATACGAGGCAGGAAATACAGCCCACCCATATCTGGAATGAGCCCCACTTTGGCGAAGGTCTGGGAAAAGTTGGCGTCATGGGAAGCGATGACGATATCACATGCCAGCGCCAGGCTGAATCCCGCACCCACCGCGGCGCCGTTGACGGCTGCAATCACAGGCTTTTCGAGGGTGGTGATGGCCACGATCAGTTCACTGACTTCCTTCATGTAATCGACTGCCGCAATATCCCGCATGCCGCCTTCGAGTTCTTTCAGACTGCCGCCGGCGCAGAAGGCTTTTCCGACACCCGTCAGAACGGCCACATGACTGTCCTTGTTTGTGGAAAATTGTTGCAGACACTGTTTCAATTCATCCCGCAGCTCCTTTTCCAGCGAGTTCATACGGTTTTCCAGGCACATGCGGATCACGGTGATTTTATCGATCTGTGTGGTTTCGATATGGGGCATTTTATCCTCTCTGTTGTTCGATCTATCTATAATTATAGGATATTCATGTCTGGATGAACCGCCTTCACCCACTTGGTTCTTCGGAACACGAAATATACATGTCTCCATAAATCAGCGCAACCCGTTCGAAAAAAACGCCTGATTTTCTATCTTTTGAATGATATTCAACTTATTAGAATAATTAATTATATGTAAGAAAAAATATCTTGAAATTATGGGTTTGCCCCGTTATACTTTCGTGAAAAATGCAAAGCCCCGTTGGTATCCAATTCCATATCAACCCCAACCTTTCGTTGTATTTGTTGATTGTCAAGATTTTTG
>CAZBUL010000222.1:0-4173 GCA_964495045.1 uncultured Desulfobacterales bacterium | reverse complement strand
CTGCAATGCCATAAATCCCTGTATCTGGAGAAATTCCATCCCGAACTCAAGGCCGAGACATCCGCTGAAACACAGGCCCTTTTCGACAGCGGCCATTCGGTCGGAGAAGCCGCGCACGGCCTTTTTCCCGGCGGCATTCTGGTGCCGTACATCGAAAACAACATTGCCGAGCAGTTGCGCCAGACCCAAGAGGCCATGAATAACAAAGCCAAAGTCATCTACGAGGCGTCGTTTCAGCATGATGAAATTTTCGTCAAGGTTGACATCTTACGCAAAAACCGCTCCGGATGGGAACTCTATGAGGTCAAGGGGGGAACGTCACTGAAGCCGGTTTATGTGGAGGATGCCGCCCTTCAGTATCATGTTCTGACCGGTGCCGGGATCAAGGTCAGCAAGGTTTTTATATCCTATATCAACAACGGGTATGTCCGAAACGGGGAGCTGGATGTCCGACAACTTTTCACCTGTGAGGACATTACCGCCCAGGTGAAGGAAAAACAGCCGGATGTTGTTGACCAGCTCAACAAACAGCGGCGGATGCTGCATGGAAAACTGCCGAAAATCGACATCGGCCCCCACTGCTCCGATCCATATACCTGCAGTTTTCGTGAGCATTGCTGGCAGCACATCCCGGCGGATTCCGTATTCGATCTTCGCGAAAAAGGCATCGATCCATTCGATCTTTATACACAGGGAATTATCGAGCAGAAGGATATCCCACTCGACACGCTGAACAAAAGACAACGGCAGCAGGTTGAATCGACCCGAACCAAACAGAACACCATCGACCCGGAAAAGATCGCATCGTTTCTTGAAACGCTGTCATATCCTCTCTACTTTCTGGATTTCGAGACATTCATGAGCGCCATTCCGCTCCATGACGGCGTTAAACCGTATCAGCACCTGCCTTTCCAGTATTCGCTCCATTATCGGAAAAAGAAAGGGGGCAAGCTTTACCATACTGAATTCCTGGCGCTGCCTGCAATCGACCCGCGCAAGCCGTTCCTCAAGAGCCTGTTGGCGGATATGCCGGAAAACGTCTGTATCCTGACATACAATATGGCATTTGAAAAAAGGGTATTGTCGGAACTGGCCGCCCGATATCCCGAACATCAGCAGAAAATCGACAACTGGAAGGAAAACATCCTGGATTTGATGGTGCCTTTTCGCCAGCGGGATGTGTATTACTGGCAGTTCAAGGGATCGTATTCCATCAAAAACGTGCTGCCGGTTGTGGTTCCGGAACTCTCCTACACAGGGCTGGAAATTGCCGACGGCGGTGCGGCGATGAGTGCCTACCATCAGATGTGTGCGGCCTGGTACGATCCTGAAGCATTGGAGCAAATACGCTGCAATCTGCTCGCTTACTGTAAACTGGATACGCTGGCGATGGTGCGGATTCTGGATTGTTTGGGGGATTTGCGTCATGCCCAGCCTTGAATATCATTGTCAGGAGTCCATAAGTCTCTTTGGCAAACCTTATGAAGAAGTTCACCGTTGGCTGGATGAATTTGCCGGAAGCCAGAAATACGGTTTCAGGCACCGAAAAGTGCGCCATCATGAAACCGGAATTCTGGAAGCTGGCAGGCTCTTTGGTCAGGAAGCCGAAAAGGCAGCCAGACAGCATATTATTTCGGACCTGAAAACCGAAGGCTGGGCTCCGGGTGATTCATTCCCGAAAAATGAAGAGGATTATGTAAGAATCGGGTTCTTTTAGTCAACCATCAGAAATCATGGATAAACGCAGGATTTATTCATGCAATAGCAGCAAACAATAAGGAAAGGAGCGTGAGATGTTGAAAGTGAATGTTGATTTAACATCCTATGGTTACTGGGTGAGGTCTGACCAGTTTTTCGCTGGAAAGTATCCCAGGAAAACAAATACGGAATCATTGAGGGAAAGAATCGACCGCTTGATCCTTGCGGGGATAACGGCCTTCATCGACTTGACCGAGGCAAATGAGGGTTTGCTTCCCTATTCGGGTTTGCTTGAAACGGCTTCCTACCAGCGATTTCCAATAAAGGATTTTTCAATACCACGTTCTAAAGAGACAACGGTTGCGATTCTCAATGCGATAGACTATCACATCGAGGCAAGGGGGATGGTCTATCTGCATTGTATGGGAGGCGTTGGGAGAACTGGCATGATCGTTGGGTGCTGGTTAGCACGGAATGGCAACAAAGGAGAATCTCCCCTTATCGAACTGCAAAAACTGTGGAATCTGTGCCCCAAATCAAACAATCGCCGGTCGCCGGAAACTTATGAACAGGAACAATACATCCTGAAGTGGGAGGAATCTAAATGACGACCATACAAATGCGTTACCAGGGATGCCTGGTGGGATTGGCTGTGGGGGATGCCATCGGAACGACCGTCGAGTTCAAATCGCCGGGCACCTTTCATCCGTTGACCGATATGGTCGGCGGCGGCCCGTTCGGCCTGGAAAAAGGACAATGGACGGATGACACGTCGATGGCGCTTTGCCTTGCCGACAGTCTGATCACCTGCGAGACATTCGATGCGAACGATCAAATGGAGCGCTACACGCGATGGTGGAAGGAAGGGTATCTCAGCAGCAATGGGCGGTGCTTCGATATCGGCGGCACGGTTTCGCAGGCGTTGCGGAAATACGCCCGTACCGGCGATCCGTTTGCCGGTGCAACGGATGCCTACTCTGCCGGCAATGGCAGCCTGATGCGGCTGGCACCGGTGCCCCTGTTCTATGCGTCCGATCCGGAAAAAGCGATCGGCATGAGTGCGGAAAGCTCCAGAACGACCCACGGGGCGCTCACCTGTCTGGATGCCTGCCGATACTTTGGCGGGCTGATTGTCGGTGCCGTTCGGGGCGATTCCAAAGAGGCGTTGCTATCTGATCGGTATGCCCCGGTCGCTGGGTTATGGGATCGCATGCCGCTGTGCGCCGAAATCGATGAGATTGCCTGCGGTTCCTACCAGCGAAAAGAACCGCCGGATATCGTCGGCAGCGGCTATGTCGTGCAATCGCTCGAGGCGGCGCTATGGGCGTTCCATCAATCTTCGACCTTTGAAGAAGGCTGTTTGCTGGCCGCCAATCTGGGAAACGATGCCGACACGACCGCCGCCATCTACGGGCAGATTGCTGGTGCGTATTACGGCATTGCGGGTATTCGGAGCGACTGGCGGGAATGTCTGGCGCATCTCGATCTCATCTACCGGCTGGCGGACGGATTGTTTCATCGAATAGAATGAAATGACAATATATATTCTCACGGGTATGGTGATTGGTCGATAGATCGAGAAAGGAACCCGATGGCAAATGGATATGACTCGAACCTGGCGCTTGCGGTGCTGATTGACGCAGATAATACAAACCCGGCAATCATAGAGGGGCTGATAGCCGAAGTGGCAATGCTCGGTGTCGCCGGTGTAAAACGAATCTACGGAGACTGGACTACCCCCCATTTGGCCTCCTGGAAATCCGCTCTCCTGGAGTTTTCGATTCAGCCGATTCAGCAGTTCAGATACACGACCGGGAAGAATGCCACAGACAGCGCAATGATCATCGATGCGATGGACTTGCTCTACTCAGGCAATGTCTCGGGATTCTGTCTGGTGTCGAGTGACAGCGATTTCACGAGACTGGCTTCCCGCTTACGGGAGGCGGGAAAGCGGGTCTATGGTTTTGGAGAAAGGAAAACACCGCGTCCATTTGTGGCCGCATGCGACCGGTTCATTTATACCGATGTCTTTGTTCAAACACAGGATGACACGGCTGTCAAGCCCATGAAACCCGCCGCAAGCAAAGAGCTTCGTTGTGACACCAAATTGTTGACGTTGATACGTTCGGCCATTGACGCCGCCTCGGATGAAACCGGCTGGGGGTCGTTATCTGCCGTTGGAAACTACATCAGCAAGACGGTGAACGATTTTGATCCGAGAAATTACGGTTTTGCCAAACTCAATGGTCTGATTACGGCGACCGGTCTGTTTGAAATCGAGCGCAGGGAGAATCAGATTTTTGTCAGGCAAATCCGTAAGAAAAACGTGAAAGATTCAACAATGATTTCAGGATAGGGCTGTTGGTTGCGTTATCCATCTTGCATGGCCGAAGTGCTCGTCCACTTCTGAGATGTAGCGAACAATCCAAATATCGATTCGTTCCTGTTCGTTGGTTGTTTGTTGTATCGAGAAAG
>CAZBUL010000221.1:0-4221 GCA_964495045.1 uncultured Desulfobacterales bacterium | reverse complement strand
TGAACGGGTACCTTTCCGCGTTACCAATCAGGATACCGACTGTTGAAAAAATCATCTTTTCTGTGGTAATCACAGATCATGAAAATCAACGAAATATTTTACAGTATCCAGGGAGAATCCCTCTATGCAGGCCTGCCCTGTGTATTCATCCGCCTGACGGGATGCAATCTCCGCTGCACCTATTGCGACACCCGTTATGCCTACGAAGAAGGCCATGAGATGACGCCGGCCGAGATCCTCGGGCAGATCGCATCCTATCCGGGATCGGCCCTGGTGGAAATTACCGGCGGAGAGCCGCTCTTGCAGGAAGAAACACCGGCCCTGGTGGACCAGCTTTTGGACCGGGGCCGAACAGTCCTGATGGAAACCAACGGCAGCCGCGATATCTCCCGGATCGACAGCCGCTGCATCCGGATACTGGATGTCAAATGCCCCTCCAGCCGGATGGATGCCCATAACGACCTGAACAATCTGCGGCGGCTCGGGCCCAATGATCAAATCAAATTCATTATCGGAACATCCGGCGATTATACATTTGCCGTGAATATCGTCAAACAGATTCCGACCGGTTTTCCCCGATCCCAAATTTTGTTTTCGCCGGCGTTCGGGATGTTGTCTCCAGATTTGTTGGCCCAGTGGATTTTACAAGATGCGATCGGTGTTCGCCTTCACCTGCAACTGCATAAATGGATCTGGCCGAACACGGACAGAGGCGTTTGACAACGGAGGAATTACCATGAATCAACCTGAAAAAGCTGTGGTGCTCTCAAGCGGCGGACTGGATTCCACAACGGTGATCGCCATTGCCCAACACGAGGGATTCGAGGTTTACAGCCTCAGCTTCGATTACGGTCAGCGGCATGTTTTCGAACTGAAAGCGGCCGAGCAGGTTGCCCGACATTTCCAGGTGGCCCGGCACCTGGTTGTCCGGATCGATCTTCAGGCGATTGGCGGATCGGCCCTCACCGACAACCTGGAAGTACCCAAATTTAGAAGTCTGGATGCCATGGCGTCGGAAATACCCATCACCTATGTGCCGGCCCGAAATACCATTTTTTTGTCATACTCCCTGGCCTGGGCGGAAGTGCTGCAATCGTCGCATATCTTTATCGGCGTCAATTCTGTGGATTTCAGCGGCTATCCGGATTGTCGGCCGGCGTTTATCGCCGCTTTCGAAAATATGGCCAATCTGGCCACCAAAGCCGGGGTGGAAGGCACCACCAAAATTCAGATTCATGCGCCCTTGATGTACCTCAACAAGGCCCAGATCATTGGCAGAGGCATCGCGCTGGGGGTTGATTATGCCATGACGCATAGCTGTTATGACCCATCGGCCGACGGTTTGGCCTGCGGCCAATGCGACAGTTGCCTGCTGCGGAAAAAAGGGTTCAGCGAAGCGGGCGTGCCGGACCCGACGCGGTATGGGGGGCAGTGATCAAGAACTGCACGGACGGGCATGGACTGTCATGGACGGCAGGACAGCATGGAAAGATAGACGTCCTGGATTGCCGTGATTATCGCCGGGGGCGAAGTGTCGAATCGGCTGCACCGATAAGTTGAAGCCCCAACACACTGACCAGAATCAGCAGGCCGCCCAACCAGAATCGCCAGGTAACGGGCTCCTGTAAAAACAGGATGCCCAGAATGCTGGTAAAAATCAGTTCGGTGGTCATCAGAACACCGCCCTCCCAGCTTTTGCAATACCTCAGACCTTTGGTCATCCAGAGCTGCCCGATGACGGATGCGATCACGATCATGGCCATCAGGATGCCGTCGTTCCAGGATGTCGGCAGATGGGGCCGGGCAATGAAAGCCGGAAATGTGATGCACGTGCCCAGTATGCAGAAATACATATACACGACACTGGTCCGGTGGTTTTCCCGGAGCTTCTTGATGATACTGACCGTCAGTCCGGCAAAGATGGCGCCGGCGATGGCCAGCATCTGACCGAACCATCCGCCTTCGATCCGGAAATCGAACAAGGCGGCGATTCCCAACAGCGCCGCCGTGATACAAATGATTTCCGGAAGGGTTATCCGCTCCCGGTATATCAGCGGAGAGAACAGTGCGGTAAATGCCGGAAAAGAAAAAAACAGCACCATGGCCGTTGAAATCGGGATCAGACGAAGGGCTCCGACAATCGACAAAAAGGCCACGGACCCCATGATGCCGCGAAGAATGAGCAACCGGGGATTGGCGGCGGCAAAGAGATTCTCCCGGCTGCGGTAGATGCCGACGAGGATCAGTATCCCGAAGCTGAAGCGATAGAAAGCAATGTCCCAGACCCGGAAAGACGGGCCGATGATTTTGATGACACTGTCCATGACCGCAAACATCAGGGCGGAACCCAGCATGAGGATCGGTCCGGTCAGCGATGTTGTGCGGGAATTCACAGCACATCCCCCTTTTGAAGCAGTTCTGAAAGACCCGCCAGAAAAAATGTGTGAGCAGAAGGTTGATTGCTGACGGTTCCGAAAAACGACCGAGCCAGATGAACAGCCCGATCCATCCATGTTTTGTCGCTGGTGAGATCATACAGCGATATCAGATTGATCAACGACACCGAATTGGCCGATGGCATGGCCCCATCATACAGCTCTTTGGGACGGACAGGCAGTTCGTTCGGGTCGAGATTCATGAAATACCCGCCGGTGTCTTGATCCAGGTAATCGGCATCCAGGATTTCCTGAAATCGGACGGATTCGGTCAGCCATCGGGCATTGCCATCCGCCCGATGCAAACACAACAACCCGAAAATCATCCAGGCATAATCATCGGTATATGCCGTGATTCCAGATTGCCCATCGCGATAGCGGTGAAGCAGCCGACCGTTGGTATCGAGAAGATGTGTCAACACAAATTCGGCAGCACGGGCCGCAGCGTCGGCATAAGCGGGGTGGTTCAGGTTCCGGGCAGCGGTGGACAGGGCGGCAATCATGAGACCATTCCAGTCGGTGAGAACTTTATCGTCTTTCAGGGGATGCACGCGTTGAAAACGGACGGCAAAAAGCCGGGAGCGGACATCTTCCCATTCTGTTGACAGCTCGGCTTCGGGGATATTCAACTGACGCGCCCACTCCGTCAGGGGCACGCCGGTGTGCAGAATATTGAGCCCGGATGGCTGGCGGGTCGCTTCGTCGTGGAAATTGCCGCCGGGCGCCATATTCAGCAGCCTTTCCCAGCGGGGAGAAATGTCTCCCAGAATCCGCCGGAATTCTTCGATAGACCAGACATAGAACCGGCCTTCTTCGCCTTCGCTGTCGGCATCTTCAGCCGTGAAAAAAGCACCGGCATCCGATGTCATATCCCGCAGGATGTATGTGAAAATATCTTCGACGATTTGTGAAAAATAAGGATTTCGGGTAATGCGAAAAGTTTCCGTACAGGCCAGGGCCATAAGGGCCTGATCATAGAGCATTTTCTCGAAATGCGGCAGCAGCCACTGCTGATCTGTCGAATACCGGTGAAATCCAAACCCCACATGATCCCAGATACCGCCGGACCGCATCCGGATAAGGGTGGTCTCCACCATTTTCAGGATGGCCGGATCCCCCTTTCGCTCATGCTGCCCAAGCAGAAACAGCAGGCGGTGCGGAGACGGAAATTTGGGTGCCGGCTCGAATCCGCCGAACTGCGGGTCGAACCGTCGGGTAATTTCGGCATGGGCTGCGTGAATCGGCGAATCGGTGAACTTCGAAGATGACACATACCCAAAAGACTTCGCGAGATGCGGTTGAATCTGGGCCGCCGCATCCAGAATCTTTCCTCTGTTGGACTGCCACATCAGCTTGATCTGCCCGCAGAGGTCCAACACACCGGGATGACCGAAACGGCTTCTCAGCGGAAGATAGGTGCCGGCAAAAAACGGCTGCCTGTCCGGCGTCAGAAAAACTGTGAGCGGCCATCCCCCCCGGCCCGAAAGCAGGTGGCAGGCCGCCATATACACGGCATCGATATCCGGGCGCTCTTCCCGATCCACCTTGATGCAGACAAACGTATCATTCAATGCCGCGGCGGCTTCGGGATTTTCGAACGATTCCCTTTCCATGACATGGCACCAGTGACAGGTGGCATAGCCGACGGAGAGAAAGACAGGTTTATCCATGGTTTTGGCCAGGGAAAAAGCATCATCGCCCCACGGGTACCAATCCACCGGATTGTGGGCATGTTGCAGAAGATAAGGGCTTTTTTCATGAATGAGACGGTTGGGGGTTGCCATAT
>CAZBUL010000220.1:0-4348 GCA_964495045.1 uncultured Desulfobacterales bacterium | reverse complement strand
ATTGGACGGTGGGCGGCTAAAATTGTCCGAAGAATCATTGAAAATGTCATGATGAAAACCAAGGTGGATATCACGCTGGTTTCTTTTGTCGCGAGCCTCTCGTATGTGGGATTGATGGCCTTTGTTATCATCGCCGCGTTGGGGCAATTAGGCATACAGACAACGTCGTTCGTTGCCATACTCGGTGCCGCCGGTCTGGCTGTCGGTCTGGCGTTGCAAGGATCCCTATCCAACTTTGCCGCCGGCGTGTTGATGATCATTTTCAAACCTTTCAAAGTCGGCGATATGATCGATGGGGGCGGCGCATCGGGAGTGGTGGAAAAAATCGAAATTTTCACCACGACATTAAAAACGGCGGACAACAAGACCGTTATCATCCCCAATGCCAAAATCGGCGGGGGAAACATCGTCAATCATCCCACCATAGAGACCTGCCAATTGGATATCCCGGTGATCTTGAATTATAAAGATGCGTTTGCGACGATCGAAAAACATATTCTGGAGATACTGGCCGATGATCCCAAAATTTTGAAGGATCCGGCACCGTGTGTCGGGATTTCAAAATTTTCGGAATCGCATATCACCTATTCCATCAAGGCCTGGGCAACCACGGCCGATCAAAATGCGGCGGCTGGTAATGTTATGATCAAAATCAAGGGATTGTTCGAGGACAAAACGCTTATGCTGCCGATTGACTGACCCGTAACGCTGTGGATTTTTTACGGCCGGATTTGAATCCGGCCGGATGAATGATCATGAATGATCGATTGGATGCATCGGCTGCTTGAAGTTATCGCGGGTAACTCAACCCGTTGTTCAGCTCCAGATACAGGTTGTTGTCCGCCGGCAGCGGATCGTTCCAGAGACTGAGCATACTCATGCCGATCAGTTTCATGATCGGCTCAGACATCTGCAAGAACCCCATCGCCGTCTCCAGCGTCTCGATGGTCGGATTTTCATCACCCGCATAATTGGCAATCATCCCACTGACGAGATACTGTGCATAAGTTTCCGCATCGGCCGGTTCCATATCGAAATAGTATATGAAAAAGGTTGCGACAATGAATGTCAGTCCTTTGTCAACATACTCTTTGGCATACTGCTGGAATGGAATGCCATGGGTATCATAATCGATTTGCGTGATAACTTTGCTTTCTATCTGGAAAATCGACATGTCTTCATAATACGTGACCAGCCGGTAGGGAACCGGATACGTCACCAGAGAACCTGTTTCCACATCGAATATGAAGGATGGCTGCGTGCCGGCTTGAACCGTTTTCTTGACAGCATCCTGGGCATGAAAGTGACCGGTAAAAACCAATCGTAAGCCGGCATCGGCGAATAATTTGGAAATATTTTGCCAGTCATCCACAAGATAATCGGAAAATGCAGCGGCTTCCAGGGAAAAATGCTCCACAATGCCATGATGCATCATTCCGATGATCTGCTTGTTGTTCTCTTTGGCCCAGGCAACCTGAGAGAGAATCCAGTTCAATGTATCCTGGCTGAAACGGCCGCCGACGATGGGCGTATCCACATTTTCCCGGTATCGGCAGGAATCCATGGCCAGAACACAGAATCCCGGCATCGGCTCGACCAGATAACTCAGAGAATTCGGGTCTCTGGCCAATGCCTGCTGAAAACCGAACTGCCCGTAAATCTGCACGAAATCATCCGGTGTGATTTTGGCTACCGGGGTCTTCGTGGCGCCGCTGTATGAAACGGCATCGGGATTGTTGATGTCATGATTTCCGGGAATCACATAGACCTGAATGCCCAAGTCTTCCAGATACTTGAAATAGGCGGCAATGTCGTTATGACAGATCAGCTCGCCGTCCTTGGTCATATCACCGGACACCAACAGAAACTGGACATCCGACACGGCAATCTGGCTGATGGCGGCATTCGTAATGGCCTCGCTTTCCCGGAGCATTTTACGATCCGTCATCAGGTATGTTTCAAATGCGAGGCCGCTGGTCCCCAGAGAGCTGTCGTAATAGTGAATATCCGAAAGCACGGCGAACCGAACATTTTGTGCCGCATCTGATGCCGACACATCCAGATAGAAGAACGCCGGAACCGTCAGGATTGCCAAGACCCCTACCCGTATCCACGCTGTCAACCATTTTTTTCTCATCGTCATCCTCCTTTGTTGATTTCATGTTATTGTCTGATTCGTTGACTTTCTACAACGCTGTTGTCGGAAACGCCCATGCCGGATTCATCGACAAATGGCATGCTCCGGCCACGGACCTGAAAATGAATGCTATCCTGCACCGCACCGCCGGCATCACAGAGATCCAGCTCATGATGCCCGACCGATGGGTTCCATGCGGTTTTTACATCGGCTGTCTGGAGAAATCGGCCGTCCAGTTTCCAATGAAGTCTTTGAGAACAGCCGCGGCAGGTAAAAAATATCCGCTGATGCTGTGTCGGAATATCGGAATCAACAGCCAACACGGCACCGGACGGCGGATAGACGATCTGCGGCATTGGATCGGCGATGGCGATGGTTTCTGCCGTCGGTTCGGTTCCCTGGATAAACCATTCAGCCAATTCGGATTTCGTCTGAATCGGAAATCGAACCCGGCAGCGAACGACCCCTTCCGAAGGGCTGGCCGGTGCTCTGTCCGGCTCTGAGTGCAGCCGGTTCATAATTTCCAGCCACAGCGGCGCCGCCCCGGTCACGCCGCTGACATTCCACATCGGCTCTCCGGAAAAATTGCCGACCCACACGCCTACCGTATAACGATCTGTATATCCCACACACCAGTTGTCCCGCATATCCTTGCTGGTGCCTGTTTTGACAGCCGACCGGAAGCGGGTGGACAGAGCATTTTCAAGACCGAAGGTTAAACTCCGGGCTTCCCGATCGGACAGGATATCTGTAATCAGAAAGGCGGCTTGTTTCGAAAAAACCGGGTGAGGGGGCGGTTGTTTGGAATCGGCTGAAGATTGAAGAAACAGCGGTGTGCGGATACCGCCATTGGCCAGTGTCCGATAAGCATTCACCAGTTCCCACAAAGTGACATCCGCTGAACCCAGCGCCAGGGACGGCCCGTAAAACGATCCGGATTCATGGAGTTTGTCGATGCCAATGTTTCTCAGGGTTTGAACGAAATTTTCGTCGCCGAGCATTTCTGCAACACGCACCGCCGGAATATTCAGCGACGAGGCCAGCGCGATCCGTGCTGTCACCTGGCCCCGATGGAGATGATCGTAATTGTTCGGTTGATAGATGCCGGTATCCACCGATATATCGAGCGGCCCGTCATCCAGAAGCGAGGCTGGCGTCAATATCCGCCGATCGAAGGCGGCGCCGTATAGAAGAGGTTTCAAGGTGGAGCCGGCCTGACGTTTGGCGATAACACCATCGACAAATCGCGATCTGTCCGGCGCCGTCGTGTGGCTGGCATAAACGAGCACTTCACCGGTGGCATTGGCCACAACGAGCACGGCCCCCTCCCCAGCATGACTGGCCTTCAACCGGGTCAAATGATGATCCAGCCGTTCTTGGGAAAACCGCTGCAAATCGGCATCGAGGGTGCAGGATACCACCGTTTCTTTCCGGTCTTTCAGCAGTTTTCGGGCCACATGCGGTGCGCAGTCCCCCTGAGCAGCCACCCTTCGGGGACGGTGAAACACCGCCTGGATTTTTTCTTGAATCCGTTCTTCCGGAATATTCCTGCCGATTGCCCGATTCAGATCGGCAGCCCTTCGCATGACTGCGGCAGGGGCAGCATTCGGACTGCGGATCAAAGCGGCCAGAATCAGCGATTCCACATCATCCAGACCGTGGGGTTCCTTACCGAAAAGCCCGCGTGATGCCGCATGAATACCCTGAAATTCACCGGAATAATATACGAGATTCAGATAGGCTTCCAGAATTTCATCCTTGTTCCAAGTGCGTTCGAGATTTCGGGCATCCATCAGTTGAAACCATTTTTGCCGCAGAGAACGGCGCCCCCTCCCTGCCTGAAGATTTTTATCCAGAAAAGCGGCCACCTGCATGGTGATGGTGCTCGCCCCTCTTGTCCGGCTGGAGAAAAGACGGACAAAAGCAGCTTTGGCCAATGCGGCGTAATCTACACCGTGATGCGAGAAAAATCGTCGGTCTTCAGCCCACACCACCGCCTGGGAAAATGCCGGTGACATATCGGAAAGGTGTGTCCAGGAAAGGCGTCGAACGGTCGGGTCGATCCGCATCTCATGCAGCACGGTTCCATTTCGATCGAGCAGCAGCGCCTCGGACGGACGATATCCGGATTTCACCTGCGCGTAAGCCGGCATGGCATGAGCAGCCGTCAGCAGGAAACAAGCTGAGACTGCCCAATACGATATGCATGCT
>CAZBUL010000219.1:1321-4356 GCA_964495045.1 uncultured Desulfobacterales bacterium | reverse complement strand
ATAAATTCAAGCAGCATCTCAAGCTGGTTGAAAGCGAAACCCGAAGGTGTTCTCAGATTGTATCGGGCCTGCTGACATTTTCCAGAAAATCACCACCGGCCTTTGCGCCGGTTCAGATCGTCGATCTGATCGAACGGTGCCTGTTATTAAGTCAACACAAAATCCAACTGGCCCATATTTCCCTCACCGTTGCCGTTCGCCCAGACCTGCCAATGGCGATAGGGGATTTCAATCAATTGCAGCAATGCCTCATCAATCTCATATTCAATGCCATCGATGCCATGCCAGATGGCGGTACGCTCGATATTGCCGCCGAAGTCGATGGGGCGGATAATGATATTGTCATTCGCGTGAAAGATTCCGGTCCGGGGATCGATTCAGCGGATCTGCCCCATATTTTTGAGCCGTTTTATTCCACCAAAAATGAAGGTTATGGTGTTGGACTGGGGCTTTCTACCGTTTACGGCATCATGCTCCATCATCATGGCCGGGTCGAGGTCGATAGCCGGGCGGGAAACGGCACAACATTCACCCTGCGCCTGCCGACGCGGCCCTCGGAGGCATGATGTCTTCACCATCGCTTTCCAACAAACACATCCCCTGTGACCAGTGCCTGGATATTCTGGATGAACTGAATATCGGTGCGTTGATCATCGACGGTCAGCGCCGGTTGTCTGCCGTGAACTGCACGGCTCAGGCCCTTTTAGGGCTGAAGGAAGAGGAAGTGCGGGGAAAGGATTGCCGGGAAGTCTTCTGCGGAGTTCCCTGCATGGTGAAATGCCTGTTCAAGGGCGGCGATGAATGGGACGGCGACACGTCTCCGCCCGTTTCCGAAAACATGGACGCGCAGCGGCTTCTCACCCGCCTGGCCACCCCGATATGTGACGCGACCGGGCAGGTGGTGGGATGTTTGACCATTCTACAGGATCATTCCCCCATTGTCGATCTCATCAATCGGGTGCATTTCGAAGAACGCAGCCTGAAAATGATATTGGAAAATCTGGATATCGGCATCTTTACGGTCAACAAGGGCGGGCACATTACCTTTATCAATGCGGAAGGCGAAAAAATCACCGGATATCAAAGGCAGCAGATTCTGGGGAAACCCTGTTCCGCCCTGTTTTCCGAAAGCGATTCTCCAGACATCTGCCTGTTGAAAGATTCCATATCCGACGGACGCACCCGTGTCAGCACCAACGGCAGGATCGCCGTCAGTGACGGTCGTATCATTCCGGTTCGGGCCAGTTATATGGCGCTGCATAACGAAAAAGGCGGCATTGTGGGCGGGCTCGCCACTTTTCATGATCTGACGGAAGTCCATCAGCTCAAAAAGGCCATTACGGACCGCTACACGTTTCAGGACATGATCGGCAAAGACCCGAACATGCAGAAAATCTTTGAAATGGCCCGGGTCGTGGCCATGAGTGATGCTACGGTGCTGATCGAAGGGCCGACGGGAACCGGCAAGGACCTGTTGGCTAAAATTATTCACTCCATCGGCCGGCGCAGGGAGAAGCCGTTCATCAAGGTCAACTGCGCGGCCTTACCCGATACGCTGCTGGAATCGGAAATGTTCGGCTATGTGAAAGGCGCTTTCACCGGTGCGTTTCAGAACAAACCCGGCCGATTCCAGCAGGCGGACGGCGGCACGATTTTTCTGGATGAAATCGGTGATCTCCCCCTTTCACTTCAGGCCAAACTCCTCCGCGTGCTGGAAGACAAGGATTTTTATCCCCTGGGAAGCCGTCAGCCGGTTACCGTGGATGTCCGGATACTATCCGCGACGAACCGGGGGTTGGACAAACTGGTCGAGTCGCGCCAGTTCCGTGAAGACCTGTTTTATCGGCTGAATGTCGTGCGCATCGAACTGCCGGCCCTCAAACAGCGAAAGTCCGATATTCCCCTCTTGATTCAACAGAGCATGGCGCGGCTTTGTCCGCCGGGAAAGGGCCTGCCGCGGGGCATTTCCGATCAGGCCATGGATATCCTGCTCAATTACGATTATCCCGGCAATATCCGGGAGCTTGAAAACATTTTGGAACACGCGCTGATTGTCGGCCAGTCCGGTATCATCCTGCCGCACCATTTGCCGGATTACATTCAGCAATTCGGAATCAACCGGTATTCAGTTCTGCCCATAGAAACATATCCCGATGCAGAACGCCAAAAAATCATGGATGCGCTCGACACCCATCACGGAAACCGGGCGCTGGCTGCCAAATCCCTTCAAATGGACCGCTCCACCCTCTGGCGAAAGATGAAACGCTTGCAAATCCCCTCCTGACGGTTGTTGCATCGTTGTGTTGCATTGTTGCAGGCAGGTTGCGCAACATGGGGTGTGAATGCAACATGCAATTGGGCTTTTCAATCCTTTCCCGCCGATAGTCCTTCCGGAATTCCGGATCGATCATTCGGCATCTTCCCAATCATCTATCCGATATAACAATAAAAATAGATTAGTAATCAAAATGGAAGGCATGCGCTTTGAAAATGGCATGCCTTGTGCTTATGCCATAGACAACAACAAATAATGAATTCTAATCAATGAGTGCCTGTCTGATCAATTCTTTTGATCCTTTTTAACGGAACAATCGCCGTTAACCCCAGATGGACTGCATCAGGAGCTGTTGTGAAACCACAAACAACCCAGCCCCATGTTTTGGTGATCGATGAAGACGACAGCATGCGGTTTTTCCTCATCAATGTCCTGAAAACCGCCGGCTTTGAAGTGACCGGTGTCGGAAAGGGATCGGAAGGATTGTCGTGTGCCAGACAAAAATCTCCGGCTCTCATCATCTTGAATGTCATCATGCCCGATGAGACAGCACTCAGTCTCTACGATGGTTTCCGACAGGATGTCTGTTTAAAAGATATTCCAGTCATTATGCTCTCCGGAATCGATGCCAAAACCTTCTTTCATTATCAGAAATTTCAGGGAGCCGGGGCACACGGCATTCCGTATCCGGATGCCTATCTGGAAAATCCGCCGGAGGCGGAAGATCTGGTGGCCACGGTTCGCAGACTGATCGAAAAAA
>CAZBUL010000219.1:0-1221 GCA_964495045.1 uncultured Desulfobacterales bacterium | reverse complement strand
AGGAAATGCCATGACCATTCGCATCGGATTTTATATCTGCCACTGCGGCATCAATATCGCCGGCAAGGTACGGGTGGCCGAGGTCTCGGACTTTGCCAGAAACCTTCAGCATGTTGTGGTGGCACGGGATTATCGCTTCATGTGTTCGGACCCCGGCCAGGTCATGATCGAAAAAGATATCCGGGAATATGGTCTGAACCGGGTGGTGGTGGCTTCGTGTTCGCCGAGGCTCCATGAGAAGACCTTTCAGTCCGCCTGCCGACGGGCCGGCCTGAATCCCTATCTGTTCCAGATGGCATCGGTTCGGGAGCAGGTGTCCTGGGTGACGCCGGATGAAAATGCCGCGACCGAAAAGGCCAAGTCTCTGGCGGCCGCCGCCATCAGCCGCGTGGTGTTTCATCACGGGCTGGAGACCCGGCAGGTGCCGGTGCATCCGGACGTGTTGGTGGTGGGCGGCGGTATTGCCGGCATGCAGGCGGCGCTGGATATCGCCGCAGGCGGCTATCAGGTGTATCTGGTGGAAAAATCCACCACCATTGGCGGGCACATGCTGCAGTTCGACAAGACATTCCCGACGCTGGACTGTGCGGCCTGTATCGGCACACCCAAAATGGTGGATGTAGTCCAGCACCCCAATATCCGCCTGCTGTCCTACAGCGAGGTGACGGAACTGTCCGGATATATCGGCAATTACACAGCCAAAATCCGGCGGCTGCCGCGGTATGTGAAAGAAGGCGTCTGCACGGGCTGCGGGGAATGTGCCACGGTTTGTCCGGTGGCGCTTCCCAGCGAGTGGGATGAAGGTCTGGTAACGCGCAAAGCCATTTACCGGGCGTTTCCCCAGGCCGTGCCCATCACGTTCTGCATCGATAAAAACGACCGGGCGCCCTGTGTCGGCGCCTGTCCCGCCCACACCAATGTGCAGGGGTACGTTCAGCTCATCAAACAGAAAAAATACCAACAGGCCGTGCAGCTCATCATGGAGCGGATTCCTCTGCCGGGCGTTTTGGGACGGGTTTGTCCGCACCCCTGCGAGCTCCAATGCCGGAGAGGGGAGGTGGATTCATCCGTAGCCATTCGGGATCTCAAGCGATTTGCCGCCGATCAGGTCGATATGAATATGCTGGAAGTGCCAGATGTTGTGGAAAACCACCGCAAAGTGGCGGTTATCGGCTCGGGGCCGGCCGGATTGACGGTGGCCTTCGATCTGCGGCGAAAGGG
>CAZBUL010000218.1:2334-4497 GCA_964495045.1 uncultured Desulfobacterales bacterium | reverse complement strand
CGCACTGATCAGACAACAGATACCGCCGATCAAAACCGTTTGTTTCACACCGATCCTTCCCGCCAATGCGCCGGCGATCAGGCTTCCGAAAGGCGCTACACCGATAAACGCCACGGTGAAAAAGCTCATCACCCGTCCCCGCATATTTTCCTCGACAAGGGTCTGAAGGATGGTGTTGCAGGAAGCCACCAGCGTCATGGCGCCAAAACCGGCCAGAACGAGTGCTATCATCGACAGAACGAACATATCGGAAATGGAAAACACAATGATCCCAATGCCCAAAATAATGGGACCCCGGGCAATGACCATTCCCAGCCCGACCACGCTTTTTCTGACCGCCAGAAAAATTGCACCGAGAAAGGCACCGCAACCGGTGGCTGTCATCAAAAAACCATAGGTGTGGGAGCTGCCGTGGAGGATTTCTTTGGCAAAGACCGGAATCAAGACCGAGTATGGCATGCCGAGCAAACTGATGAACGCAAGGAGAACAAGGATCATGCGAATCGGTTGATTTCTGAAAACATATCTGATGCCCTCACGGAACTCATGCCACACGCGATGCTGTTGCCGGGGCAATTCATAAGGCGACAGCCGCATCGCCGCCAGGGCCAAAATGACAGCCAGATAACTGGCGCTGTTGATCGCAAAACATACGCCTTCACCAAAGGATGCCACAAATATACCGGCAATGGTCGGCCCGATGAGTCTGGCCGCATGCACTATCGAAGAATTGATGGCGATGGCATTGCTCAGGTCGGCTTTGTGATCGACCATCTGAATGACAAAAGACTGCCGGATGGGAATATCGAATGCGTTGACCACACCCAGCAGCAGGCTCAATATAACGAGATGCCACACCTGAATGACACCGGATAGAACCAGCACCGCCAAAACGGCGGCTTGAAACAGCGCCAAAGATTGTGTTGCCAGCAGAAGACGCCGCTTTTCCCAACGATCGGCAAAAACACCAGCGACGGGCGCCAGAAAAAAACTGGGCACCTGGCTGGTGAACCCGATGACCCCCAACAGCATGGCAGAGCCGGTCAATCGGTAAACCAGCCAACTCATGGCCACCTGCTGCATCCAGGTACCGATCAAAGACGTACCTTGACCTAGCACAAAAAGGCGGTAATTCCGGGAACGAAGCGCACGCTGAAACAAGCGGAAATCCTCCTTCCTATTCCATGTTCTCTGAATGAATCAAGAGACAAGCAGGTCTCTTCCAAAGTGAGCCATGGGTCATTCATGTTTCTTTGAACAACGGCTCTGTTTGTTCCGGCTCTTCGGTTTCAGGCTCGGAATTGTCTTCCAACAGATATTCCCGAATATCTGCCATATCGGCGGCCAAATCACCGAGGCGTTTCTCGATCATCGATAATAAATCAGCCGTGGCTGTCTGCGCTTTTTCAGCACGACCAACGGTTTGGTGAATTGCATACCCCAGCCAAACGGTTCCACTGGCAGCAGCACATATTACGACAGCGATGAACACCACCAGGAAAACCAGACGATTGGTTTTTCTGTTCCGAAGCTCACCATGGCCCAAATTGAATTGCATGACATCATGGATGAGATGTTCTGTCGGATACTCCGATTCACCGGATTTGCATTGGCTGATCCGCTCAGAAAGCGCCGTCAGTTCTTTCAGGATATCCTTATCGCTCCAATCCATCGGAAAATTATTTCCATTCTTCAATGCCGTATTCCTTTTCTTCAAACAGGGGGGCTGGGTTCCTTTCAATTGACAAACAAGAACGTCCGTTCGTTATAAGCTTTGAGTGAACAGCGCCATGATATCATAAACCGCCGGATATGGGGTGTATTTCTTGATATCCTCTTACGAAAGCGCCTCTTTCCTGATTTTCTGATTCAGCCGGTCTTTACAAATTTCATTGATTGAATTATGAGTGACAGCGAATATGCAATTCTGGCCGATGCATTCAATTTGATTCATTAAAGTCATAATTATTTGATATATCGTTATAAACGAACCATATCTGTTTCTGGGGGGATTTCCGTGAATACCCGTAACGCACCTGAAGAAGACACCATCATTGCCGGCCTGGCCATGATTCACGCCAATCACCTCGAAGACCTGCGTCAGGTGGTGGTGGACTGGATCAGGCAGCGGCCGTTGAAACCGCTTGAAAACGAGATATTTCT
>CAZBUL010000218.1:0-2234 GCA_964495045.1 uncultured Desulfobacterales bacterium | reverse complement strand
GCAATGGCATGGCCCAATGGCTCAAGCTGGGGCTGGCGGATGATGAGGGTTGCGGAATTGCCGCAGCCATGGAGATGCCGATGCCGTCGAGCTTTATGTGGCGCGTCTATCGGGCGGTTCTGGAAAAGGAATCCGTTCCCCGGGAATCGCCGTTTGAAAAGAACCGCCTGACCTGGCGGCTTTTCGAAATGCTGCCGTTGTTGATGCAGCAGGATTGTTATCAGCCGCTGGCCCGGTATCTTACCGACGACCGGGATATGCGTAAGCGCTATCAGCTCGCCTCCCGGCTGGCCGATATTTTCGACCAGTATCAGGTTTACCGGGCCGACTGGCTGGAAGACTGGGAAAATGGCACCGACCAGTTGCGAAACGCGCTGGGAGTTCCGATGGAGATGCCTTCCGACCGCCGCTGGCAGGCCGAACTCTGGCGGGATATTGTTCAGCGTGTGCCGTTGAACAAACACCGAAACAGCCGATCGAGCCTGCATCGCCGGTTTCTGAAAACGGTTGAAACCCTGGAAAACAGACCCGCCGATCTGCCGCGGCGGGTGATCGTTTTCGGCATCTGCTCCCTGCCCAAACAACTCCTCGATATGCTGCACGCCATTTCCCGATTCAGTCAGGTGATGGTCTGTGTGCATAATCCCTGCAAACATTTCTGGGCGGATATCATTGAAGACAAAGACCTGCTGCCGATGGCATCCTCCCGGCATCCGCGCAAGTCTCCCCTGTCCGATCATCTCGATCCGGAACAGATGCATCAGCATGTCAATCCGCTGTTGGCGGCATGGGGCAAACAGGGCCGGGACTACATGGGCCTGCTGGCCGAACACGACCGGCCGGAAACGTATCGGGCCAATTTCTCCGAAATCGATCTCTTTCGGGATGCCGCTCCAGACGGCGACCAGGACAGTTTGCTGCATCAGGTGCAGCAAACGATTCTCGATCTGGCGCCCCTTCCAGCCTCCGGGGATGACCGGCCGTTCATCGATGCCGACGATCCATCCATCCGTTTTCATCTGGCCCACAGTTCCCAACGCGAAGTGGAAATTCTCCACGACCGGCTCTTGTCCTTTTTTGCCGATGATCCGGAGCTTCACCCCCAGGATATCATCGTCATGACGCCCGACATCGATGGATACGCGCCCCATATCGAAGCCGTGTTCGGCAACATCCGGCAGACGGATCCCCGCTATATACCGTTTACGGTGGCCGACAGTCCGGAGCGTGCCGGGGTTCCGATGCTGGAGGCCATCGACACGCTGCTGCATCTGCCCGAATCCCGCATGGCGGTCAGTGACGGCATCGATCTGCTGGATGTGCCCGCATTCCGGAACCGGTTCGGCCTCAAGGAATCAGATCTGCCCACACTCCGGCAATGGATCGATGGTGCCGGCATCCGCTGGGGAGTCAACGCCGACCACCGGGCAGGGTTCGACCTTCCCGGTGGTCTCGAACAGAACACCTGGTCTTTCGGCCTGCGGCGCATGATGCTGGGCTATGCCAGCGGGGAGGGACAGCCCTGGCGAGAGATCGAGCCCTATTCGGAAATCGGCGGTCTGGACGCCGCACTCGTCGGCCCCCTGGCTTGTATCCTGAAAACGCTGGATCATTACTGTCAGGAGCTGAATCAACCGGCCGATGCGGAAACATGGTATGCGCGGATTCGGAATCTGGTGAATGATTGCTTCGATCCGACCGACAGCGCCGAAGAGCTGATTCAAAACCGTGTGGAATTTGAACTCGATCGATGGCTGAACGCCTGCCGGGATGCGGAGCTCACAGTAACCCTGCCCCTCTCGGTGGTGCGGACGGCGCTTCTGGCCGGTGTGCGGGAATCCGGCATGTCTCAGAAATTTCTGGCAGGCAAGGTCAATTTCTGCACCCTGATGCCCATGCGGGCCATTCCGTTCAAAGTGGTCTGTCTGATGGGCATGAATGACGGACAATATCCCCGAAGCCGTCCGCCGCTGGATTTCGATCTCATGGCACTTCCCGGCGCTTATCGGCCTGGAGACCGTTCCCGCCGGGAAGATGACCGCTATCTGTTCCTTGAAGCATTGCTGTCCGCACGGGATAAACTCTACATTTCCTATATCGGCCGCAACATCCGGGATAACAGCGAGCAGATGCCGTCAGTTCTCGTCGGCCAGTTGCGGGACTATCTGGCCGCCGGCTGGCGGTTGCTCGGCGTTTCAAACGGACAGGACACAGGGGGTCAAAATGGCGGCCAG
>CAZBUL010000217.1:0-4506 GCA_964495045.1 uncultured Desulfobacterales bacterium | reverse complement strand
CCCGGCTCTCCCCATCTGGGGGAGGGTGATAATGGACGTATTTTCACGGTAAAGGTCATCATGAAAACATTCTGCACCGAAGGCCCCATCGATCCGGACGTCAATTATTTCGTTCCCCGGATCGAATTGTTGGAAGAGGGGCTGAAAAAAGTGAATGAATGGCGGTATTTCACCCTGTTTGCCCCCCGGCAGAGTGGCAAGAGTTCCTACTTCACCCTGCTGTGCCGCAAAATCCAGCATGAAAAACCGGAATGGCTTCCGATCTGGACGACATTCGAGCACTATCACAAACCCACACTCTCTGAATTTCTGCGCTATTTTCAACATCAGCTTCTGTTGGAAACCGGTGTTTCCTGCCAAATTTCATCGACGATGCTGGAACTGCCTGATTTTTTTCACAGGTTGTTCGAAAAATTGCAAAAAGACATCGTTCTGATCATCGATGAAGTGGAAGGCTTGCAGTCGCCGGACGTGTTGAACGCTTTTTTACATACGATCCGATCACTCTATCACAAACGCAAACGGTATCACTTGCGTAGTGTCATGCTGGTGGGAGTTGCCAATATCACCGGTATCCTGCAGGATAACGCCAGCCCTTTCAACATCGCGGATCAGATCGATATTCCCTATTTTACGAACAAGGAAACCCGTGACCTTATGGAACAGCATACCCGGCAGACCGGTCAGGGTATTGCCTCCGAAGTGATCCAGGGGATTTGTGACAACACGGCCGGTCAACCTGGGCTGGTGAACGCTCTGGCCCGGGATCTGGTGGAAAAACGCTGCCCTGGAACCGCGACGATCGGCATGGCGCCGTTTTTCCATACATTGGATGCCTTTATGCGGGTGTATGTGGACAAAAATATCTCCAATGTCGTGAACAAGGCCAGGCAACATTCTGAAATCATGAAACAGATCCTTTTTGACGGACCGGTGAATTATACCACCTATGACGATCGACTGTCGTATCTGCGGGTCAACGGAGTCATCGCCGATCGGAACGGCCAGTGCACCATCCCTGTTCCCATTTACCAGAAATGTCTGTATCAAACGTTCAAACCGTTGATGAACGGCAGTGGAGAGGTTCGGTATTTTCGTGATCCGTTGACCAGCGTCAAAAGCTATCTCCTGCCCGATGGGGTTCTGGATATGGATAAAGTATTGGACCGTTACGCTGCATACATTCGGGAAAGGGGGAACGTGATTTTCAGTGGCGGAAAGGCAAAGGAGGGGGTGTATCACTACAATCTGGATGCCTATCTGTCCTCGTTTCTGGAATTTTTAGGCGGTCGGGTATTCCCTGAAGTACCCGAAGGCGGCGGCCGCGTCGATCTGCTGGTTCTGCAGGATCAGAATCGCTGGATCATCGAGGTGAAGCGATTTCTGGGGCCGGACTTATTGGAACGGGGGAAACGGCAACTGGCTGCATATATCGATCGATCCGGTCTGGATGTCGGCTATCTGGTGGTGTTCTCCGATGCACATCCGGAAGAGAGCCGAGGCCGGGAGACGGTGAACGGTCAGGAGTTGCACTGGTGGATTCTGCCGGTTGCCAGCCGGTTGCCGTCATCTGGCTGAAGTATCCTTGCAAATACCCTTGAGCGTATAATCTGTGTAACCGTTCACTCCCCCTCCCGGCCTCCCCTCACTGGGAGAGGAGGTGAACGGTTACTAATCTGTTGAATTACCGGATTCCCAAGGACGGAGAATCGTCACGGTAAAAACGCTTCCCTGACCCAGGCTGCTTTCCACGGTGATATCTCCCCCGTGAGCCCGCGCAATCGCCTTCGCCAGGCTGAGACCGAGGCCGGTGCCGGTTTCAGACCGGCTTTGGTCACATCGGTAGAACCGTTCGAAAATGTGGGGAATGTCTTGATCCGAAATGCCGATGCCCGTGTCGCTGACCGAAATCGTCACGTAGTTTTCAGGGTCGTTTTGAACGGAAACACCCACCTCCCCTCCGGTGTCTGTATAGTTGATGGCATTGTCCAACAGATTGGCGATCATCCGCTGGATTCCCCGGATATCCCCGACAATATGGCATTTTTCCGGCAGTGAGCAGCGCATGGTCAGGCCCTTGTCTTCGGCCGCCATTTCGAAAAGGGCACAGGCATCCCCCACCAGCCGCACCAGATCGATGCTCTCCCGAATCGGCCGGTCGATACCGGCTTCGGTTTTGGAGATTGTCAGCATGGTGTTGATCATGTCCAACAGGCGGTCGCAAGCCTCGATGGTATCGGCGGCCATGGTCTGAAAGTCGGACAGGGACGATTCCGTGGTCAGGGTGATTTCGGCCATGCCTCGGATGCGGGTCAGCGGGCTCTTTAGGTCATGGGCGATATTGTCGCCCATCTGACGGATTTCGGTTACCAGAGACTCGACCCGATCCAGCATCTGGTTGAAGGTCATGGCCAACTGATCGACTTCATCCCCGCGGGGCTTGACGGGAACCCGTTTTTCAAGAGAGCCCGCAGAAATGCTACGGGCCGTGCGGGTGATGGTTTCAACACCGGATACCGCCCGGCGGGCCATGAACCATCCAACACCGGCGGCCAGACCCACGAGTAATGCCATGGTCGTTAGAAAAACGCTTCGGAAGGCATCGATGATCCGTGCCGTGTTCTCCATGGACTGACCGGTCTGGAGAATGATGCCCGGGCCGATCATGGCATAAAGGATGCGCACCTGATCCCGGCGGGCGTCCAGAACGACGGTTTCGAGGATGGTTGGGCTTCCCCGGAGCAGTTGCTCGATGGCGGCTTTTTTTACCGCAATATCCTGCCAGTAGGCCATATTGGAGGACGAGAACGCTTCTCCGGTGGGATAGAGCAGCCGAATGAATATCTTTTTCTCGCCGGCTGCCTGGGCTTCGAGAAGGGCTACGGTTTCCACCGCCCGAAGTCCCCGTTCTCTCAGCACCGCCGAAAACTGGCCAGCCTGGCCGATCAGTTCCTGATCCAATTTTTCGCGGATGACCGCGGTGATGAATGCGTAGAACAGGATAAACGCCACACAGGAGGAAAAGGTGAACACCCCGGCGTACCACAGGGTCAGGCGGAAGGAGAGGCTACTCCGGAAACGGCTGGGCGTCTTTGAGGACATATCCCACTCCCCGGACGGTATGAATCAGCTTTTTTTCGAACCCTTTATCGATCTTGTCCCGCAGTCGGCTGATGCGGGCTTCGACCACATTGGTCTGGGGATCGAACTGGTAATCCCACACATGCTCCATGATCATCGTTTTGGAGACGATTCTGCCGGTGTGGCGCATCAGATATTCCAGCAGGGAAAACTCCAGGGGCTGCAATGCGATGGTTTTTCCTGCCCGGACAACTTCTCTGGTCAGGATGTCGATGGTCAGATCAGATACGCTCAGCCGGGTCGGGTCGGCAATGCCGCCGGCGCGGCGGATCAAGGCCTGAACCCGCGCCAGGAGTTCGGAAAAGGCAAAGGGTTTGGTCAGATAATCGTCCGCGCCCATTTCAAGTCCCTTCACCCGATCATCGACCGATGCCTTGGCGCTTAAAATCAGGGCCGGGATGTTGATTTTGCGTTTGCGCAGTTCCCGGATCAGAGACAGGCCGTCCCGCCTGGGCAGCATGATATCGACGATAATCGCATCGTAGGGTTCGGACAGCGCCATATCCAGACCCGTTTCGCCGTCTGGCATATAATCCACCGCATATCCCGCAGCGCGCAGGCCCTTGCGGATAAAATCGGCGATTTTGATATCGTCTTCGACCAGCAGCAGTCTCATCGGATTCAAACCAGAGCCATGGCTTTTTCCGGACAGAGTTCCTGGCAGCAGAAACACCGGATGCAGATATTCGCGTCCACTTCGGGAAATCGATCTCCCATCGACAGGGCGGATACGGGGCACTGCTCGATGCAGACGCCGCAGCCGGTGCACAAGTCCTGGTTTGCCTGCGGCCGCAGGGTAGTGGGTTTTGTAAGCATCTCCTGAATGACCGGATTGCCAATATTGGCTTCGCCGCCCGGGGGTGGCAGCTTGAAATCCGGAATCCGTTTCAGTTCTCCCAGAATCTCGATCAAATTCACATCGAAATCCCCCAGTCCGACGGATTTGGCCTTCCGGAGAAAGCCGAGCCTGGCGGGATCGCATCCCATCATGGTAGCGATGACGGCATCCATGGCCACCGCATTGTCCGAAGCCAGGATCAGGCCAATATCCCGCAGATCCGAAGAAGCCGGGCCGTTGCCTTCCATGCCAACGACGGCATCCACGATGAAAATATCCGGAACACGAAGCCGAAATACATCCACAATCATCTGGTGAAACCGTTCGGGACTGCCGGCCGCCTTGTGCAGCCGGGCTTTCTGGGCGCCCGGCAGGATGCCGTAGCTGTTCTTGATGGCGCCGCTCAACACCGTGAGCCCATGGGTCTTGAATTTGGGAAGGCTGATCACGATATCCGCATCCAGCACCGCGCGGGAAACACTGACGGTCGGCATGTACTCCGGATTGAAATTGAGCGTCTGCGCATC
>CAZBUL010000216.1:0-4566 GCA_964495045.1 uncultured Desulfobacterales bacterium | reverse complement strand
GTAGTATATCTCCGACCGATAACGCCGCGAAATTATTTTTCTGAAAGTCTATAGAAAGTCGTATTTCCATATATTATCTGTTCCGATATCTCGATAAGCCGATGATATCAACCATTCCCTGCCTAAAGGAGTCCCCATCATGGATGATTTTCTCCATAACCTGCGAACTGGCAAAAACAAGCCTTACGATAGAAACCGAAAACAGTTCGACAACAATGGATATAAAAACCCGGAAAGACAAGGTGTCAATGACAACCGAAGGAAAGAGCCGTTTCAAAGGGCCCCGGCGGTCGATCATTTCCCGGCGATCAAAACGATTCTTGGCGATATATCCGAAGGCCAGCGCCGCCTTGCCGAAATTTTCGAGCGCCGGGTGTCTGCTGAAGAACGCATGGCATCAGCGTTGGAAATCATTGCATCGGGTTTCCTGAACAAAAATTCCGAGTTCATTCCACCCTCATCCCAACCCCCAATCGCATCGGATTCTCCCGTCAACCCGGAACTCATCGAAACTGAAAGCTTTCTTCATGCTGAAACATCGTCCGCTATGTCTCCCGATGAAATATTCAGTGATATCAACAACACCGGTACCGATCGAAAAAATATCCTCGATATGATCGTTGCCATGCGCAAAGAGCAAATGAGTTACGAAAAAATCGCTCGAATGCTGGAAACTCAAGGAATTCCAACATTTTCTGGTAAAGGCGCCTGGCACAGTCAGACCGTCTCCAAACTCTGCCATCAGTTTTATCCAGCACTAACATAAACCCTTCAGCGGAACACCGAATTATTTCGTTCTCCGGCTGCACGATTCAATTTTTGAGCCGGTTGCCATTGGCTCGATCATGCCCCCTTGGAGGAAAAAATCAGCATGGAACCAACATCTCCGTGTATCAGTCGCCGGCAATTCATGCGCCTGGCAGGCAGTGCCGTGCTATATAGTCTGCTGCCGACATCTTTTATTGGATTTGCCGCAGAAACCGGAAATGGGTTCATCGCCGAGGCATCCTGTGAGAAGACACCGTGTGACATCAAATCCCTGACCCGAAAGCTCTTTGAATCGGTCGGCGGCATGTCCCGGTTCATCTCCACCGGCGATATCGTGGTGATCAAACCCAATCTTTCCTGGGCCCGAGCGCCCGAACTGGGAGCCACCACCCATCCGGACGTACTCGAAACGGTCGTCATACTTTGCCAGGAAGCCGGCGCCAAAAAAGTCCGCATTGCCGACAACACCATTCATGAAGCCAGAAACTGCTTTGCGGTCACCGGCGCCGATTCGGTCGCTAAAAAAACCGGCGCCGAACTGGTGTATCCGCTGTCCAATCTCATGCGGGATATGAACCTGCAGGGCCATCGCCTGAATGTCTGGCCCGTGTTCACTCCCTTCAAAGAAGCCGATAAAATCATCAATCTGCCGATTGCCAAAGTGCACAGCCTCAGCGGCGTTACCCTGGGAATGAAAAGCTGGATCGGTGCGGTCGGCGGCCGGCGAAACGCCCTGCATCAGGATATCCATCAGAGCATCGTGGATCTGGCCCAGTTCTTCAAACCCACTATCACCCTGATCGACGCCATCCGCATCATGACGGCAAACGGCCCATCCGGCGGCAGTGTTTCCGATGTGGCGCTCACCAACCGTCTTATTCTCAGCGATGATCCGGTAGCCGCCGATGTATTGGCCTGCGGTCTGTTTCATATCCAACCGTCCGCTATCCCCCATATTCAACTGGCCCAAAAATGGGGGCTGGGAACGACGGAAATCGGTAATCTGAAACATTCCCACATCGTGTTGTGATATACTTCAAAGGGGAACAATCCGCGTGACCCCTCCCATGAAAATTGAAAAAGGATGTATCTGTTTTCGTGAGAGGAGTTTTTTCCTTTCATGGAGGCCTTCTATCCCATCATGATCGTTTATCTTAGACGGATATCACAGGTTTCGTTTCTGATCTTTTTCCTGTTTCTGTTGATTCATACGCGGATTCCCAGTGATGTTCTGTTAGACTATTCCCAGGAATTCGCCGCACCCAAAGACATCCGCCTGGATGCCCCTGTCGCCTTCTTCTTCGATATGGACCCCCTGATATGGCTATCGACAACAGTTGCTTCCCATCAGTGGATTCCCAGGGCCGGATGGGCCCTGGCAGTTGTCATCCTGACGGTCATATTCGGCCGTTTTTTTTGCAGCTTCGTCTGTCCGTTTGGCACCCTCCATCATGCCGTCAGCTCTTTTCGCCCATCCGCCAAGGGAAAACAGGCCATCACCCGAAATGAAAAAAATCCGGCGCAGCAGCTCAAGTATGCCTTGCTGTTGATGGTGCTGGTCTCCGCCCTGTTGGGACTGAATGCCGCCGGTTTTATCGACCCCATCGCCCTCTTGTTCCGCTCACTGGCCGCATCCATTCTGCCGGCCATGAACATTGGCATCAAGGCGGTGTTCGATGCCATGGCGGCCAGCGACATCAAAGTCCTGAATCTGGTGAGCTATACGGCGGAAATCATCGTCTCTCCCATTCTCGGATTTGGATACCCGGTGTTTCAGACCGGTCTGGCGATCGGTGTGATCGTACTCGTGCTTTTCTTTCTGAACCGAATCCGTCCCCGGTTCTGGTGTCGTTTTCTGTGCCCATTGGGCGCCCTGCTGGGTGTTTTGTCCCTGACGAACCGACTGCGTCTTGTAAAGGATTTATCCCGCTGCACCCATTGCAACAAATGCATGATAGCCTGCCAGGGGGCGGCATCTCCCCTGCCCGGCCTGACATGGGAATCCGCCGAATGTATCCGCTGTTTCAACTGCCAGAACGTCTGTCCTGAAAACGCTCTTTCTTTTCGGCTCATCGGCCGGGAAATCCGCAAACAGCCGCCGGATATGGGGCGCCGGGCGGTGTTGACCGGCATCACGGCAGGCGTTGCTTTTCCACTCATCAGCCGGCTCGACGGACAACTTCATCAGTCCTCCGACCCGTTGTTGATCCGGCCGCCAGGATCGCTGACGGAAAATCAATTTCTGGAGAAGTGTCAACGCTGCGGCCTGTGCATGAAGGTCTGTCCGACCAATGTCATTCAGCCTGCCCTTTCCGAGGCCGGCATCGCCGGTATCTGGACGCCGGTGCTGAACATGTCGGTCGGCTACTGCGAGCATTCCTGCACCCTTTGCAGCAGCGTGTGCCCGACCCTTGCCATTCAGCCGATCACCGGAAAGGAGAAAATCGAAACACCCATCCGGATCGGATCGGCATTCGTGGATCGGGGCCGATGTCTGCCCTGGACGGAAAACGGCCCCTGCATTGTCTGCGAAGAGGTCTGTCCGACGTCTCCCAAAGCCATCGTTTATCGGGAAGTGGATGCCATTGGCTTTGGCACCGAAAAGCTCCGGCTCAAACAGCCTTATGTGAATCTGAAGCGGTGTGTGGGATGCGGCACCTGCCAGAACAAATGTCCGATCAAAGGAATCCCCGCCATTCGGGTGATCGCGGCCGGTGAGACGCGTTCACCGAAAAACCAGATTCTGCTGATTTAAGTTGTCAGTTTTCAGCAATCAGTCATCCGTTAAACGAGCTTGAAATATTTCTCAAGGTTCATGATTTTTTTTACAATATCAAGGAGGAAATGGAGATATGTTAACACTTCCAGGAGTTTATATCGCATGCAAAGTGATGGGGCTTATGGCGGCAGCAGGCATTCTGGCCGCTGGCAGCGTTTCCGCATCCGGCAGCGATGACGTGTCCCCGGAGTTAGTCCGACTAACAACGAACATTCACTGGCTCGGTCATGACAGCTTCCGGATAGACGGTGATGACCGGATCATTTACATCGATCCCTACAAAATTGCGGGCGGTGCCAAAGCCGATATCATTTTGATCACGCATGATCACAGCGATCATGCGTCTCCGGAGGATATCGCCAAAATTCTGAAAGATGACACGGTGATCGTTGCGCCGTCGGCTGCGGCTGCCAAGTTTTCAACCAAGGTGCAGGTTGTTAAACCTTCAGACAATGTGGATGTCCGGGGGATTTCCGTCGAGGCGGTTCCGGCATATAACGTCAATAAATTTCGCAGTCCGGGGGTTCCCTTTCATCCCAGGGAATCCGGTTATGTCGGCTATATCGTCACCGTAAAAGGGGTCCGAATCTACCACGCCGGCGACACGGATGTCATTCCGGAGATGAAATCCATCGCCTGTGATGTGGCCCTGCTGCCGGTCAGCGGCATCTATGTCATGACAGCCGAGGAAGCTGCGACAGCCGCTGGCATGATTCACACGCGGGTTGCCGTTCCCATGCATGTCGGCAAAGGGATCGGACAGCTCGAAGACGCCCGGCGGTTCCAATCGCTGTCTCCGGTGCCGGCCGTGATGCTGAAGCTGGAGTAGATACAATTCGGTCTGGCGGCCGTCATGGGGATTTCATCCGGAAACACGCTTTCTATCGAATCCACATGACGGCTTTTTCGACCTGTTCTTCCAACACGTCTTTCAGCTTGCCCAGAATATCTTCCGCCAGGTTTTTTTTCCATCCCGTGTCGGCTGTCATCTGTTCCACCACAGCTATGCGCAGCTTGGC
>CAZBUL010000215.1:0-4571 GCA_964495045.1 uncultured Desulfobacterales bacterium | reverse complement strand
AATTATTCTTCCCATTTGATTCATCCTTATTCTTCCCAAATTGCGATAGCAATTCCTTATTCTTCCCTTTTTCTTCTCTGATTTCTCTTATGCTGCGGGGTCTTTTACTTCCATTTTTCTTCCGATATGGTTTCTCCATCAAAGGGAGGAGAAGCCATGAAAACCATTCGATGCAAATGCTGCGGCAAAATCGTTCCGGCCAATCCCCGTTTAAAGAATCAACTTTACTGCTCAAAGCCCGAATGTCAGCGGGAAAGAAAACGCCTTTGGCAAAATGATAAACTCAAAACCGATCCGGACTACCGTGCCAATCAGAAGGACTGCAAACAACGTTGGATAGAAAGCCGTCCGAATTATTGGAGCAAATGGCGACAAGCGCATGAGGAATATGTCCGCAAAAACCGAGAAAAAACGCGTCTCAGGCGGTTTGCAAAGATGGACTCGTTAAAACCGAAAAAGGGACTGATATCCGGAACTTACTTCCTCGTTTCAGGCGATGTCGATGTGTCCATGTTTGCAAAGATGGACGCGTTACCTCAAAAAGTAACCATTATTCCTGTTGGTTAATCTGTTTGCGTCCTGTTTGCATCCTGTTTGCAAGATAGGACTCGTTCGACCGGTTCCATTATTTTTGATAGGGTAGCATCCAAAAAGGGAGGCTGCCATGATTCAAAAGATCATTTTAAACCCAAAACGGGTTCGCACCATCCAATCAAGCTTTGCCTATATCGAACATCGCTTCGTATCCGATGGCTTTTTGAAACGTCTGGATCATCATACGCTGTTGCTGTACTTTTTTCTGGTACTGGCTGCCGATCGAAACGGGCTTTCCTATTACAGCTATGACAAAATCTGCTCCCTGCTCAATCTTACCGTCGATCAATACATCGATGCCCGAAATGCCCTGATCGATAGCGATCTGATTGCATTCAACGGAACTCTGTTTCAGGTCCTTTCGCTACCCCCGAAACAGGAGGCATTCAGATGATTGACAAACGAGTGCTTTTTGATATTCACCGGTTGAACGATTTGGGTCATTCCGCCCGGAAAATCGCCGTTATGCTTGGTATCGGCAGAAAAACCGTACGAAAGTACCTTGATCATCCCGACATTCAGAAAGTGTCGTATCAACGGGTCAGCAAGCTTGATTCCTTCAAAGAGAAGATCGATGACTTGTTGAAGGATGATCCCGATCTCAGTGGCGAGATCGTGCGGCAACAAATCCAAAAATCAGGGTATTGTGGCTCCAAGAGCATTTTGTACGACTATCTCAAGGAGATTCGGCCCCACAAGGCACCCAGGGCCTTCATCCGTTTTGAAACCGAGGCAGGACAGCAGTTCCAGGTCGATTGGGGCGAGCTCGGATGTTTAAGCTACGCTGCGATCCGTCGAAAGCTCTATTGTATGGCTGTCATCGAATGCCACAGCAGGATGCTGTATCTGGAGCTCACCCACAGCCAGTGCCAGGCTAATGTTCACCAGTGCCTTTTGAATGCATTCCGGTTCTTTGGCGGAACACCCCAAGAGCTTGTCACCGATAATATGCTCACGGCCGTCATCGACCGGGATGGCCCGTTGATTCGCTACAATGAGGCATTTCTGGATTTTCTCAGACCCTTTCATATTCTGCCCAAGCCCTGTCATGTGCGTCAACCCCAGGAAAAGGGCAAGGTCGAAAGGGGCGGCATCGGCTACATCCAACAAAATTTCTGGCCCCTTCGAAAGGCACAAGACCTCGACGATCTGCAGCACCAGGCCAACCAGTGGCGAGATGAAACCGCCAATGTGCGCATCCATGGCACAACCGGTGAAAGGCCTGCCGCTCGTTTCAATCCTCAGGCATTGAGGCCATTACCGGAACATCTTCCCGATTGCAGGCAAATCAAAAGCCTTAAAGTTCACAAGGATTTCTGTGTCGCCTTCGATGCCAACACCTATTCGGCTCCACCCTGGCTGATCGGAAAGCACATCATCCTAAAGGCCGACAACCATACAATCGAGCTCTATTACAACGATAAACGGGTTGCTACCCATAAACGCTCCTGGCTGAAACACCAGCGCATCGAACTCGAATCTCATCGCATGGAAGCCCTGAAAAACCGGCAGCCGTTTCGGGTATCAGAAGAAGTCGCCATCTTGATGACCATGGGAGAACCCGTCAAACACTATCTCGAAAAACTGGCACAAAACCAGGGCAATATCCGGAAAAACGCTCAAAAGCTCATCGGTCTCCAAAAAAACTTCGGACTGCAGGCTTTTACCGACGCCATCGAACATGCCATCGCCCATAAGGCCTTTGGCATCGATTACATCGAAAACATCCTCAACCGACAGCCCGTTACAATTCAACCCCCTGTAATACTCAAACAGGACCGGCTCAACCATATTTACCTCGCAGAACCAATGCTTGCCGATTATGACACCTTTGTTCTGAAAAGGAAAAACCACAATGAACGATCCGCTCAAACAAAATCTTGCAACGCTTCACCTCAAGGCGATGCTTCAGTATCTGGATGACATCCTCGATACATCCAAACAGAAAAACCTCTCCTTTGTCGATACCCTATACCGTCTCACTGAGATTGAAATCGACAGACGAAGGCAAGGCGCCATCAAGTTGCGTTTCGATAATTCCCGGCTCAAGGAAAAAATCACCATTGATCAGTTCGACTTCCACCACCATAAATCCAGAAAGGAGCAGAAAAACACCATTACCAGCCTGTTGAATCTGGAGTTCATTGACCAGCACGCCGATATCATCCTGATCGGAAATCCCGGTACCGGAAAAACCTTCCTGGCCAAATGCATCGGTTTTGCCGCTTGCAATGCCAACAAAAAGGTCCTCTTTACCAGTGCCATGGACATGATCAATCAACTTATCGCCGCCGATGTCGATCACAGCCTGGTCAAAAAACTCTCTATCTATACATCAACGGATTTACTGATCGTTGACGAACTCGGCTACCTGGCCCTCGGTGACAAGGGTTCGGACCTCTTCTTCCAGATCATCAGCGCAAGACACCAGAATGGATCAACCCTGATCACAACAAATCTGCCCTTCGCTGAATGGGGAAAGATATTCAACTCCACAACTGTTGCCGCCGCCATCGCAGACCGGCTCGTTTATCAATCCGAAATCCTCATCATGGAGGGATCAAGCTATCGAAGAAAAGAAAAGTAAACCCCGACAACAATAGAAAATTATCACAGGCGCTGAAGGCACGGTTTTTTGTTTTTCGCAGCGATTACCCCCATATTTGCCTTTTATTCCAGGCAACGACGCACTTCTGCGTCCAAAAACTGACAGTAAGCGATACTGGCTCCCTCCAAACCGGAAAAATTGGCTACCTTTCTCGCCGGAAGTAACACCCTATTCATTCTCTCGAGATCATTTTTCGAACGTGTTCTGGATTTTCATATTCATCAGGTGTGTGGGATACGACAAGCACCTCGGCATCCGAGATTAGTGTTGCAAGTTTGCCAAAAAGTCCTGACCAAAGTACAACCGAGTACACAACTCTCCGTTTTTGCACTCATAGCACAAAACCTTTTGGATCAAAAACATCACTATAGGCATCTCATAAATAAGATAATTTATTTTGAATATTTTTTAAACCATGACTGCTTGATCTTCGGCTGCACCAGTCCAGTAGGAGACGATCCAAATAAATGCCGTCAAAAATCATGGAAAACCCCAAATTCATTTTTTTACCGTGAAAATGCTACCGTTGTAGAAAATACCATCCCTATAACTGTCAACAGCGTTAACAGCTCATGGTAAATCTATCCGTTTTGTTTATTAACTTACCGGTTCTACTACGCTTTTTTTGGGTAGGTAACCGTATTTCTCCAAAGCCTTAAGCCACCGAGGTGCGTTTCGATCTACAACAAGCTCCTCGTAGTCGATGCCCGGATCAATATATGATTTTACGTTCTTCAACATCGCAAAGATGACCCGCAGAATCTTGTGCCCAAGGGCAATTATGGTGCGCTTGTGTCCCCGACGTATGACAAGCGATTCATATTTTCCCTTGAACTGGCTTTTCGTCTTTCTTGCAGCATTGGCTATCTCACATAAAATACTTCGAATGGCATGATTGCCTTTGCGCGTTTTCCCACTTTTTCGCTTTCCGGCGCTTTCATTGTTTCCCGGACACATGCCAGCCCAAGAACACAATTGGTCAGCACTGCCAAATCTTTCCATCTCAATTCCAATTTCTATAATCAAAACCATTGCTGCCACTTTATCTACACCTGGCAGTGTCTGAAGTATCTCCCACTGTTTTTGATACGGGCTCATCGCTTCAAACAAATAGGCATCAACATCCTCAAGTTCTGATTTTAAAAATCGGATATGCTTTTGCAGTTTTTTTAGCAAAAATATATGTCTTTCACTCAGTTCCTCATCCAAACATGCTCGCAGATCATCTGTTTTGGCTTTCAGTCTACCCCGTGCACACGCAATCAATTCTTCAACAGGTTTGCCATCAATTATTCCTTCGATAATCTCTTGTGCGGATACACCATCAATATCGCTTGCCACTCCGCCCAGACGTATCCCTGCATCATCC
>CAZBUL010000214.1:0-4626 GCA_964495045.1 uncultured Desulfobacterales bacterium | reverse complement strand
TGAATACACTTTTTTCAGAAATTTCACAACGCAATCATCTACTTGCCGTGGTGTATCATAAAATCAATCATCTCCTGACAGTGAAACCATCCCGGCCACAAGTCATGTCCTTTCCCCTTCACCACTCGCACCGTCATTGAACCTTCCAGCCTGCGATATTTTTCCATCATTTCGATTGAATTGGTTTCAAGCGGCACAACCGTGTCGATGTCACCATGAATATGAAAGACAGGAACATGGGCTGCTGCCAAAGGTTCAAGGTGATCGATCGGATTATGATCGGATAATTCGGTCATTCCTCTGGCGGCACATAAATTTTTCAGTTCTGGAATGCTTCTCAAATTGCATACCGGATAAATTCCAGCTATACATGAAATGCACGAAGGATTTTCCACTGCCCAGTTGTACAGCATCAAGGCACCTCTGCTTCTGGCCAGTAAACACGGTTTGGTGGAAAACAACCGGCTTTGAACGAGTTTCCGATAAAAAGCAGAATATGTGTTGCGTCCTTCGGGGTTGCCATAAGATTCACCGATGTCGATACCGGCAATGGCAAATCCGGCGTTTAGAAATTGCTCGAACATCCAGCTTTCTTCAGGCCCAGGTAATTCCGGCAGGGTGGGCGCATACCAGACCCATGGCCGGAACAGGCTTTTTTCCGGTGTGATAATAAAAGCCAAATGGTCATTGACATTCAATATTTCTCCGGGAATGGGCAATTGTTTATGTCTCATAAATGGAATCTTGTTTCTTTTTATACCGTTGGAATCCGGCATTTCCTGGATGATTGTTGGCCAAATTGAGGAAAACGTATGGAAAATTGGAATTTATCCAATATTGCAATCAGTGTCGAAAAACAAGGCCCGAATATTACAAAGGCAAGCTTTCCACTCCGATATGGGAAATATTCAGAGATCAGGACATCTGAATATGAATTTGTGTTCAATCTAAACGGTGAAATCAAGTTTATCAGAGGGCTCGATACAAGCTGGCCGCATCCGGCCGAACAACTCAAACGCACAGACGGCAATGATTGGGTGTATTATTCTGTGGGGGATGTCAGCGGTGAAAACGGCGTCAATTCCTGGCTAGGAGAATATTATTTGCCTTGTCTGCCCTATCCCAGCAACTCGATTTGGGAAATCAACTATTATGCCGATCCCCGCATTATGAAGGCATTTGCGGCATGGGCTCAATTATACGGCAATCTGTATGGATCGAGTGGAAGCGGGTTTCATGCAAGGGCCAGGGAGTTGATAAATCGCATCAAAGAGAATCATGACGGGGTGCTGTATGAAAGATCGCAGGAACTGAACAGGATTTTAGGGGAAAGAATTTCCGTACTTCCCCCAGACACGCGGCATGTCGATTATGAGATTATTCCGCTGATCATTGCCGATGGATGCCTTTATCGCTGTGATTTCTGCTGCGTCAAATCGGCACAGAAATTTCACGTGCGAGACAAGTCCGATATCCAGGAGCAAATTGGGAAATTGAAAGCGTTTTATGGACGGAATCTTGAAAATTACAATGGACTGTTTTTAGGCAATCATGATGCGCTTGCTTCTGGGGAAGAATTGATCTTAGAGACAGTTTCTGAAGCTTATCGAATGTTCGAGTTTGGAAAAGAGAGGAAAACGATGCCGACACTCTTTTTGTTTGGAAGCGCGCATTCCTTACTTAAATCCCAAAACGGATGGTTCGAAAAACTGAATCAATTGCCATTTTACACTTACATCAATATCGGTCTGGAATCCAATAACACGAATATGTTGGCACAAATCGGAAAACCGCTGGATGAATCAATTGTGCGTGAAGCATTTCAAAAGATGTTGGGTATCAATGCCGCATACCATAACATCGAAGTGACGGCCAATTTTGTGATCGGAAAAGGAATGACTTCCGAACATTACGCATCTCTGAAAGAGATGCTTCAATCGGCTTCTGATATCCTTTTGAGCAAAGGAGCCATATACATCTCGCCGTTGAAAGATAGTTCCAAGAAACGTGAATTGCTGCCTTTGGTGAATGAAATCAAAAAACACAGCAATATCCCTGTATATATTTATTTGATTCAGCGGCTTTGAGATAAATCTTCAACTTGGCCGATGTCGAAGGGTTTCATGCGCATGCAATCCGCTATGTTGGGGTATCTCTGGCTGCGATATTTCTGATGGATTCGAATAAATAGTGTCTGAACGGAAACCCCTAACCATCTAACAATATTAATTATTGGTTTACTGTAACAGGAGCTTTTATTAAGTGAATGATCTTGCTGGAATTAAAATATACTCTCCGATAGAGGAAAAATATAACATCATTTCTCATGCGGTCGGTATCCTTTTAAGCATTGTTGCTTCTGTTTTTTTAGTTAAGCGTGCAATTCTTTATGGAGATATCAGCCACATTTTTAGTTTTAGCCTTTTCGGTGTAAGTTTAATTATTTTATATGCCTCATCAACTTTTTATCACAGCGTTGAAAAACCAGAGCTTAGAATAAAATTAAGAGTAATCGACCACGCATCTATTTTTATTCTCATTGCTGGAACCTACACTCCTTTTACGCTCATTACTCTAAAAGGTACAACAGGATGGGTGATTTTCTGTATTTCTTGGGGGTTGGCTTTAACCGGCATAATTTTTAAACTATTCTTTATTGGAAAATATAGTATATTTTCAACAATAATGTATATTTTAATGGGCTGGGTTATTGTTTTTGCTATAAAACCATTAATTCATAATTTGCCGTTAAAAGGTGTGATATGGCTTTTTTCTGGTGGAATCTCATATACAATCGGTGCGATACTCTACAGTTTTAAAATGATTAAACTCAACCATGCTATCTTCCATATATTTGTTCTTATCGGTAGCTTTTGTCATTTTATGTCCGTATTCTTTTATGTTTTACCAAGTGATTAATACATCCTGCTTTCGATCAGGGCAACAACATCGGAGAGGACTGTGGCTATGGCGCGTTGTTCGGGAATGGGCGGAGTTGCAAGTGATAGTATCTTGAGCTGTGAGCCAGTTTCTCAACAGGTCAAGATGATAATTAACCCCGGCGTCTGACAGCCCACTTTTTTCAGCCAATTCCCGCCGCGTAATAAAGGTTCCGCTTTCATCAGATTCATCGTTATTCATGGCAGTTGAAAAGAAAACTGCTCTGGGGTATCGTGATCTTTACGGATGAAGCCATCTGGGAAAAAGTGCTCTCGGACACCTTCTGGTCTGGTTTCAATAGTCAATTGATGTGGATTTTGGGCGATTCTTGTCACCATCTGCCGCTCGGCTCACTGGAAAATGTCAAAAAGGTGGTAAAATGGCCCTCCGATTACACGGTATTGGCAGCGTCCAGTCCAATCGAGGCAATTTCAATTTTTGAATGAAGGCGTGCAATTCATTCACAAGCCGTTCTCGAAGAAATATTTGGCATTTAAATGGATATGATTAACGAGAAAAGAATTATGAAGAAAAAAATGGAGCATCGACGAAGCCCACGAATAGAAACGGATCTCCCACTTGATTTTATTACTTTCGATGAATCAGGTAATGAAAATGGCAGCGGCGTGGGGCGAGCCATCAATATGAGTGAGCATGGTATTCTTTTGATGACCCCGAAACCATTTCAAAACGTTCATGCCTTGTTGATGACCATGAATTTGAACGGAAAAGATATGAGATTGAAGGGGCGTCTCGTTTCTTCCAATATTCATTATATGCCTGGATATTGTTTTTCAGGAGTTGAATTTCTGGAGAATATCGATCAAACAGTCACCCTCTCAAGAGAAGAAGAAACGGGTACTTATAGGAAGGAGGAGCAACGCCGACATACCCGAATCGAAAATTCAATGGTTTTGAAATACCATCTTTTCGATAACAGGGGTAAGGCCATTGGCTATGGAAAGGGACGAACTGTCAACTTGAGCCAGAGCGGTATTCTTTTGGAATCAAATGAGCCCCTGGATGGCACATTTGTTATGCTGGTTACCCTGAATATCGGTGTGGAAGTAAAGTTGAAGGGGCGCCTTGTCCATTCGACCCTGCAACAGGACACGGGTAACTACTTGTCGGGAATTGAATTCGTCGGAGAAAAAGATAGACAGGTGGAAGCCATTATTGAATTTATAAAAGCCTACTACCGGACTAAGTCCGGCACATTTTGGATTGATGTGAAAAAATAATCTCGAAATCATTTATCGCCCACCGCCGGAATTTTCGCGATTTTCCCGCGGTTGTCCGCCTGGGACGGAAGCTTGGTGTGACACGGGTCTGGGCGGACCGGATGGTTCCCGCCGGACGCGGCAGCGAATCGGCCCAAGATATCCTGACGTCGGATGAAACCCGCGAATTTTTTGCCCTGATGCTGAAAGAGCGCAATTCCGGTTGGTTATATCGTTCACGGGTGAGGCTGCACCGCTCCCTGCAGTTTCTGGAAACAGGCGATCCTCCTTCAAAGTCCGGTGGATCCTTACAAAATATCCTGCCTCCGGGGCAACCATCTGGAAACCATGCGACTCGTTCTTTTTTCATTGATCGACCGGGGTCTTCTCAAAGCTTCCGGTGATCGGGTGGTTGCCGAGCCGACAGCGTAGGAGATGGTTCGGAGACCTCTTGAAAAGGCGGTTG
>CAZBUL010000213.1:0-4661 GCA_964495045.1 uncultured Desulfobacterales bacterium | reverse complement strand
GCTCGGCAGGGCCGTTCACCGGAATCCGGATGAAAAAAGTGGTTCCTTTCTCCAGTTCACTGTGGACAGTGATCGTGCCTTCGTGCTTTTTGATGATGTTATAACTCACATTCAAACCGAGCCCGGTTCCTTTCCCCACAGGTTTGGTTGTGAAAAACGGATCGAATATCCGGTTCAGGTTTTTTTCCGGGATTCCCTGACCGGTGTCGCTGATGGCGATTTCCACCTGGTCACCGATCTGCCGGGTGGCAATGCGGATTTCCCCCTGTTTTTCAATGGCATGGGCGGCATTGACCAGTATATTCATGAAAACCTGGTTGAGCTGCTGCGGATAGCATTTGACCTCAGTCACGTCCGAATAATCCTTTACAATGCTTGCCTTGTACTTTATTTCGTTCCAGGCAATATTCAGGGTCGAATCCAGACTCTGGTTGATATCGGTCAGTTTCAAGGTGTCTTCGCCGGGATGGGAAAAATTCTTCAGGTCCATCACGATTTTCTTGATGCGGTCCAGACCGTCACGAGATTCCTGGATAAGATTGGGAATATCTTCCATGATGTAATCGATGCCCAGTTCCGATTCATTTGACCGTATCCGGGCGGCCAGTGCTTCCATCTCTGCTTTTACTGTTTCTCCGCCGTCTGATTCTTGAAGCAGGGCTGTCAATTGTTGGTTTTCGGATAAAATCTGGCTGATATCCTGCAGGTAATCTTTCAATGTCTTCAGGTTGCTGCTGACAAATCCTACCGGGTTGTTGATTTCGTGCGCCACGCCGGCGGCCAGTTGTCCGATGGATGCCATTTTTTCTGATTGAAGCATCTGAGACTGGGTTTCTTTAAGTTGTTCCAGGGTTTCCACAAGTTCCATATTTTTTGACTGCACTGCGTTCAGTGCATTTTGAAGCTCTCGGTTAAGGGATCGGATTTGTTCCGACCGCAGCAAATCTGCGCTGATGTCTTTGGATACAATGACCACCTGCTGCACACTTCCGGAATCATCGCGGATGGGCAGCATGTTGAACTCGAAGTGCCGTTTGGGCTCTCCCGAGCTACCGACGGTTTCCGTCGTAAATCGAGATGAAGCGGAATAAAAGACATCCAATGCATGGTCTTTGAGATGGGTGATGACGGGAAGCGGTAAATGCCAGTATCGGGCTTCGAAGCAAGGGGTGCCGACAGCCTGGTTGAAATGGATTCCCTTGTCTTTCAGAAAGGCGGTATTGGCCGAGACAATGCAGGTATTTTTGTCGATGGAAACAATTTCCTCCGGCAGAGAATCCAGCAGCACGCGCAGCTTGTTCCGGCTTTCAATGACGGTCTGCTGCAGCGTCAAGTAGTTGTCTTCCAGACGAATAATACGTTCACCGGTTTTTATCCGGGCATTCAGCTCCGCCCCGTGGATGGGTTTTAATATGTAATCGTCCACGCCAGACTTGAGAATCTCCACCAAATCATTCTTCGTGCTGATACTGGTAGCCACGATGATATACGTGTAAGCGTCCTTCAACGACGATCGGATGTTGCGGCATAGTTCTTCACCGTCCATTTCCGGCATCAGCCAATCCGTGATCACGATGGGGATGGATTCCTGCTGGAATATCTCCCAGGCTTCCCGCCCATTGGACGCGGTGAAAACCTGGTGGCCCTGGCGGGTTACAATTGTACTCAGTATCATTCGCGACGATGGGTCATCTTCAGCAATCAGTATGTCCATGGCATCTCTCCAGCACCCGATGTTATACTTCAACCGACTGAAATTTCTATTTATTGGTTTGTTTGGCCGGCCAGCACGGTTCGGATTGTTTTTACCAGAATTTCTTTTTTGAACGGTTTGCGAATATAAGCGGCGACACCAATTTCAGCAGCCTTTTCCTCGGAAATTTGCCGGCTGTATCCAGAGCAGAGAATGACGGGAATATTCGGCCGAATTCTCTTCATCTCGATCATTAGTTGGTCGCCTCGGATTTCCGGCATGGTCATATCTGTCAGTACGACGTCAAATGCTTCGGGCTGTCTCTTGAATACCTCCAATGCCTCCAGGCTGCTGCTCAGAAAGGTTACCCGATATCCGGATTCTGACAGCAGCAGGTGGCACATTCGGCCGATCACGGCTTCATCATCTACGACCAGCACGCTTTCATTGCCGCCCTGCAAGTGTTTTTCGGGTTCCGCCGCACTATCGGCTTTCATTTTCAATGACGGCAGATAGATCGTAAATGTCGTGCCCCGACCGGGCTCGCTGTCCACAAAAATCTCCCCGCCGCAGCCGGTTACAATTCCATGAACCACGGCAAGCCCTAGGCCGGTTCCTACCCCTGGGTCTTTGGTGGTGTAATAGGGATCAAAAATAAAATCCACGTCTTTTTCGGAAATACCGCATCCGGTATCCGTAACCATGATCTTCAAATAATCACCCGGTTGCAATCCTTTATTGTTTACGAAGAACGGTGTGTCTGTTCGGAAGTCGGTAAGGCTCACCGTCAATACGCCGTTTTCATCATTCATTGCCTGAATGGCATTGGTGCACAGGTTCATGAATATCTGATGGATCTGGGATGGGTCAGCCATAACCAATGCTCTGCTCTCCAGATTCTGGCGAATGGCAATAGTTGATGGAATCGAAGACCGGAGAAGTTTGAGTGCCTCAGTGGCGATATGATGCAAAAGGATAGGTTTGATATCCTGTTCGCTCTGTCTGGCAAAGGTCAGTATCTGCCTGACCAGCTCCGCAGCCCGATACCCGGCTGCCTGAATTTCTTTCACGTAGGATGTCACTCGGGAATCTGCTTCGACAATTCCCAGAACAAGATCCGCATAGCCGAGGATCGAAGTTAGAATATTGTTGAAATCATGAGCGATACCGCCGGCAAGGGTGCCGATGGCTTCCATTTTCTGAGACTGGCGCAACTGGTTCTGTAAACGGGCTTTTTCCACATCGGCCTGTTTCTGCTCACTGAGGTCCCGGATGATGGTGCAGGCGAATGTTTTTCCCTTGCTGTCGCTGAAGACGAATGAATGGGCAATCGCGGGGAAAAGGGTGCCATCCTTTTTTTTGAAAGTCAGCTCAGCCGTGACTTTTCCGGAGCGTTCCCTCTCTTCCCATGCGGCGGCAAACCGGGGGTCGGATTCATCCACCAGGGCATCTCTTGCACTTGCCTGAATTTCCATCTCGGTCATCTGAAACAAGTGGCACGCCGCCGGGTTGGCCGATAGAAATTCAACATCCGGTGAGCTGATCAGTACAGCATTGATGCTGCCATTGACAACGGCTTTAAACTTTTCTTCGGAATCCTGAAGCGCCGCTTCCGCCTGCTTTCGCTTGGTAATGTCGAACATCGACCCGCGGACCTTGACCGGTCGATGTTCCTTCATTTCAACATGGATGACGTCGTAAAACCATATCGGATGACCGTCTTTGGCAACGAATCGATACTCCAGGGCATGTTCCACCCCGCGGGTGACGGCTTTCTGGCAGAACGCATCGACCCACTCCCGATCTTCAGGATGAATCCGATCCAGCCACCATTGCCGATCTTTCCATTCTTCCGGCATATACCCCAGAATTCGTTCGGACTGGGATGAAACAAACGACCAGCGATCGGCCGGTATGTCGAACTCCCAGAAGATGCACGATGCCACCTCCGAAAAAGCTTGCAGCCGGGCAAGGTTTTCTTCGTGTTCCTTTTGCTTCCGTATCCAATTTGAATTTATAGTTATATCTGTTTCTGTAGTCATGTTATCCTCCAATCGTTATGTTGGTATTTCAATAACAAGCAAAAATCGTGCATTTTGTTCATTCGCTTTTTTCATTCAAAAGCAGAAGGCTCTTTCCACTGGAATTTATTTTGATTTTTTATTTCAGCAAGGATACAAGTTTGAGCAATCGGTGTTCACTGAGATTGCGGGGCGCGCGAACATGGGGTGGAGGAAAGGGATGGAGAAGCTGGAAAAGAGTTGTCCTAAAACCGTTGGTCGGGATTCCGAAAACGAATCGACCGGCGTGCTGCCAGGAGGAATCGCTCACGAATTAAATAATATACTGGGCGTTATCATGGGGTTCACACAATTGACCCTGGCCGGAATCCCGGAAAACGCTCACGGGAAGTCTTACCTTGAAGAGGCCATGATCGCATGCCATCGCGCCAAAGAGCTGGTGGCGCAGATCATCGCCTATGACAGCGAGATAACCGTCGAGAGCGAGCCCGGAAAAGGAACTAAAATTCATGATGTTCTTCCCGGAGTCCAGGACAGCGCTCCTTTTGATGAATTTTCCGCTCAAACCGCGTTGGAAGGAACGGAAAGAATTCTTTTTGTGGATGACGAAGAGGCTGTGTGCCGGATGTGGTATATGCTGCTGGAGCCTTTGGGCTACCGGGTCACCCTCAAGACAAGCAGCCTCGATGCACTCGAAACCTTTCAGGAACATCCCGACGCGTTCGACCTGGTTATCACCGATCTGACCATGCCGAACATGACAGGAATCGAACTGGCTTCCAGCCTCCTGAAGATCAAGCCGGGCATCCCCATCATCCTCTGCTCCGGATTCAGCGGGCAGATCACTGTGAAGGAGATCAGATCCAGGGGCATCAGGGAATTGCTCATGAAGCCCCTTGCCCTGGAATCGTTAACGAAGGCGATACGCCGCGCTGCCGCCACGCCGG
>CAZBUL010000212.1:0-4704 GCA_964495045.1 uncultured Desulfobacterales bacterium | reverse complement strand
ATTTTTCTGCCGTCCGTATTGAACCCAAGCCGCATACCGATTCCGGCCAGCCATGAAATGAATGCGGCTTCGAATGCGTTTTGAAGCAGCAGCGCCACATCGAAATGGTATCTGCGCAGGTCTTTGGCCAGTCTGAATTTCCCGAAAAGCCCGCTGTGACGGCCTGCCGCATCGTAAATTATCATGTCATCGACATGCGGATTGTTTTCATACACCGGCGCCACCCAGGGCTTGGCCAAAAGGGCAATATGCGCTTGGGGAAAATTTTTCCGCACAGACCGAACGAAAGGCGTGCTCATTACGGCATCGCCGACCCAATTGGGCGTTCGGATGACAAGGCGTTTAACCGACGAAGGATTTAATATACTCATGAAAACCACTCAAATATTTATTACTCCACGCTGCACACGGACAACTGTACACGGACAAAACCCACGGACGTTACTCACGGACTAACACTCACAGCCGACTGATTTTTTCCAGGAACAATACGCTTTTGTTTTCCATCGCTGATGCACCCAGAACCACTGATCCGGATACCGGCGGATCACGGCTTCGATGGCTTGATTGTAGCGAAGGGTGTTGGCTTCGACATCGTGGGTTCGGTCTCCGGTGTCAACCAACGGCACCGGCTCGCAAAATTCGATGATGAATCGATGCCGATCCCGAAGCATGAAACTCGGCACGACCGGCGCGCGGGTTTTTAACGCCAGTAGCGCAAAGCCTTTGTTCGTGCAGGCGGTGTGATTGAAAAAATCCACGAAAACACCTTCGTACCAATCGACGTTCTGATCCATGAGCATGGCGATAACATGCCCTTTTTTGAGCTGCCGGAGGATTTTTCGCATGGCATGGGCGTTGGGAATGAGTTCGGCACCGAACCGGGTTCTCAACCGGACGAAAAACAAATCCAGCGGAGAGAAATCCAGCGGCCGATAGACAAGATCAGCGGAAAAACCAACAACACCAGCCACATAAGGCAGCAGTTCCCAGTTGCCGACATGGGCGGCCAGAGCCAGAACGCCTTTACCTTCGGCCAGAGCGGCCTGGATATGATGGGCTCCCCGGATTTCCATATAGCGGAAGAGTTCCGCCAGCGACAACCGCAGGCTCCAACCGATTTCAAAAGGGATGTGCATGATGTTGTAGAAAGATTGAAACGCAAGCTTTTGGATTTGATCCGGATTCAGTTCCGTACCGAAGGCACGGGTCAGGTTTTGGATGGCGATGCGGCGGTGTTTCCGGTCGATCCGAAACCAGAACCGGGCTGCGGTTTTGGCTATAGAATCGGCCAAGGCGGGGGGCAGCCGTCCGATTGTTCGAAACAGAACCGTGATCAGATCCGTTACAAATTCATTGAAAGGTTTCATGGGGTGGATGCTTTCACTCCTTTTTCCCAGACTTTGGCGTGCTTGAGAAAGATATACCCGGCGGAATTCATGGCTATCACCAAGCCGGCTGTGCCATCCAGAAATCCGAGTTTCCAGAGGTAGCATTCCAGAAATTTCCCCAAGGCATGTACGACACCGGCTGCAGCAAACCACGCACCGGCTGGTTTTTTCTCGGCGGCATACACATCTGAAAATCGGTCGATGGTTTGCACCTGATCCGAGATGTTCCGGTAAACCTCATGCAGAATGGGGCTGGATAACGGATGGATGGCGCCTGTCACTTCAAGTTTTTCATGCAGGCCGTTGCCCATCCACTGCCCGCAGCCTTTTCGGATGAGACGCACCTTACGATCCGGATACCATCCGCCATGGCGGATCCAGGTGCCGAGATAGCGGGAGAGCCGTGGCATGGAAAATCCGCAGATTTCCGGCGGTGTGTGGTGAATCGACTGTTGAATTTCCGCAGCCAGGGAATCGGAGATACGTTCATCGGCATCCAGATTTAAAATCCACTCGCCGGTTGCCAGCCCCATAGCGTATTGCTTCTGCTCGGCATACCCCTGCCAGGGATGGCTGAAGACCCGGGCACCGGCGGCTGTGCAGATTGCTTGTGTGCCATCGGTGCTGCCGGAATCCACCACGATCACTTCATCGGCGAAAGTGATGCTCGCCAGCAGCGACGGGATTCGGTCCGCTTCATTCAATGTGATGACAACGACACTGATCATGCCGACAAAGATATCCGATTTTGGATGAGTCTGTCAAACGCCATGGGATCGTTGAGGGATATGCGGATGCCGACAACCGCACATTCCATGGGGAGGTGAAACCGGCCATGCAGTCTGGCCAGGTCTTTTTCGGTGGTGACAAGGGCGGTTGCACCGGCATGGACGGCGGATTCGACAATGTTCCGTATATCTTCGGATGTATATGCGTGATGATCGGAAAATTCTTTGGTGCCGATGAGGTGGACTCCGAGCTTTTCAAGTGTCCGGTGAAAATCCGGGTTGTCGGCAATACCGGAAAAGGCGAAAAATCGTTTTCCCACGAGTGTTTCGGTTTCGGGTGAGAACACATGTCTGCGCAACTGGAGGGTTTCACCGGCAAGAAATCGGGCAGATAAAAAGGGTTCATGTGCTGCGAAAAAAACCGGACGTTCCGTTGCCCACGACTCCGCGGGAATATCGAATGGTTCGGTCGATCGCGTCAGAATGAGTGCATCGGCGGACTTCAAAGCGGAAACCGGCTCCCGCAGGGTGCCGCGAGGCAGAAGATGGCCGTTGCCGAAAGGACGGGTTCTGTCCAACAGAACCACGTTCATATCTCGGAAAAGCGCCAGATGCTGAAAAGCATCGTCCAGAATCACGACCTGTGTCTGAAACCGCTTGATGGCCAACATCCCGGATTGATACCGGTTGTGGCCGACCAGAACCGGAATGCCCGGCAGGGAGGACGCCAGCAGAAACGGTTCATCGCCCGCGGTTTTGGGGCTCATCAGAATCTTGTCTTCATCACTGACGATACCGCCATGTTTTTCGGCAGACCCTTTGTAACCCCGGCTGATAACAGCCACCCGATATCCCATCTGTCTGACGTGTTCGGCCGTGTAAATGGCCATGGGCGTTTTGCCGGTGCCGCCGGTGGACAGGTTTCCGATGGAAATGACGGCGCAGGGAAGGGTTTTCGATTTCAGGATGCCGCACGCATAGCCGCTTCGTCGAAGCTTTACGCCGGTACCGTAGCGTTTGGACAGCCATGTCAGAAAGACATTCACCAGAAAGGAGGGTTGTCGCTGTCCGGTCAGGATGGCTTCGATCGCTGTACGGGAAAATGTCATAAGGGGATAAACTGCTGGATGATATTCAGATTTTTTTCGAGCGCCCCCTGATTTTCCATCAGAACGCGATGGGCTTGATGACCCATGGAGCGGAACTTTTCGGGATCGGTGATCAGGGAGTGGACCGCATGGGTGAGTTCATCGGCATCGTTCACCCTCCAGGCGCCGCCGGCTGCCAGCAGACGCCGGCAGCTTTCAGCCACATCACCGGTATGGGGGCCGAACATAACCGGCTTGGAAAATGCAGCCGGTTCCAGTGGATTGTGGCCGCCGAAATCGAGGAGGCTTCCTCCCACAAAAGCGACATCACACAGCGCATACAGCGATTTGAGATGGCCGATGGTGTTGACCACGACCACGTCCGAGACATCGGGAGATGTGTCTGCCAGGAGATATGTCAACAACTGTGCCGACCATCCTGTGGAAACCGCCAACCGGCAAATTTCCTCGGCCCGCTCGATATTTCGGGGTGCCAGAATGAGAGAGAGTGTGGGAATGTTTTTTTTCAGCCGGGAAAAGGCTTCAAGGAGAATCGCTTCCTCTCCGGGATGGGTACTGCCGGCAACTAAATATTTTCGGTGAGCCGTTTGGGGAAATATTTGTCGCAGAGATTGAATCGTCGATTCTGATGACAGATCCGGCGGCATGTCATACTTCAAATTGCCGGTGAGGGCCACCTTGTCCGCAGGCAGTCCCAAGCCCATGAAACGCTGGGCATCTTCGGAGCTTTGGGTGCAGATGGCCGAAAAACACTGGAAAAGGGGAGATGTCCATTTCGAAAAACGCCGATATCCCGAAAAGGATCGATCAGAGAGCCGGGCATTGACGAGAATCACGGGGATATCCCGCCGCTTCGTTTCGTACAGAAAATTGGGCCAGATATCTGTCTCCACAATGACGACAAGGCTGGGCTGAATGCGGTCGATGGCTCGGCGGACAGAGAAGATCAGATCATAGGGAAAATAAAATATGGCATCCAGATCGCCCTGAAGCTGACGACAGGCGGTTTCATATCCGGTCAAAGTCGATGCGGAGAAGACAACCGGCCGTTCAGGATGACGTCGTTTGAGGGCTTTGGCCAGAGAAACAGCGGAAAGCACTTCGCCGACGGACAGGGCATGAATCCATAGGGGCTGAATCTTCGCGACGGGTATTTTCTGAAATCCGAAAGATGCGCAGATTCCAAGTCTCTGAAGAACCGTTTTGCGGCGTTTGGGCGAGACGATTACCGAAACCAGAAGCCAGGGGATTGCCAACAGACTTCCGAAAATCCACAACAGGTTGTAAACCATTATCATCGATGATCCAGGCAACTCTCTGCAATAAAATATTGTCTATGGACTTTCAGAAAAATAATTTCGCTGCGTTATCGGTCGGGAATGGCCAAAAAAGGCCTATTCCCTCCCTGCTGCCTTGCGAGGTGAATTTTCTGAAAGTCTATATTTACTGTTCGCCCACAATCTGTTCGACGCGGTA
>CAZBUL010000211.1:3315-4710 GCA_964495045.1 uncultured Desulfobacterales bacterium | reverse complement strand
TTCAAAGTGACCGTTGGCAGCGTCGCCCATCCCATGGAAGAAAAACATTATATCGAGTGGATTGAAATCATTGCCGATGGCAAAGCCTACCGGCAGTTTTTAAATCCTGGGCAAGCCCCTGAAGCTACTTTCATGATCGATGCCGCCACCGTTACAGCAAGAGAATATTGTAACTTGCATGGTCTCTGGAAGGTCTGATTTACCCGATCGACAACAACATTCAAAGATAGTGCGAGGCAAAGAGGTCAATAAAGTTTCCTGAGTTCTTTGTCTCGAACAAAACTGCTGAAATAGGAGGAATTATGGCAAGCTGGAAATGTCAGAATTGTGGTTATACCTTTACGGCGGATGCGCCGCCAGAAGAGTGCCCATCCTGTAAACAGAAATGTGAGTTCCTGGACAACTCCTGCTATACGCCCGATTGTACCGGCGATGGCGTGGATAAACGTATTGGAAAAAAATAATCTTCACAGGGAGAAACTATATGCCGAAAGCACTTGTCGTATTTTCGACACGGACAGGAGAAACCGAAAAAATCGGAGAATTGATTGCCGAGGGGCTGAGATTTTCCGGAGTTGATGTTGACATAATGAAAGCCGGTGATATAAAGAAGGCCGAAGAGCTGAATGGATACGATGCTCTGGTATTTGGAGGTGCCACCTATCACGGCGACATGATTCAGGGAATGAAGACGTTTTTGTTTCTGGCCGAGAAATCGCAGCTGGAAGGAAAAGTCGGCGGCGCATTCGGCGCATTCGGTTGGAGTGGTGAAGCACCAGACCGGATTTATGACACCATGAAGCATATCTATAAAATGAAAATGGTCGGCGCGCCATTACGCCTCAAATCCAGTTCGCTGGGTGGCGGTATCCAGATGGCTCAAAACTATGGCAAAGACATTGCTAAATTACTGACCGCTTAAAGGAGGATCCCCCATGTCAACACCCGCTCATTGTCCAGGATTCGAACAATTCAAGAAATTGAAGTCATTTACCTGTAAGTGCCCGTCATGCTCGGCTGAAGTGGAAATTTTTTCCGATGAATTCGACAAGAAACATGTGTGCAAGTCCTGCGGAAAAGAAATCGATTTCGCCCAGTGCACCCTGACCGGAGCCTAAGCCCAGGAGGACAGCCTATGCGAAGATGGCTGATTCCATTCGTAACAGCCGCCATGGTCTGGGGTGTCACACTTTCCACGGCGGATACCGGTAAAGGCGCCAAAGATATCGTCATTCCCGGCGGCAGTCAGGGAAATGTAAAGTTTCCACATCAGCAGCATCAGGAAGTTCTGAAAGACTGCATGCTCTGTCATGATCTCTTTCCCCAACAGGCAGGGGCCATCCAGGATTTAAAGCAGAAAGGAACCCTGACCCAGAAACAGGTCATGAACAAACA
>CAZBUL010000211.1:0-3215 GCA_964495045.1 uncultured Desulfobacterales bacterium | reverse complement strand
GACGATATGAAACATGAAATTTATTACCTGCTCCGAAAGGCGGACGTCGTTGTTGCGGCAACCCCGATTTTTTTCTACAACACAACGGCCCAGCTCAAGGCATTGATCGACCGAACCCAGACCCTCTGGGCCCGGAAATACAAACTTCACCTGACAGACCCCAATCGTAAGTGGCGAAGAGGATATACGCTGGCCGTCGGCGCGACGCGCGGGAAGAATTTGTTCGAAGGGCTGCACCTGACCATGAAGTATTTTTATGATGCCGTCGGTGCTGAATATGTCGGCAGCCTGACCTATCGGGAAATCGAAAAGCCAGGAGACATGGAGCAGTATCCGTCCCTCGATACCGACGTTCAATCTGCGGTCGCCACCCTGCTGGAGCCTTTTCGCGGACGCAATAAAACCCTCTTTGTCTGCCGGGATAATGCCTGTCTCAGCCAGATGGCAGGCGCATTCACCCAGATGCTGGCAGGCGACAAGCTGGAAGTCTTCAGCGCCGGCACCCGGCCTGCCGATAAACTCAATCCCCTCATGGTTCAAGTCATGCAGGAAAAGGGAATCGATATGGGGTTCCGTCAGACGACATCATTGAAATCGATTCTCGATACCGAAAGACCGGAACTCGTCATTTCCATGGGAAAAGTAGATGCGATTGCCCTTCCGGATGATATGTCTCAGGAATTCTGGCAATTTTCCGAACCCGATGATCTGGATGCCATGCGGCAACTGCGAGATGCCGTTGAAGCCAGAGTCACCGAATTCATCCGGGAGATGGCTTAGCATCAGAGAAAATCAAGCACGATTGATCAACATTAACTTCACCACGCAGGAGGAATAACGGATGGATAGATATGTTTGTACGGTATGCGGCTATGTATATGATCCGGCAGTCGGAGACCCCGACAGCGGCATCAAACCCGGAACACCTTTTGAAGATATTCCGGATGGCTGGGAATGCCCGGTTTGCGGGGCCGCCAAATCCGATTTCGAAAAAGAGTAAGGACGATTATGAAACCGGTTGAAATTGCAAAAGGAGTTTACGACGTCGGTGTCATCGACTGGAATATCCGGGATTTTCACGGATATTCCACCCACATAGGAACCAGCTACAACGCTTTTCTGATTGTAGATGACAAGATCGCTCTGATCGATACGGTCAAGAAAGAATTTTCGGATGAACTGATCGATCATATTTCCCAAATCGTTGATCCCAAAAAAATCGATGTGGTGATCAGTAACCACACCGAAATGGATCATTCCGGCGGGCTTCCACGGGTAATGCATCGGGTCGGGGAAGACAAGCCCTTGTATTGTTCGAAAATGGGGCAGAAAAATCTCTCCCTGCATTTTCCCCAGAAATATAATTATCATGCCGTGGAAAACGGTGAAACCTTGAGTCTGGGCAAATACACCCTGTCTTTTCTGGAAACCCGGATGCTTCACTGGCCAGACAGCATGTTCACGTATCTGAAAGAAGAAAAGATACTGTTTTCAAGCGATGCCTTCGGCCAGCATTATGCGGGTTTCGAAAAATTCGATGACGCTGTCACCGAAGACATCATGTGCCATGCAAAAAAATATTTTGCGAATATTTTGATGCTCTATTCGCCTCAGATTCTGAAGCTGGTCGAACAGGTGACGGCCATGGGGCTCGATATCCGGATGATCTGTCCGGATCATGGCATTTTCTGGCGGAAAGACCCCGGCAAGATCATCGATGCATATATCCGATGGAGCCGGCAGGATGCCGAGCGGAAAGCCGTCATCATCTATGACACCATGTGGCACAGTACCGAGAAAATGGCCAACGCCATTGCCGCTGGGCTCAGTGCGCAGGGAGTTGCCGTTCGCCCCATGCATCTGCGGAAATGGGATCGCAGCGATATCATCACGGAAGTCCTGGATGCCAAAGCGGTCATTGTTGGATCACCGACACTGAACAATGGCCTGTTCCCGTCTTTGGGCGATTTTCTAACTTACATGAAAGGCCTCAAGCCCAAAAACAAGATCGGTGCCGCATTCGGCTCTTACGGCTGGAGCGGCGAATCGGTCAAGTTGATCACCCAGGAACTTGAAGCCATGAAGTTCGAAATCATCGATCCGGGTGTGCGGATTCAGTATGTTCCGGATGAAAAGGCCCTGGCTGCCTGTTACGAGCTTGGCGTCAAGATCGGTCGGGCGGTATAAGTTTTTCTCTTTCTCATGCTTCACACCCATCGAAGGGCAGCCAGTCGGCTGCCCTTTTTTCGTTGGCTTTTTCCAATTCGGGTATCCATTGTGAAACCCTTTTGAAAATGTTAATCTTTACCGTGAAAATGCATCTTATCTCCCTCCCCCAGCGGGCTGACTATTACACAATTGACACCACTTTGGTGGTTTTGATCAATTTTTTGCGTTGATCATCGTTCCGGCCCCCCTCCCAGCCTCCCCCCGCTGGGGGGAGGAGCAGAAAACTCCCTCCCCCAGCGGGGGAGGGTCGGGGTGGGGGCCAAAAAGTCCAACTCGCTGATTCCGATTTTCTTGTCTGGGGGTGGCATTGCACTGATGCCATGAACGTTTACTGACAACTGATCACTGATCACTGATCACTTCTGACCATGGATAGATATGGAAACGATTCTCATCGTCGATGATGAAAAAAATTATACCCTAATTTTAAGTGCCGTACTGCAGGATGTCGGTTATGATACCCTGACCGCCAACAGCGGCGCGGAAGCGCTGGAAATATTGAATCACGCCAATGCAGATGTGGATCTGGTGCTCACCGACATGAAAATGCCCGTCATGGACGGCATCGAATTGCTCGAAAAGATCAAGGCCATCAATCCCCATCTGCCGGTGATCATGATGACGGCCTACGGCACGGTAGAAAAGGCCGTGGAAGCCATGCAAAAAGGGGCTTATAATTATATCCTGAAACCTTTCGACAATGCAGGCCTCATCATTTTCGTCAAAAAAGCCATCGACATGTATCATGTCGTCAAGGAAAATCTGCGGCTTCGGGATGTGGTGGAAAACCGCTATAATTTCGGCAATATTGTCGGCAAGAGCAAACGTATGCAGGAAGTGTTCGAGCTGATCAGTAAAATGGCGCCATCGTCGGCTACCATCTTGATAGAAGGAGAGAGCGGCACCGGCAAAGAGCTGGTAGCCAAATCCATTCACTTCAACAGCCCCCGGAGAGACAAGCCGTTTATTGCCGTCAACTGTTCGGC
>CAZBUL010000210.1:2690-4716 GCA_964495045.1 uncultured Desulfobacterales bacterium | reverse complement strand
CGGAATCCATAAGTGTCATTGTAGGGTTTGAAATTATCGAAATCGAAATATATGAAATAATGTGAACTGCTTGTTTCCAGGATGGCCTCAGAGACATATCTATAAATCATCGTATTCCCCGGCAGTTTGGTCAGAGGATTCTGATCACGGGCAATGGCCAGATTCTTTTCGTTCAGTACGTTCAGCAACGAACGGGTATTCAAAAAACCTTTATATTTCAAATTTTCGACGATGATGATGCCCTCGATGTTTTCATTCCGGGTATAGATTTCCAGAATCTTTTCCACAGGGGAGTGAATATCGGCGATGGGGTACCTGGTAATGAATCGGTTCAGATTTTTTCCGATAGACGGGTTCTGCAGCAATTCTGTGCCAAAACGGGAAAATGTGTAATTTTTGAAACTTTTGTCACTGATGATCCCGATAGGCTCCATGTTCCGGTTGACTACCGGAAAAAATGACTGTTGCTGGGATGATTTGAATTCTTTGAACACATCGGATACATTGGCAGTGTTTAATATCGGTCGGATATATTCCATTTGTGTGTCGATCAGTCTCTTATCCCCGGTATTGTCTTTTCGCTGCTCCTCATCGCTCAACATCTTGACCTGTTCATAACAGAAGTGAAGCTTTGTCATATCGACGGTAGGCCGCTGCACCAGATATCCCTGAATCAGATCACAACCGATATTGCGGCAACTGTAATATTCCTTGACGGTTTCAACGCCCTCTGCAATGACGATACTTCCAAGAATATGAGCCAGATTGACCAGGCTCGACACGAAAATCCGCTTGTACAGGTCATCGGTGATATCTTTTATAAAAAAACGATCGATTTTGATATAATCCGGCCGGGTATAATACAGCAGTTTCAACCCGGCAAAACCGGCGCCACAGTCATCGACAGCGATTTTAAATCCCTGAGCCCGATAGTTGTTGAGAACCGCTTCGATCTTGCTGTTGTGTTGGAGCTCGTGACGCTCTGAAATTTCAAAACAGAATGCATCCTGAGACAAATTTGAAAATTTGAGCTGATTGATGGTGTTGCCAGGTTTATAGTCCCCGGAATTCAGAACGCGATTGTCGATATTGAAAAACAGCTTGATTTGATTACTCCATTTCAATTGTGCGAATTTGCCGATAGCTTTTTCACGCAGATACAGATCGACGGCATACAGGACATGATCCTTTGCGGCGGCATCAAAGAAATCGGAAATTGACGCGAATCCAGCAGATTCCTGATTCCGCAACAATGCTTCATATCCATAACAGATACCCGAATGAATATTGACAATCGGTTGAAAGGCATAATCGATCTGAAAAACACGATCCAGCCACGTTTGGTTCAGGACAGAGGTTACGTTCGTTATCGATATATTATCAAACGGCATCGTATCGATATCTATAAATTGAATCATAGAAAGAATCCGTTATTTGGGTTGATGGGTCAGTAGCTCATTCGGATCTTCGCGAATTGGATACATGCCTGAACAGCGGTCTCAAAATCCACACCTCCGCTGATTTCGAATATCTGGGTCTGTTTCAAAATCCGAATATAGTCATCCTCGGTTGGATCGGATATCGGTTCAGGATTATCCGGCAAAAAAAACAGACCGGTTGATTTCATGAATGCCGGCAACAGGTCTCTGCGTGTGTCAATATTCACCGGCTGCATGCAGGTTGGCTCGTTGGTGCGTTTCCAGTTCAAGATAATCAGAGCATCCAGCGGGGTTTTCAGTTTAAACCGGTTCGGTCCGAAAAATCGATCGATCGGCACATCATATTTGTGTTCCAGTGTCCAGATCTCATCTTTGGAAAGGGTTGCGAATCGCTCATAATCCTGGTGGGACAGCAGTTCTTTCAGGGAGTCATTGTTTAAAATTGTTCCCGGATTCACCCGTGGCAGTTTGCCCACACCGTGCATCCAGACTCCGGATTCGGTTTTTTCCAGAATCAATCGGTCATTACTGACAAAATCGGCGCCCCGATTGACTATATGGAGAGCCAGGGTGGACTTTCCCATTCC
>CAZBUL010000210.1:0-2590 GCA_964495045.1 uncultured Desulfobacterales bacterium | reverse complement strand
AAATTAACCACCTGATTCAGATTGTCTGAACATGGGCCGACAACCAGATGGTCTTTGCCGCCGAAAACGAATGCCATGCCGGTCAGCAGCTTTCGAACGATCCGACCGTCCGGAAGATCAATATATTCTTCCTTGATTCGGGTTTTACCCGGTTCCGGTTCCCGGACCGTAAGCGGGTGGTCAACATAAACATCATCTGCATCATGAACGGTAATGGTGATATCCGTCATGCCCAGGGGAGCGATGAATGCAGAAAAATACTGCTTGAGTTCGGAAATAATCGATGTGGAATTGGATTGAACCCGGATTCGGCAGTCCCCGAACAGCAGATGGACATCATCCGTGACGGGAAAACTCTCCCGTATTTTATTGACCAGATGCACTCGTGTTGATTCTTTGAGTACCATGATATAACCCTTTCAGTAGTATAGGATGTCCTCCGAAAACGAGAATGTATTCCAATCCGCCAGTGGATAATGGATGATTTTTTCCATGAGATAATACGATCTCAGCACCATTTCTTTAGCAAAATCGGAGTTGCGTTCGAATCGGATGGATGTAAAAAAATTCCGGCTGAGCGCCAGCGCCAACCGCACCGTAAAGGTTCGGTCACCATGATCGGATGCAAACTGTTTGACCCGGTTCAGAAAAGTGTAAATAACCATATTCAGGCGATCCCTCAGAACCGGATCGAAAATGGGCTTTCGAAAATTGGAAACCAGGAACACGGCGGAATCCATCACATAGTCGTCGGCATGGGAACGATAGACATCGATATACCGGATGCGCTGAGAAATATGGTCGTAAACCACATTGTTGGCATTGAAATCACCGTGGCACAGTACCGTAAACGGCGCCTGAACTGTCGATTCGACCACTGCGCACCTGTCGATCATATCCCGGGTGGACAGTATCTCCATCGATCCGATACCTGTTTTCTGGCGGATCAGCTCTGGATGCAGACGTCGGCTGTCGTCCAGCCGTTTTGTCATCTGACGAATGTAATCGATGGGCGCCGGTTTATGCGTAAGGGTGTGCTCCCAGATATCGATCAGGACATTCTCCAGCAGAAACAGCGCGTTTAAGACAATGTCTTCGGATGCGGTCAGAATGACTTCATCGAGCGTGCAACCGGGTAAGAATTCAACCAGGAGGGATGCGGTATCGGCGCCTTCATGATAGCCGAAAACCCGCGGCGTCAGTCCGGGATAAATGCTTTCCCACTGCTCGATACTGGCTTTTTCCTTGCGAATTTTGTCGGGATTGCCCTCCTTGAAAATGCTTTGGGATTTATCCTGACTTTCCGTTTTGTGCCCCACCATACTGATCCGGCACCCGGAACGGGACCCCCAAATGGATTTGAAGTCGATTTCCGTCAACGCTCCCGCATAGCCGGATGCCGACAGTGTCTGCTGAAGAGCATCGAATTGATGAATCTTGATTTTTTCACCCAGAATCAGAAACAACATGGCTTCGCCAATATTCAGGAGGGAATCGCCGATCCGTTCCAGATATCGAAAAACAAACAGCGTTGTCACCAGATCGTGACTCGACTGGTTGCTGTCGAGCTCTGTCATGATCCGGTCGAATTCCTTCTTGTACAACGTGTCGAGAATATATTCAGAGCGGCAGATATCCAAAGCGGCAGACAGGTTTCGTTCATCGAAGGCCGGAATGATGCGGACAATGGTGCGCTGAATCTCTTGAAGCATGGACTGGTAATTGAAAAGGTGAATGAATTCAGAAAAGGAAAGGAATTCCATCTGGCGGGTGATGTTGACGCAAAAATCGGCAATTCTTTCCAGGTTGATACAGATGATGTGAATGGATCGGATGGTATTGATCTCTTCGGAAGAGAGCGGATCCGTGCCATGAATTCTGGAAAAGCAGGCATTCTCGACAGTGGCCTTCAAATTGTCGATGTAGTCGTCTCGAGAACATATCCGACTGTAGAGTCGATCTCCTGGGGCATTCAAAAAATCGAATGTGGCTTGAACCTGACCCGAGATCTCCAGTGTCAGAAATGTGAAATTCTCCCGGATTTCATCCAGCTTGGATGCAATTTCAGGCGGATATTTGAATGTCATTGCTTTTTTTCCGATAGGTTTCGCTGTCAGAATCTTTCCAGGCCAGTTTGATGGTCAGCTTGGATTTCCCGGATTTTTTCTTGGTCTTGATGTAAAACCGAATCAGTTCTGTCGGTATCAGATAAGCGTTTTTATCTTCAGCGGATAAAATAATTCGGCCTTTTTCAAAACCATCCACCAGTGAAGTCAAAAATTGCTGAAGACTTTGCTTGTTCAGAATGCACTCATGTTCAAACCGATCCATTTCAGGCATATTGAATTCCTTTATTGTCAGTCTCCCATTGTTAATGAAATCTTTTTCCCATACGCGGACGAGGATTTGGAATATCCCCTCTTTCGATTCTTGAGATGATTCTGACAGGGAATTATTAAAATAGTGTTAGACTGGAAAAAATATGTTTCAGAAGGAGAGCACTGCATGAAATCTTCACAGACAGCTAATATGAAGCAGTAATGTCCGGTTAGGTTTTTGCATGCTTCGCGTGCTTTAAAAAATATGTAAA
>CAZBUL010000209.1:0-4718 GCA_964495045.1 uncultured Desulfobacterales bacterium | reverse complement strand
ACTTCTAATAGGATAACTATAAGATTCGGTGCAGTGGCGAACCGTCCATGAATTTCCAGGATATGATCATGCCGCTCGATCGGGAATCCGCCGGCGATCAGGCATCGGAGATCGGAATCTTGTGAACGACATCGGTCGGCAGTTTGGCCAGCCGAATCTGAAGAAATCCATTGAGATAGGACGCACTGACAATTTCCGGATCGATGGGGGACGGCATGAAGAGGATCCGCTCGAAGCATCCATATTGAATTTCCGCCAGCAGATACGTGGCATTTTCATTGCGGGACATTTCCGCCCGTTTCCCGCGAATGCGGACAGCCTTGCTGTTGATTTCCACCTCCAGGTCTTCTTTGTTCACACCGGCGATTTCGGCCCGGATGACAATTTCCTCATGCGTTTCATAAATATCCATCTGGGGATTCCAAGCGCGGTCGCACATCGAAAAAATCGGGTTCATCGACCGAAACATGTCTTCGATGGATTTTTCAAAACCGGAGCTTACTGCGTCAAAATCACTGCCAAATTTAATTTTGATATATTCCATTCTCGGCTCCTGCACTGTCCGTCGGTTGATTTTCAGAAAAACATTGTCAATTGCTTGAAATCTAACACTCAAACAGCCGTTTGTAAAGACAGGTTTTTATTGACAGGCGGCATTCATTTTTCTATAGCGGTTATATGCAGTGGGCGGTGGGTAGTAAGCAGTGGATAGCGTCCATCTTGTCCGTGATAGTCCATGAAAGTCCATAGCACATAAAATAACCTATCAGATGTTCGCCGCCCACTACCCACTGCCCACTCAAAAGGGAGATATAACATGAAACTAACCGACCTTTGCCCCATTGAAAAATGGATGGCGTTCGAAAAAAACATACACGAAAAATCTGGCATGGATGCCAATGTTTTCAACACCGACGGCATTCGCATCACGGAATACAAGGAATGGGTCAACCGGCTGTGTCCGGCCATCAAGGCCATCGACAAAGGCCAGAGCTTCATCTGCGCCATAGCCCATATAAACATCGCTGCACAGGCCAAGCAGACCCGCTCACCGGCTATTGAAGAATGCGACGCCGGTCTGATCAAGCTCGTGGTTCCCATTTTTGTCGGAGATCAATTCGTAGGCGCGGTCGGCGCCTGCGGACTGCTTCTCGAAGATGGGGAAGTCGATGAATTTTTAATCAACAAAACCACCGACATGGCTGAGGATGTCATCCAGGATTTGTCCCAGGGCATCGGCACCCTTTCCCGGCAAAAAGCCGAAGCGCTGGCCGCTTATATTCAACAGGAACTGTCCACCCTGCTGCCGACATCCGCTTGAGGAGAGAAAACGTGAAACCATCCACACAACCAGTTTTGGTGATCGGCGGCGGCATTTCCGGACTGACCGCGGCCGTCGATCTGGCCCGATTGGGCATGCACGTCACCCTGGTCGAGCATGCGGCCGGCCTCGGCGGTCATGCCGCCCATTTTTCCTGTAAGGCAGCGGAGCGCTGTGTTGCCTGCGGGGCCTGCATGGTCGAAGAAAAAATCCAGGCCGTCACCGCCAATGATGCCATTGAGGTGCTGCTCAACACCCGGATCGAAAAAATCGACCGGCCCAGTCGATTTGACATCACCCTGAGCCAGGACGGCCGGCAACGGCTTGTTTCCGCCGATGCGGTGTTGTTGGCAACGGGGTTCACCCCCTTTCACCCGGTCAACAAGCCCTACGGATACGGCCGGTTCGAAAATGTCATGACTAATCTGGAACTCGATCAGATGATGCGCCGGCACGGGGCTGTCAAACGGCCGTCCGACAATGCATCACCTGAAAATATGGCTTTCATCCAGTGTGTGGGAAGCAGAGATTCGACCCTCGGCCATTTATGGTGCTCTAAAATCTGCTGCGGTGCGGCACTTCGGATGGCCCGCTGCATCCAGCACCGTCAGCCGGAATCGAAAGCCACTTTCTTTTACATCGATGTGCAGAATTTCGGAAAGCATTTTCAGGCCTATTATGACAACACCCGGCAGAAAGTCCGGATGATCCGCTCCATACCGGCCGACATGATCCGGACCGCAGACGACAAATTGAAACTCTCCTATTTCGATCCCGATACGCGAGGCTATCAGGAGGCGGTATTCGACATGGTCGTTTTGTCCATCGGCATGATGCCATCCGAATCCACCCGAAACCTGGCCGCCATGCTGAATATCGACTTGCGCCATTGTTCCTACGAACCGAAACCGGGCATTCCGCTGCCGGATGGTGTCTTTATCGCCGGCACCGCCCTATCGCCCATGAGCATTGCCGATGCGGCCCGCAGCGCCGGAACGGCCGCCGGTGATATGTATCAATATCTCAATAACCTCGAACCGGATAGAAGGTGATCTCTTGACAGAACGAACGCTTCTTCTTGGAAACGGCCCCGTTGCTTCGGGTATCGCGAAAACGCTGTCGGCCGCAAATATCCCGGTCCTGCTGGCGACTCCGGAGACGGCCGTTTCCCCAGACATCGACGCCGGCCCCTTTTTGGAAGTCCGCACCGCCACACTGGCTGCCCATTGCACCGGAGCCGTCGGCAATTTTCAGGTGGTGCTCAAAGATTCCGCCGGCAGTACCAGCGTGCCTTTCACCCATATCGTCATTGCCGAAGAACCCCAACAGATCCCGCTGTTTTCTCAATATGGACTGACACCTTGTTCAACGGTGCGAACGCTTTCCAACATCCTAAACGGCCTCGACTCTCCGCCGCTGATGGGAGCGACAGCCGGAAAGACGGCCGTTTTTCTGGTCGGCCTTGCCGAAGACAGCCATCCCCATCTGCTGAAAGCCGCCATGGAATCCTGCCTGAAGCTTCAGTCGGCTTACGGCATGAAAACCTTCATTTTCACCCGGAATCTCAAAGTCGGGGCATCGGGGCTGGAATCCCTATACCGCCAGACACGGGATGCCGGCACAAATTACATGAAATTTACGGATGCCGATCCTTCTTTCCAGCAGAAGCCCGACGGAACAGTTCATATTTCATGGATGGACGAGCTCACCCAGTTGCCGTTTACCCTCGATGCCGATCTGACGGTCGTGGATGAAGCCATCACTCCGTCGCCGTACATGACGGAGCTGTCCAACATCTTCTGTATCTGTAAGGATCCAGCCGGATTCTTTCAGTCGGACAACGTCCACCGCCTGAGCGTATTCACCAACCGCCAGGGCATTCTGACCGCCGGTGCCTGCCGGGGCGCCGTCTCTCCGGCCGACCGGGAATCGGAAATTCAGGAAACCGCCGTCACAATGATGTCCTTGATCAACGGCACCGGCACCCCGACCGGCGACAAGGCCGAAGTGCACCCCGGCGCCTGCGTGCGCTGTCTGACTTGCTACAGGCTCTGCACGTATCGGGCCATCGTTCTCAACACCAGGCCGGTTGTCGTTCCCGATGCCTGCCAGCGCTGCGGGGTTTGTGCCGCTGAATGCCCAGCCAATGCCATCCGCATCGAAGATCTGCAGACACAAGTCGTTTCGGACCGAATCAAACCGGTTTCCAGTCCGCCCGCCGATGCGGCATCCGCTCCCTTTCTGGTGGCTTTCTGCTGCATCCGCTCCGCCGGCCGTGCCAAAGAGCTGGCCGTTCTGGCCGGATCGAAACTTCCCCAAAGACTGACCATCATCGAAGTTCCCTGCGCCGGCGCCATTTCCGTCGAACATATCATGGCTGCTTTCAGACATCAGGCAGACGGAGTGATGGTGTTTACCTGCCATGAAGGAAACTGCCATTCAGAGAAGGGAAACACATTGGCCGCCCGCCGCACCGCCCACCTGAAAACCGTGCTGAAACAGATCGGCATCGATCCGGATCGCCTTCTGCTGAAAACCCTGGCGGCGAACATGGCCGCCGAATTTACCGAAACCGTCAACCGCTTCGCACAGCAGATTGCCGAAGCCGGATCCCCAAGGAACAGAAAATGACGACAACCGAATCCATTTCCTTGAATTGTCTGAATTCAGACCTGTTCAAAGCTTGGCCTTTCGATCAGGATCACTGTCTGACCTGCGCCTTATGTTCCAGCACCTGTCCGGTTTCCGGCATCGACGGGTTCGATCCCCGGAAAATCATCCGGATGGTGTCGCTGGGGCTGCAAACCGGGCTGGTCGAATCCCGATGGCCGTGGATCTGCACGATGTGCGGAAAATGCGAGCATGTCTGCCCCATGGGGGTGCATATCCCCGATGTCATGCGGGGAATCCGTTCCCTGAGAGACCGGGACAAAGTGCCCGGAATCCTGCACAAAGGGCTGGACGCCGCACTCAAAACCGGCAACAATCTCGGGCTTCCGACCGAAGACTTCATTTTCATCCTCGAAGATGTGGCCGAGGAAATCGCCCAGGAACCGGGATTTGAAGGCTTCACCGTACCGGTGGACAAGAAAGGGGCCAACCTCCTCACCACAATTCACAACAAGCTGGTCAATACCCATACCGAAGACCTCAAACACTGGTGGAAAATCTTTTATGCCGCCGGCGAAGACTGGACCGTTCCGGCTGAAAACTGGGAGGGCACCAACTGGGGCATGTTCACCGGAGATGATGCCGCCATGAAAGTGATGGCCGGACGGGTCGCCGAAAACATGGCCCGCCTCGAAGCCAGAAATCTGATGTGGCCGGAATGAGGGCATGCTTATCTGGCGACCAGGTCTGGTCTCGAAAAATGGTACCCCGAAACCCTGAAAACCTT
>CAZBUL010000208.1:0-4767 GCA_964495045.1 uncultured Desulfobacterales bacterium | reverse complement strand
CGTCAGATGCAACTCTCCGGATATCAGGTAACCGAATTCCTGCCCTTTATGGGAAAAAAAATGGGACGACAGCTTTGTGTTCGCAGGGAATTCGATCAAATAGGGCTCTGCTGAAGTCTGCATGTTTGCAGGAATCAGCCGTTTTCCTTTGAGCACCCCCTGGGGGAAACCGGATATTCGGATATCGGCGGCATCTTCTGCGGAGAAATGTATTCTGCGGACGAGCCGTCCGGATGTCTGAAAAAGCCGCCCCACCTCGACGCCCAAAACTTCGGCCAGCTTGAGCAGGGCCGGCAGGGATGGATAGATGAGATTGCTTTCCACCTGAGAGATGGTGCTGGCCGTCACCCCCACCTGCCGGGCCAGATCGCTCTGGGACAGCCCCTGAAGCGTGCGCAATTCTTTGAGCTGGCTGCCCACATCGATCCGGCTGACGGGATGGGCTTCCGCCTCGAAGGATACCTGCATATCCTTCGCCCAGTAATCAAAAGGGGTGTTGGGTGAGGCCAGATGGCGTTTTTCCGCCTTGATCAGCGTCAGAGCGGTCTTTCCGCGCTTGACCGACAGGTCGATCACCACCTGGGCTATCTGATTGATCTGGGCCCGCAGTCGTGAGGAATGGGCACGTTTTTCAATCAGCCAGTAGGCCACGGTATTCAGCTCATAAAGCCTGGGGCAGGAATGGGCGTAAAAATTCAAAATCTGGTCTTCTCCCTGCCACAATTCCTGCATGCCCGTCAGACTCTCGAAGATGAACCGGACATCGCCCGTGAGCTTGGCATGCACATCGTAGAACACTTCCATGACATTGTGCGTGTTGCCAGGATCTTCCACACACACAATCCGGCAGGGCCATGAAGAGGTCTTGTCCTGATAAAATTTCAAAAAAATATCCGATCCAGCCCCCTTACCGAAGGTGAAGCAGTCGATCAGTGTCAGGCGGTCACTGGCAGCCAGGGGCCCCAATTTATCGAGCAGATTCTTGGGGGATCGATCGAAACAGACATAAATCAGGTCTTTATCGAGATTCAGTGAAGATTGCAGGAAATGATGGCAGAAAACCCCCGCCAGACTGCCGGCATCATCATACCAGATAACATTGTCGCCGATAAAAAGCCCGCCAAGTAATTCATCCAGATATGGGATTCCGGTCGATACGGTGGTGATGCCGCCTGGATCGGACACGTCTTTTGTCATGGGAACCCTCGGTTGTTCAGTGATCTGTCAAAGACAGTAAATTTTTGTTGATGGCCATACTGAACTTCGGTTGAAGCCATTCATGATGACCACTGCGAAACGGCACATACACCAGTGAAAATCGCAGCGGCTTGATGTGAATCTGGGGCAATTGCGGAAATCGGGTTTCAACCGGTTTCACCATACCCGCCAGACTGATTTTCAAGGCATCGACAGCTTCTGTTACCGGCAGTGTGACAGGGTAAAGCGACCCCTTTGGATTTCCGGGCACCGGTTTTTCCTGGGGCTGCGTCAGATTGATGTAAACCGACTGGGTCAAAAATGCCTTGGGACTCAGCCGGAACCCCAGCGACCAGAAATAAAACGGCATGTCTTCCCATCCTTTCTGCACCACCCGCGGGAGATTGGCCAGACGGACCAGATCGGCATAAGAAGACAGGGAAACGCCGGACACATCGGCGGCGATCCGCCAATAGGGCAAAAACAGATCGGCCTCGTCATCCGGAAGGAATCCAACGGGAACCGGTTTCAGACTGCTGCCGATCGGCTGCCAGGCGGAATTGCAGTTGGTGCAGGTCAATATGACGGCATTGCGTTTTCCGGATAAATTCCATCCACAGGTCGGACACAACGCGGAAAGAAACCGCAATTGCCGTTCCGACAGATCCGACACGGGAAGTTGATCACAAAACGCATCCGGCAGCGGTCCGGAAACCGAACGGTTCAACACCGCATCGACCAGCCGGGTACCGACATAAAACGGTGCATAAATCAGGCTGAAAACATCCCCGACATGCGCATGGTGATACAGCCTGCCGCGGGGAGACTCCGATTCGAATCGATTCTCCAGGCGTGCAAGCATCTCTTCCATGGATAAAACCGGTTTCAGAAACCGCCCGGCGGCCACGGACGAGACGAACGACAATCGCATCGCCTGAGCCCGCAACCCCATGGATGCCGGGAAAAAGGGCAAATCGACGGCCGGATGGGTGATGTCGAGAAATTGATGCTGGATGTCGGTGTCGATGCAGGAAAAGCGGATACCCCGGTATCGCCAGTAGGGGAAATAAACGATTTGTCTATCCGGATCAGGAGTATGCGGCAGCATGTACCGAAAAACCCCCTTGGGCAGCAGACAGGACTGCACCCGGCAGTACGTGCACGTAAAGAGCCTGTCGGTCTCTTCGAGAACGGCCGGTGCACCGCACTGGGGGCATTGATGGTCTATCAGGATATCGATGATCTGTTCCTTCGATTATTGATCGGCCGTGGATTGCCCGCATGCCGGACAGAACCGATCCTGCAAAGACAGGGATTTACCGCACCGACGGCAACCAATCGAAACGGCAAGCGAATGTCCGCATTGCGGACAGAATCGGGCGTCTGCGGGCATTACTTGATGGCATGCCGGACAAACCGTTCCCGATTCAGGTGCGACGCTCGGCTGGGATTGCATACCGGCGGTCATGTAGGGTGCCATGATTCCCGGCATCATGATGCCAAGCCCGGTTCCCAAACCGGCACCGGTTCCGCTCTGGTTTTCCGCGGCCTTTTCGATGGCCATGGCGGTTTTCATCTGCATCAGTTTATTCATGTCTTGAATGACCCCCATCCGGCTTCTGTCATCGATGGCCTGCTGGACTTCCTGCGGCGGAGTGATGGCATTGATGAAAAGCTGGTCGAGAGACAAACCGAAACGCGAAAAATCGTTTTTGAGCCGTTCCGCCAGAGCTTCGGACATTTCATCATACCGGGCGGGAAGATTCAGCAGCGTATCCAGGGTTTCCCCCAGGTAGTCGTTCAACCGAGAGACGATAACCTGATTGAGATAGTCTTCGATGGCTTCGGTATCGAAAATTCCTTGGGTGCCAACCAAGGAATTGATGAAAAGACCGGGTTTGATGACTTTCAGGGTAAAGACCCCGAAAGCACGCAGCCGGATGAGTCCAAGCTCGGAATCCTTGAAGGCAACCGGATCCCGGGTTCCCCATTTGAGATGGGTGAACGTTTTCAGATTGACGAAATACACTTCGGCCCGCAGGGGGCTGGTCATAGCCCAGGGCGTGCTGAGAATCTTGGTCAGGATCGGAATGTTCAGCGTTTTCAGGGTATGCCGGCCAGGACCGAAAACAGCGACCGCCTTGCCCTGATAAAAAAACACCGCCGCCTGGCTTTCCCGTACCGTCAGTTGCGCACCGAACTTGATTTCACCGGAACCTGTTTCAGGAATCCGGTGCACCAGTTCCCTGCCGGTTTCGTCGAACCATTCGATGACTTCCAAAAAAACCGCATGTTGGGTGACCATATCTTTTTCCTCCCCCTGAATGGATGGCTATTCCACAAACAATTCCGTGCTCAGATACCGTTCTCCGGTGCTGGCGAGTATGACAACGATCCGTTTTCCGGAAAATTCTGGACGGTTGGCCGCTTCCATAGCGGCCCATACAGCCGCCCCCGACGAGATGCCGCAGAGAACGCCCTCTACCCGCGCCAGTTTCCGGGCGGTGTCAAATGCCTGGTCGTTGGTGACGGTCATGACCTCGTCAATTTGGGATCGATCCAGCACACCCGGAATGAATCCCGCGCCGATTCCCTGTATTTTGTGGGCACCGGGTTTTCCGCCCGACAGCACCGGAGAGTCTGCCGGTTCAACAGCGATGGTGTGGAATTGCGGATTGCGCGCTTTGATGAACTGGGAAATCCCGGTGAGGGTGCCGCCGGTTCCCACACCGGCCACCAGAACATCCACCCGGCCGTCTGTATCGTTCCAGATTTCCGGTCCCGTTGTTTCGCGATGAGCCTGGGGATTGGCCGGATTTTCGAACTGGTTGGGCATAAAGGCCTGCGGATCGGCGGCGGCAAATTCCTGTGCGGCTTCGATGGCACCTTTCATGCCTTTGGCGCCTGGCGTCAGGATCAATTCCGCACCCAGATGTTTCAGAAGTTTTCGACGTTCGATACTCATGGTTTCCGGCATGGTCAACGTCAGACGGTAGCCTTTGGCCGCACAGATGAAAGCCAGGGCAATGCCCGTATTCCCGCTGGTCGGTTCGACAATGCGGGTCTCAACCGTTATCCGCCCCGCTTTTTCGGCGGCGTGAATCATGCTGGCGGCGATTCTGTCTTTCACACTGCTGAGCGGGTTGAAAAATTCCAGTTTGGCAAGGATTTCCGCGGCCGTGCCATCCCCGATACGATTGAGCCGGACGAGAGGGGTTGAGCCGATGGTGCGATCCACTCGATCAAAAATTTTCATGGGCATCTCCGAAACAAAAAGTGAAGGAATGTTGATCAACCGCAGTTTTTATGCTGTAGTATTTGTATGATCAACCCGAAAAAAAGTCAATTTTTCTGAACACGGCGGGATTCTCACAGCGACACAACCATGACGATACTTTCCAAAATACTTCCGATTTTCATCGTTATCATGCTGGGTTGGATTTTTCATCAGCGGGGATTCATCCCCCAGACTTTTTTAAGCCCCGCCAACCGGCTGGTGTTTTATCTGGCAATACCAGCCATGATTTTTCGCTCCATCGCCGGCACCCACCTCAGTTCCCAGTTCAATAT
>CAZBUL010000207.1:0-4815 GCA_964495045.1 uncultured Desulfobacterales bacterium | reverse complement strand
TGGAGATTCCGCATCATGTTACGCAGTGAGGTTATGCAGATAGTCACCGCATCCGAAATGCAGCGGATGGACAGGGAAACCATCGAAATTTTCGGGCTTCCCGGCCGGGTGCTGATGGAAAACGCAGGCCGGGGAGTGATCGATGTCATGATCCGAACCTTTCCGGATATCCGCGATCATCATGTCGGCATCATCGCTGGCCGCGGAAACAACGGTGGAGACGGATTCGTCATCGCCCGATATTTAAGCGGGATGGGGGTGGCGGTTACAGTTTATCTCCTGGCCGAGCGCACCGCCGTCAAAGGAGATGCCGCCGCCAATCTGGAGTTGTTGAGCGCTCTGAACGTTCCTGTTGTCGAAATTCTCGGCCCTGCAGCGCTGGAACGACATCGTACAGATATTTGTCACCACCATATCTGGGTGGATGCCCTGCTCGGCACCGGACTCAATGCTGATGTTACCGGCCTGTTCCGGGATGTCATCGAACTCGTCAACAGCCTGAAGCGGCCTGTCATTTCGGTGGATATTCCCTCCGGTCTGCATGCGGATATCGGCCGGATCTGCGGGGTCTGTATTCAGGCCCATACCACCGTGACGTTCGGATTCCCCAAAATCGGACACATTCTCTATCCTGGAGCCACACTGACCGGACGGCTGGAAACTATTGATATCGGTATTCCGCCGCATATCGCAAGAAACGTCAACCCCAGACACCAGGTGATCACCCCGGAAAGCATCGCCTGCTCCTTTCCCCGCAGATCACCCACCAGCCATAAGGGAACGGCCGGTCACGTTCTGGTTGTCGCCGGCTCTACCGGAAAGGCGGGTGCGGCGGCCATGAGTGGACTCGGCGCATTGCGATCCGGAGCTGGATTGGTGACTCTGGCCATTCCCGAAAGTCTCAATATCATCATTCAGTCCCAAATTCCGGAAATCATGACCGTTCCGCTGGATGGCCACAAAAAAGGCTGTTGGGACGAGTCACTTATCACCGCTGTTCGGGAGGAGTTTGCCGGAAAAAAATGTCTGGCTATGGGTCCCGGCATCGGCACATCCGCCGGTACCCGGCAATTCGTTCTCGATTTACTGGACAACCTTCCTATTCCCCTCGTCCTGGATGCCGATGGGTTGAACTGTATCGCCGACCGGCTCGATATTTTGAAGAAACTTCACGCTCCGGCGATATTAACTCCCCATCCCGGTGAAATGTCCCGATTGACAGGAACGAGCGTTTCGGATATTCAGGCAGACCGAATCGGCATTGCCCGGAATTTTTCTGTAACCCATGGCGTCCATCTCGTGCTGAAAGGCGCCCGTACCGTTGTGGCCCATCCCGATGGGCAGGTGTTCATCAATCTCACCGCCAATCCGGGGATGGGAGCCGGCGGCATGGGCGATGTGCTGACGGGTGTCATCGCCGGACTGCTGGCCCAGGGGCTTGGCCCCGAAGCGGCCGCGCATGCCGGCGTCTATCTTCATGGAAATGCCGCCGATGCGTTGACCCAGTCCCAAGGGCCGTTTGGATTTCTGGCCACCGAAGTGGCCGAAGCCCTGCCGAACGTGATCCGGAACATCGATTGTTTTCGGGATTCAGACCGACAGCCGAAGGACAATCCATGATCCAGTCTTTTTCCATCGATTCCGGCAGTGCGGATGAAACCTGCCGTATCGGGAAAGTTATCGGTGAGATGGCCGAACCCGGCATGCTCATCGCTTTGAAAGGAGATCTGGGAAGCGGCAAAACCGCGCTGGTTCAGGGGATCGCCAGGGGATTGGACGTTCCGGATACGGTATATGTCACCAGTCCCTCATACACCCTGATCCATGAATATCCCGGCCGGATGCCCCTGTTTCATGTGGATCTGTACCGGTTGTCGAATATGGATTTCGAGGATATCGGCCTGTACGACATTCTCGACACCCGATCCGCGGTGGTTGCCATCGAATGGGCCGAGCGGCTGGATGCCGCCGAATCCATGGAAGGCATGACCGTTGATATCCACATCACCGGGGAGAATACACGGCATATTGTTATTACCACCGATGGGGATCGGCCTTGCGTCATGCTGACCCGCATCGAACATCGTTTAAAGGAGAGTCTATGGCAGTAATCGTTCAAAAATACGGCGGCACGTCCGTCGCCGATCTCGAGCGCATTCGAAATGTCGCCAATCGGGTAATCAAAGTTTATGACCAGGGCCATGACGTGGTGGTCATTCTCTCGGCCATGGCCGGCATCACCGACAGTCTCATCGATCTGGCTCAGCAAGTTACCCATCATCCGGAAAAGCGCGAACTCGATGTGCTTCTGGCCACCGGTGAGCAGACCACTGCCGCCCTCTTGGCCATGACCCTGAACAGTTTGAATTATCCGGCCCAGTCCCTTCTCGGACATCAGGCGGAAGTCGTCACGGACTGCACGTTTGGCAACGCCCGCATCATGGATATCGGCGCCCACCGCATCAAAGAGCTTCTGGCCAAACGCACCATCGTCGTGGTGGCCGGTTTTCAGGGCTGTGATACCGAAGGCAACATCACGACACTGGGCCGCGGGGGTTCCGACACCTCGGCCGTTGCCATTGCAGCGGCCATCAAAGCCGATATCTGCGAAATCTACACCGACGTCAACGGGGTCTATACCACAGACCCCAATATTTGCAGCGATGCCCGAAAAATCGATCGGATTTCGTATGAGGAAATGCTGGAAATGGCCAGTCTCGGTGCCAAGGTGCTGCAAATCCGCTCGGTGGAGTTCGCCAAGAAATACAATGTACCGGTTCACGTGAGATCGTCATTTACTGAGGAGGAAGGAACCATGGTGATGGAAGAAGATAAAAGCATGGAACGGCTGGTGGTGTCGAGCGTCACCGTCAATAAAAAGGAAGCCCGGATCACCTTGATCAAGGTGCCGGATCAGCCGGGGGTTGCGGCCAAGATTTTCAAGCCCATTGCCGATGCCGGCATCAATGTGGATATGATCATCCAAAACCGCCACTCCGGGAAATTTAACGATTTAACGTTTACCGTACCCACCACCGATTTCGAATCGGCCATGGAATTGTCCCGCAAGATCGCATCGGAAATCGGCGCCGAAGATGTGCTTGGCGACACCAACATTGCCAAAGTTTCGGTGATCGGGGTCGGCATGAAAAACCATTCGGGCGTGGCTTCCCGGATGTTTGGCGCATTGGCGGCTGAAAATATCAACATCTTGATGATCAGCACTTCGGAAATCCGTATTTCGTGCGTCATCTCCGAAAAATATGCCGAGCTGGCGGTGCGGGCGCTGCATGCGGAGTTTGGGCTGGATAAAATTTGACGACTTCGTAAAAAGTCTGGATGCTGCGTTGCGCAGCATCCTTTGTCGTTGCGGTGTTCCCAAAAGTACGCATCACTCCCCAGAATCAGCGTGTCTTGCCTGCGAACTTTTTACAAATCCGTTCACATTTCGACATATTATAAGTTCATCATATCTTGTTATGATATATTTTGAAATGTACAAAATGATCGGTCATATTGTATAGCATGTATATCAAAAGGCTCTACGTGCTGGTGTGGGATATGTCGACAGTTTCCGGCGGATGAATTGTATGGACTCACCAGTCTGATACGGCGGGCGGCGGTTTCCGCACCATCCAACATTACACCCGGGAACACGGAAAAGAGATAAAACGGTCTTTATCCATCCACATAATTTGCCCCGTCTATCGCCGATTGAAGTGATCGAAGTGGCAGGAACAGGATGAGCGGGAACTCCAGAAGAGCGATAAATCCGAACTGTTCGTAGTATTCACGGGCGCTCTGATTTTTTGCATCAACAAAAATACCAATAATCCCGATATGCTCGGCTATCGACAAGATACGTTTGATCGCTTCTGCCATGATGATTGTTCCCAGGCCCTGACGCTGCCGGTCAACCGAAACCGCCATACGGGCCAGTTTGGCTGCCGGGGCTTTGGAGGGGTACTTTCCGGCGTAGCCAGCCGGCAGATTACGGGTCACCACTTCGCACCCTGCCAGGGTGAAAAAGCCGCAAATTTTTGTCGGCGTGTCGGTATCAATCAGAACAAACGTTCTGGAAATGCCTTTTTCAATATGCTGGATAGCAATCTTTTGAAGATAATCATTCAGTGCCGGTTGACCGCAATCAAAACCTTTTCGATCGTGCCGACGGGAAAGCGGCTCAATTCGAAGCATTTACAGTCGTTCCTTATGGGTACGAAAAGCGGTTTTCAGCTTTTCATTCGGGGCTGGCGGATTTTCGATGACGTCAAAAAACTTTTTTGCGGTTTCGCCCGTCAGAGAAATTATGCTTTCTTCTTCGATCACGGCCTGAGCGCGCTCGAATGCGGATTGTACCAGAAATTGGTTCAGCGTGGAGCCCACGAGAACGGCTGCCCGATGAAGGGTATGATATACATTTTCAGGTACGCGTGCTGAAATACGCTCGGTTTTGGTTGTCATGATGAACCTCCATCCAACTTTTTGAGTTTGTATCCAATTTAACACGCTGTCGCCAAAATGGCAACAAATGGCAAACAGGGCGCGTTCATAAATCGGATCAATCCGATTGTCTTTACAAATCTGCCTTATGATACTGCCAATTCCAAGCCTTTCCCAGATCGCTTCAATCGCCATCACACACCCAAATCCAAAAGATAACACCATACACGGATCTCAGCCTGGAGCAGGTGATTTTGCTCGACCGTGTGCAGAAAAAACAGCCCATTGAACCGGAAACCCGTCGGTATCTTGGATTATTTTATGGCATCGCCCGCACCAAAAAATCCACAAACAGCGGCACAGTATATGCCA
>CAZBUL010000206.1:0-4849 GCA_964495045.1 uncultured Desulfobacterales bacterium | reverse complement strand
ATCCGGAAAGGGGGGAATACTGGCCGCCGGTCATTCCGTAGATGCGGTTGTTCATAACGACGGCCGTCATGTCGATGTTGCGGCGGGCAGCATGGATAAAATGGTTGCCGCCGATGGACAGGGCATCGCCGTCTCCCATGGGAACGATGAGGTGAAGCTCTGGCCGGCTCAGTTTGACACCGGTCGCAAACGCCAGGGCCCGTCCGTGAATGGTGTGAAGGGTGTGAAAATCCACATACCCGGAAATCCGCGACGAGCATCCGATGCCGGAAACCATGACAATGTCGTTTTTTCGAAGCCCCAGATTTTCAACGGCTCTCAACAAGGCATTCAGTACCACGCCGTGACCGCATCCCGGGCACCATAGGTGAGGAAAGAATCTCTCCCGGATGTAATCCTTGATTGCCATTTATATCCCCTTTCCCTGGATGAGCCGCAGGATGTTGCGGATGTCGGTGGGATTGATGAAGACCCCGTCCATCCGGTTGGCCAGAAATACCCGTTCCGGTTGATCCACCGATAGCTTGACCTGTTCGAGCACCTGGCCCATGTTCATCTCGACCACCACGATTGTCTGGGCGCGGCGGCATTTTTCCCGGACAACGCGATCCGGAAAGGGCCAAAGGGTTTGCAGTTCCAGGAGGCCGATGCGATCGCCGCGTTTTCGGCGGTTCTGTACCACATGGAGGCTGGATCGGGCCGAAGACCCGTAGGAAATCAGAATGCAGTCGGCATCTTCCAGGAAGTATTCCCGAAAGCGGGCGATTTCCGCGGCATTGTTCTGGATCTTGTCGATGAGATGCCGCATCAGGCCGTGAACCACCTGCGGATTTTCCGAGGGAAACCCCCACATGTCGTGCGCCAGACCGGTGACATTATAGCGGTGCACTCCGCCGAAATCGGACATGGGAAGCCGGCCGTCCTCGCGGGGCAGATAGGGATGATAATCCACACCGCTCTTGACCGCCGTCCGAAGCCGCTCTACCAGAGGCAGCTCACCTTTTTCCGGAATTTCGACCCGCTCCCGCATGTGGCCGACGACTTCATCGAACAGCAGAATGACCGGCGTGCGGTAGGTTTCCGCCAGATTGAAGGCATCTACGGTGATGGCAAATACATCCTGGTGGTTGGATGCGGTGAGGGTGATGATGGCATGATCCCCGTGGGTGCCCCACCGGGCCTGGTTGACATCGCCCTGGCTGACATGGGTGGGAAGGCCGGTGGACGGCCCTCCCCGCTGGACGTTGACGATGACCGATGGAATCTCGGCCATGACGGCGTAACCGAGCGCTTCCTGCATCAGGGAAAAGCCGGGGCCGCTGGTGGCGGTCATGACCTTGTTTCCGGTGAGGGATGCGCCGATGATGGCACATACTGAAGCGATTTCGTCTTCCATCTGAATGAACCGGCCGCCGATCCGGGGAAGCCGCAAAGACAGCAGCTCGGCGATTTCCGTGGAAGGGGTGATGGGGTAGCCGGCAAAAAAATTGAGACCTGCATACAGGGCGGCTTCCACACAGACTTCGTTGCCTTGAATGAATTGGATGGTCTTGTTCATGGGATCGCCCTATTCCTCGGTAAGAATTTCGATGGCCAGATCCGGGCACCGGAGTTCGCAGAGCTTGCAGCAGATGCAGTCTTCGGGCCGGGCCGCCACTGCTTTTTCCCGGTCATCGAGCGCCAGCACGGTTTTGGGGCAGAATGCCACACAAATCCCGCACCCCTTGCACCAGTCTCGGTTGATGATGTGTTCTTTCAGCTTAGGTTTTCCCATTCGATTTTCCTTCAATGCTCTCTTCGTCTAAGCGTGTCTGGGGGCGGGTTCAACCGGTGAAGATCAAGATATTATATATGGTTCAAAGATTAGAGATATTTCCCAATGAAGTCAATAAAAACGAGATTCGAATGGTCGAATTTGCCGTTGACCTCCTTGTATGCATCAGGGTACAAGGCAGTGGAAAATGAATGTTTCACCGCAAAGACGCAAAAGACGCAAAGGTAAAGGATTCTTTACGGGATGATGTCAAATCGTACAATGAAAACAATTGGGGCCTACACGCTGATACTGACGGCGGTTTTCGCTTTCTGGTATGGAGCCGGGCATCCGCGGTTGGTGAAAGAATCGGCCCTGAGCATGGATCATAAACTGCAAAGTGTATCGTATGCCCCTTTCGAAAAGAATCAATCTCCCCTGGATGTTGGATTGAAGGGATTGAAAATATCCGACCAGCGCATCGATGCCGATCTGGCCATTCTTTCCCGCCGTTTCGACTGTATCCGCACCTATTCTGTCGCCGGACTGGAGGCCGTGCCTGCGTATGCCGAAAAATACGGGCTGAAGGTGCTGCTCGGGGCGTGGATCAGCGGAGATCCGGTGCTTTCACAACAGGAAGTGACGCGTGTTATCGAGCTGGCGAAGCGTCATCCTGCCATCATCCGGGGAATCGTGGTCGGAAACGAGGCCCTGTTACGACGGGAAGTCACCGGCTCCGAACTGGTCGGGTATATCCGTCAGGTCAAATCCGCCCTGCCTGATATTCCCGTCACGTATGCCGATGTGTGGGAGTTCTGGCTCAAACATCCGGAGGTAGCACCGGCGACCGATTTTGTGCTGATTCACATTCTGCCTTACTGGGAAGATGATCCGGTTTCCATCGATCAGGCCATGGTGCACGTGCGGAACATCCGGGAAAAACTGGCCCAAAAAATTCCGGACAAAGAAATCATCATCGGAGAAACCGGATGGCCGTCCGAAGGCCGCATGCGCGAAGGGGCCCTTCCAAGCCGTGTCAACCAGGCCCGATTCATGCGCGGGTTCGCGGCGTTGGCCGAGCAGGAGAAATGGCAGTACAATCTCATCGAAGCCTTCGATCAGCCCTGGAAACGCGCTAAGGAAGGCGCGGTCGGCGGACATTGGGGACTCTACGACACCGACCGGAACGATAAGTCGGTGTTTTCCGGGCCGGTGTCCAATTATCCCGACTGGCCGATCTGGTTTATGATTTCTGTTGCAGTTGTGCTCTTTACCCTGCCGGTTATCAGCAGCTCTTCGGACATGACGGGCATGCAGTGGATGAAGTTTTCCGGGGTTGCGGGAGCGGGTGCGATCCTGATCACCATGCAGGCGCATCAGTTTTCGATCATATCCAGAGATGGTTGGGAATATCTCTGGGCGGTCATGGTGCTCGTCCAGGCAGGTATTGTTTTTTTTCTGATGCTGGATGCCTTTGCATTCAATCGCCGACCACCGTATCCGGGGCTGAAAGATGCCATGGCATACCTGCGGTCTGGATTTCGGCTGCCGGCTGAACGGCCTGTTTGGCAGACACCGGCAGACAACCGGTTTTTCCCACAGGCTGTTCAGCGAATTCTTTCTCCGGTGATTGCCGTCAATCGCCTATTCGTCGTTGCTTTTGCCCTGATTGCCGCTGCCAGTCTGTTTTTCGATGCCCGCTACCGCAGTTTCAACAACTGTGGATTTTTATTATCCGCTTTGGGATATGGCTGGTTTTCGTTGCAGGCAGGGCGATCGGTACATTCAGGTGGTCTGGAGCGGCTCTGTGCCGTAGCACTTTTCGCTGCCGCCATCGGGATTTTGTTCAAAGAGACACCGTTCAACCGGCAAGCCGATATGTGGGTCGGCATCTGCGTGTTGATGGCGGTTCCGCTCTGGCGGGAAGGAAAGGGGGTTTCACTCCGGCCTTTAATTTCAAATGGACTGATCCTGGCGGTGGTCTATGCGGCTTTTGCCGTCATGCGCTACGTGATTCTCGATTCCAATATGGTGATGAACTTGTGCGCGGCAAAACCCGAGGGGCCTGCATGCGTAATACGGACCCTCATGGGCAAGCTGATGTATCACCAGGTGTTCGGGATATCGAGTCTGGTGCTGACGGGCCTGGCTGTCTGGCGAAACACGGAACGTCTGTATCAAATCGCACTGGTCGTCAGCTTGAGCGGTTTGGTTTTCTACAATGTGGGGATGGCATCTATCGCCCTGGTGGTGGCGGGGCTGATGGTGGCGCACAGAAAAATTTGAACCAGTGCCGACGGTGTCTCAACCCCTGTTACGCATACCACATTCACTTTGAAGGCATACACGCTTGGATGAAGATTGAATATCCAACGAGTATCCAACCGATAACCATTGACAGGGCTATTGTCATCCATTAACTTTTTTCTAAATATTGCTGCCAACAAGAATTATTTTTAAGACCAAGACGTTCTGAAAAAGAGAAAAACCATGCCGAAAGAAGTTCAAATGTCCATAAAAATGGAATCCGAATTGCGGGACAGATTTATGCTTGCAGCCGCTGCCGTGCACCGGCCGGCGGCACAAGTTGTTCGTGAACTGATGCGTGCATTTATCTCCAGACAGGAATCAAAAAAGGATCATAAACGTGGTCTGTGAGCAGTCTATAGGTGCTTTTTAATGCAGAAAACAGGCCTTGGATGGAATCTTCAAACAGGCTCTAATCCAAGGCTATCCCATCAACATGGTTAATCGTTAATCACTGCATCAATTTCGTATTTGCAATCTTCTGGAAAAATTTCTAACGGAAGCCTGGTTTCCCTCGCCGCCTTCAATCGGGCATATCGATATGCATCTGTGACCGCTGTTCCAAGAATCGACTTCAGTGATGGATTTGCTTTAATATGGTCATGGATTCTCAGTCGTTGTTCCTTGATGGTCAACTCCCAACTTTTTCCCATGCGTTCCGGCTGATAATCGCATTTTAACAGATGGGTGATCAAAACAACCAGACGGTTTAACAATTCGCTTTTTTGGCTTTTGCCTAGGGTGTCTAAAAACAGCCAAAACACTCAATTATTTTTACTCGGAATTTGG
>CAZBUL010000205.1:0-4911 GCA_964495045.1 uncultured Desulfobacterales bacterium | reverse complement strand
GGAAGCGGCTTGAAGCAGTTCTTCGATGAGCGCAGGTTCCGGCTGTGAGACTTCGAGTTTGACCGCGAAATTCAAGGAGAGAGCAAGCTTCACCACTTTGCTGAACCCGGCGGCAATGCGGACGGTCACCCGAACCGGTCGTTCGGCGATCAGGGGAGAATAGCGATAGAGCTGGGGCAGATCCGATACCGGATCCTGAATGACCAGATCGATGGGAGTCGCATGCTCCCATCGCATCAGGCTGTCGATGGCGCCGCCGGTGCCCAGAACTTGCAGATACGAAAGTCTCTTCACATCGACATGTTCAAGACTTTGAATTATTTCAGATGGATCGGCGGAACGAACGACAATAGTCCGGCCTGGGAACGACCTGACCATCAGCGCGGGGATGTTATAAACAATGGATGGAATCAAGGTTTCTCATTGGATGCATTGACACCCGCGCCGACCCTCCGGCACCAGAAGGAGATTGTCGGCGTTCAGGGTTAGAATCGGTTTATCCAGGCAGTTCCACCATTGGCCCATGCCGCTCCACGGTTGGCCCATGCGGCTCCACCACCACCGGCACGGTTGGCCCATGCCGCTCCCCCTCCTCCGCCATGATTGCCCCACGCCGTTCCGCCGCCCGCTCTGTTGGCCCATGCCGCTCCACCGCCGCCTCCCCGATTTGCCCAGCCAGCCGCTTCAGCCTCTGTACGGGGACTTACAATCGCGCTGCCTGCCAGTGCACACCCAATCACGATTTTAGACCATTTTTGAAGGCTGTGGAGAAAGCGTCTTCTGTCCATCAAGTCTTGCTCGTTAGGGGAAGCCTCTTCATTCTGCCGTTCTGCCGTATCCTTATCCATTATTGACCTCCGATTGATTTTCGCGAAGATTTCATTTCGTCGGCTCGAGCGCCGGCTGCTCCTCGGCATTCAGTCTCGAAAAATGCATGTTGATAATCCGCCATTTTCCTTTCTGCTTATGGAGCAGGCCCGATATGTTGAATTCGCGCGCCTTCAGTTCGTTATTCACCGTGCCCGATATCGTCGTTGTTACCGCAAACCACGCCAAGTCACCCTTTGATCCGGCCGTAATGCAATCGGTCTTGAAAGTGAGAGAATCCGCTTTGAATCTTGAAAAAATCTGATTGTAAGCCCCTGCGATCCCCTCTTCACCCAAATATGTCTCACCAGGACCGGTTCCCATCAGGAAAATGTCTGGATTGGATGAATAGAGTGTCATCACGCCTTTGAGATCATGTGCGCCCAATGCCTGGTTGTGCTGCGCGATAATGGTTTTGACCTCAGATATGATGCGGGTCTCCCCCTGCTTGGAAAAGGATGGAGAAACCAACGCGAAATAAAACAGCATCGCAAATATCAACCCCTTTTTCAAAACCATAAATTCTCCTTTCACGCGATATGTATCGTGTTGGTGATTCGTTGACGAAAATTAACACGGCTGCTGGTGTAAAGCCTGATAGAATTGTATTGAACCATAAAATTCCATCTGATGTTGAACGAGTAGCTGAAGTGACTTCCACTGTCAAGACAATAATGGGTTGCACTCAAGGGAGTTTTTGCAGCTTGGGTGGGATGTCATCTTTGAATTTGCTTGTGAACATTATATGATGTTATTAAGGTAACTAATTAGATATTCAATAGACAGCATAAGAAACTCGGAAAGGAGATGAATTCGTGACAAACAGAATGAATCAGATCGCTTTACCGCTATGGTTTGAGCCAAACCACTGGATTTATATGCGACGGATTCGTCTCATGTGTTTTTACTACGTGCTGATGTTTTTGGTTGTGTGGATGACGGGATGTGCAACGCATATCGGGGTGAGGCCGGCCGGTCTTCGGGGAGCTTACAATGAGATAAACGATTCTGCCTTGACGGAACCCAAACCGGGAACCAACACCCGGATCGTTCTGCACCGCTACGATCTGATCAAAACATTTGAAAAAGATCCGGAAACGGCCCTTACCACCCTCCATCAGAAGGCTGTTGCCGATGATGACAGAAGGGATCTGCGGTTTGCCCTATCGGAACTGAATTTTCTGTATGCAGAGAAACTGGAAAACAGCCAGGATAAAAAAATGAACCAGCGGGCTCCGGATTATTTTCTGCTATCGGCCCTCTATGCGTATCAATTTCTGCTGGGAGACAGCCGGGAAGAACCGCCGAGTTCCTATGACAATCGGTTTCGGGAAGCCTGCATCTTATACAATCGTGGATTGGGGAAGGGGCTGGCCACCGGGGAAAATGCGCAAATCGAACTTCAGGACGGTGTCCGGAATCTACCCGTCGGACAATTGCCCATTTCCATTAAGAATATGACGTTCAAAAGGGAACTGTCCCAATTCGACCAATTTCTGTGCTCAGACGATTTTTTGGTGCGTGGCTTCACGGTTCGAAATCGGGGTGCTGGCATGGGATTGCCGCTGCTGGCGGTCAATTTAAAATCGAAAGCTATGTCTGGAGAGCGGGTGGTTCCCCTGACGGCTTTTCTGAGAATATCCGGAGACAAGGGAAATATTGCACAAGGTTCGGTGCGGGCGCAAGTGGAGTTATATGATATTTTTGATACGACAGAATTGGACGTCAACGGGCGGAAGGTATCCCTGGAAACGGATGTAACCACTGCCATCGCTTATGGATTGAACAATGCCGAGGTATGGTCGGCTGGTTTGCGTCGGTTTTTCATGTTCAAGGAAGAGATTCCCCCCCATCTCGTGATGGTTCCTCCCATCAAGTCCGGGCGCATACCGGTCATCCTGGTTCATGGAACAGCCAGCGATCTGGTCTGGTGGGCGGAGATGCTCAACACCCTTTGTTCAGATCCGCAAATCAATAAGCGTTTTCAGTTCTGGTTATTCCGATATAACAGCAGTCGTACGATTGTGGATTCGGCGGCCGCATTGCGGGAAGCACTCCTGCAGAAGCGCCATGAAATCGACCCGGACAATCTGGACCCGGCCCTCGATCAGATGGTTGTTATCGGACACAGTCAGGGCGGGCTGCTGACAAAACAGATGGTGGTTCGAACCGAAGACAAGCTTTGGAATACGCTGAGTGATACTCCCCTCGACCAGATGAATCTTGATCCGGATGGCAAAGAATTAATCCAGAGATGGTTGTTCATCGAACCGCTGCCCTTTGTCAAACGGGTTGTATTTATCTCGACACCGCACCGGGGCAGTTTTCTGGCGGCGGATTGGGTTCGCAATGCCATTCGCCGGATTGTCAATCTGCCGGTGACAACAATCCGGGGGGCTGCCTCCATTATGAGACTGGAAGGGCAGTTGCGGCTTCCCAGTCAACTGAACGGCCGATTGCCGACCAGCCTGGATGCCATGTCTCCAAGCAACAAGACGCTGCAGGTTCTTGCGGATATTCCCATCGAACCGGGGGTGACTGCTCATTCCATCATTGCCGTCAAAGGCGATGGCGATCCCGTTGACGGTGACGATGGGGTGGTCGAATACAAAAGCGCTCACCTGGATGGGGTGGCATCGGAGTATATCGTTCGTTCCGAGCACTCCTGTCAGGAGCATCCGTTTACCATCGAAGAAGTGCGCCGGATTCTTCTGGAACATCTGGCGCATTATCAATAACCTTCCCATTCATCTGACACCGGCAGATCAGGTGATAAAATCCAGATAATTGTTCCGATGGATGACCTGAAAACCGGCTTCGGGATAAGCGCTGCGCCATTCTTTGGGCGGTGATGGGCGTGCTTTCCCCCACTTGAACTCATAGCCGGACAATCTCCCGGCGCTTTCTTCAACAAAATCCACTTCATTTTTACTGTAGGTTCGCCAAAAAAAGTTGTTGGCCGGCTGGTCCAGGTATTCCTGGCGTTTCAGTCTTTCCATCAGCAGATAGTTTTCCCACAACTGACCGATGTCGTTTCGCTGCTCCAATAGATTGAAATTATTGATGAGTGCATTGCGGATACCATTGTCGAGAAAGAAATAGCGGCTGTTTTTGACCACTTCGGTGCGTAGATTACGACTGAAACCGGTCAGTTTATGAAGGACGAAAGCCTTTTCGAGCAAGTCCAGATATCGGTCAACGGTATTTTTGCTCATGCCCAGGCTTGTTCCCAATTCGGTGAAAGAAACTTCCTTGCCTATCTGAAAAGCGATCAGTTGCAGGAGACGATTTATTTTGGCGGCGTTTCGAATGCCGTCGAGTTCGAAAATATCGCGGCACAAATAGGATGAAACCATTTCTTTGAGGTATTGTTCCCGCAGCCGGTTGTCGTTCATCAGAACAACTTCCGGATACGATCCGTAAATCAGCCGGCTTTCCAGATTGGCATCTGTCTGATGCCGGTTTTCAATCCGCCCGATTTCAATCTGAGAAAATGGGTATAGTTTCAGGGTGAACTTTCTGCCGGTCAGGGGCTCTCCGACGCTTCTGGCCAGATCGAAAGAAGATGATCCGGTGGCCACAATGCGGATACCGGGAATATGATCGACAATCAGTTTGAGGTTGATACCGATGTTGGGCGATTTCTGGGCCTCATCGACGACCAAGAGGCGGGATGTGCCCACAAAAGCGGTCAATTTATCCACCGACTGACTGGCAAGATAGGCCTGCACCGTAATGTCTTCACCGCTGACCAGAAGATAGGGGTCTTGTTCCGTTTTCAGAAACTCGTGGATGAGGGTTGTTTTACCCGTGCGTCTGGCGCCATAAATGACAATGACTTTTCCTGGCATTGCCAGTCTTCGGATAGCATCCAAATGATTTTGTTTGATGTACATAATGTGATCTCGGTCTGTGTATTGACTGTATTTTATGAAATTCGGTCAATTAATCAACTTATTTTTATATCTCGATGGATTGCCGCTGTAAAAAAATCTTGCAGATTTACGGCTGTAGCGTAAAAATGCGAGCAAGAACCCTGGTTAG
>CAZBUL010000204.1:0-4922 GCA_964495045.1 uncultured Desulfobacterales bacterium | reverse complement strand
CTGAATCTGAAATTGAATACGGCCCTGACCGATCTTCAACAAAGTTTGAACCTGCCACTCCCCCTTTCTGGCCGGGTTCAGATCGACGGCGATATTTCCGGCCCGCTGTTCAACCCGAATGCGGAACTGCGCCTGACCTCCGAACATGCAGTCATTTCCGATTATTCGCTCCCCAACCTCCTGATGACAACCCGCCTGCAAGATCGGATACTTTCCTGGGATTCGCTGTCGAAAACGACCGGAAAAGGAGCTGTCCGTATCACCGGTTCTGCTGATCTGAAACAGGCATTTGCATCCGGCGATTTTCGGGGTCCGGTTGAGCTGTCCGCCCTGTCGGGCAGCATGCAGATCATTCTTGAAAATATGAACCTCGATGCCATTCACCCAGACGCTGCAGGCACCATCAACGGCACCCTTTCGGTTCAATGCAATGGATATCCTGAACATGATCTGAAGGGCAATATCGGTGCCGACGTTCAGGGCAGGCGAATTTCGCTGAATCCGGATATCGACCCCATGGATGTTCAGATTCATTCGCAATCTCAGTGGGCAGGCGGCAGCCTCCAAGTTCAGCACCTTCAAGCACAGGCCGGAAGCACCCGACTGACGGCATCCGGAACCTGGAATGCAGAGAACCACCACATCACCGGCCAGGTGGCCTGCCAATCAGACAATCTGGCCAAAAGCCTTTCACCATTGGGTGTGCGCGGCGTATCCGGAAGCATCGATTTGCAGTCTCGCCTGTCCGGCACCCTGGAGCGACCGGAGTTCACCCTGAAACTGAAAAGCAGCAAACTCGGCCTGGACGATGTTCAGATTGGCTCACTGGGGGTGGATGCCACCCTCGACCCTTCGGGGTTGCTTCGCATTGCTTCGCTTTCCCTCAAAAACAAGAACTCCGAGCTGACAGCCAACGGAGAGATTCCGCTGTATCGCGATGGGGCATCCAATTCCGATCACCCGATCTCTTTTATTTCCGCTTTTCGACGGATGCAGCCCATTGATTTTTTCCCATCATCCGGCATTCAGGGTGCCATCGATGGCAACTGCCGGTTGGAAGGATCGATCGCCAAACTGTCCGGTTCCATGCAGTTGCAGGCAACCGGCATGAAGATCGCTATGGTTCGACTGGGAAACATCCGGGGGGATTTCCGGCTGACGGATGGCCGAATCCAATCCCAGCGACTCGTCCTGGAAACCCCCGGCTCCCATGCGGATTTTTCCGGAATGATCCAGTTACTGGAACCTTCCAGCCTGTCTCTTCATCCGACCATGCCTTATCGGCTGAGCAGTAGCAATATGACTCTGGCATCCGAAGAAATTGTCGATTTTTTGAAAGGGAAAATCATCGCGTCCGCAGAAATGGAAGGCACCCGGTCCCAAATTCGGGGCTCGACGACCCTTCGCTCCGGACAACTCGAAATCGGACCCCATACTGCCAGGCAGAAATTGACGGGCATGGAAGTGTCGGCTGATTACAAGGACGGCCGGCTGCATGTTTCCAAAGCCGGTTTTGCTTTGGCTCCGGATGAATGGTTGAACGCATCGGGGTGGCTGAGCACGGACAGCTCCTTTCAGGTGGATATCGCTGCAAACAACATTTCCCTCAGTCATATCGACACACTGGCGGATTACCGCCAAGACATTTCCGGGAAAATGTTTTTACAGTTGTCCGGAAACGGAAATCTGAATCATCCCCGGTTTCAAGGTGAGGTGGTCTTGAAGCCCTTCCGTTTTTATGAAAACGAATGGGATGAAACCCGTGTGGCGTTGAAGGTTGCAGACGATGTCGCCCGCTTTGATCTGCATTCCCCGATTCGCGGCATCCTTTCCTGCGGGCTTTACAACCAAAATTATGCAGCCGATCTGGGCATTTCCCACTTGGATCTCACCCCTTTTTTCAAGATCGGCGGCATTGAAAATATCGGCGGAACATTGTCCGGTAAAATTGCGGCTGCCGGCCGTTTCGATTCGTGGAAATCATTCAAAGCCGATGTCGGCATTTCCGATCTCTCCCTGTATAAAGATGGCCGCCCGCTCGTTTCTGGCCGAGAACTGAATATTAGCATTCAGAATGAAGCCATGATCATCTCTCCCAACCGCTTGTTCCTATTCAAGGACGGCATCCTCGACATCGGCGGTGAATCCCGGTTGGGCCAGGATGTATCGCTTCGTCTCGACGCCGAAATTCCCATGCAAGCCGCCGGATATTTCTATGAGGGGCTCTCTGGTTTGCGTGGAAGTCTAAACATATCGGCCGCCATAAAGGGCCCATGGCACAAACCGGCCGCAGAGGCTTTGCTCGAATTGAAGCATGGCGGATTCACTATTGAGAACAGTGGCCAGGACATTCATGATGTCAACGGCCGCATCCGCGTCGCCCCCACAACGATTGCCATCGATTACCTCGAAGCTCAGCTCAACGGCGGCCGGATATCCGTGGAAGGAAAGGCCGCCATCGATGCCTATAAAATGCAGTCGATAGATATCCGCATGGCGGCATCTCAGGTGCCAATCAATATCGAAGATACGCTTGATGCCAAACTGAATGCCGACCTGACATTGAACGGCACGGTTCATTCATCTGCTTTACAGGGTGAAATCGTCGTACTGGAAGGTCTTTATTATAGGAATGTCAATCTCAATCCAATCCGCTCCATGACGCAACGAACGCGCGGATATCATCCCCGGTCGGAAATCACCTTTCCGCCAGCGATACAGAACACCCAGCTCGATATTCGCATTCCACCGCGAAATTTCTTTGTGGTGGACAACAACCTGGCGCAATTGAAACTGTCTCCGGACATGCGGATCACCGGAACCTTGCAGCATCCTGTCATTCAGGGCAGAACCAGCATCGATTCCGGAAGCCTCCAATATCACAGCACCATGTTCACCGTTAAAAAGGGGTTTGTGGATTTCATCAATCCCTATACCATGGAATCCGTTTTGGACATTCAAGGCCAGGCGTTCATCCAGAATTGGACCGTGTTTCTCGATATTTCAGGGCCTCTGGACAAACTGAATCTGAAGCTGTCATCCACCCCGTTTCTCGATGACAATGATCTGCTTTCGCTGTTGTTCACCGGGAAAACGAGACAGACAGCCATCAGTAATACAACGGACAGCTCATCTTCTTCACAGAAAATGCTTGCGGATCTGCTCTCCGCCGCAGTCGGCAGTGAAATCAAAAAGACATCCGGACTGGATATTCTGGAAGTGGATTCCACAAGCAAAAGCCGAGGATCCAATGAAGACCCGTTGAAAGTGACGTTCGGGAAAATCATTTCTCCGCGTGTCACGCTGAAATATTCGGTTGAATCCAAAAGCGGTGTCACATTTCAGCGCACCATCACGGAATATATTCTCTTCGAAAACATTCTGTTGAGTGGATTTCAAGACAGCCGGGGGGTATTTGGCGGTGAAATCAAATATCGCCATGAATTCCGATAAGTCGCCCGATCCGCCGAAACCGGACGAAATGCAGACGTTCAATAATTCAGAACGGCTCACGTCAGGGTTTTCGAACATTCGGCATTCCGGCCTGCGGACATTTTTCTGGATCTGGGTTCGGATAGGGCTCGTCGTTTGGAGTCTGATCGGATGGTGGACCGATAATGTTTCCGCTGATGCCGTACCTCAAACACCGCCCTGTTTTTTCAAGAACCATGGCGGCCGAATCAAAGACATTCAAATCAAGGGAGCATTTCCGCTGTTTGAACGGGATATTCTGAGCACCACGACAATCCATATCGGTCCAGTGCTGGATCAAGACAGCCTCCCTGAGCAGAAACACAATATCGAGAGCTATTTGGAACATCAGGGATTCATTCAACCGGCTGTCACGATTCAGGCGATTGCGGATGATTCGGACCACAATTTCGTGATTCATATCGATATCGACAAAGGCCGATACCTCCATCTCAAAAACATCCGCATAACCGGAAACACAGCGGTTTCGACCTTGCGGCTCAAATCCATGATGACAACCTGGAAAAAATCATTGTTGCCGAGTGTGTCCGGCCGCCTGATCCATGCCGATCTTCAAAAAGACGTTCAGGAGATTACCACTTTTTACCGGAAACGGGGATATCTGGATGCATCCATCAGCTTTACCATCACCCTCTCCCCGGAACGGCCTGTCGAGGCGGACATTGAAATCACTGTCGCCGAGAGCACCCATTACCGGTTCGAGTGGAAAGGCAATTCCGCATTTTCGGCCGGCAGCCTGCAGGAAGAATTGATATTCTGGGAAAATGGTCTGATCAACGATACCAATATCAAGCGATCGATTCGAAAAATCAAAAACCGTTATCTACAGGCCGGGTATTTGAAGCCACAGGTCGTCATCCGAAAGAAACAGGATTCTCCGGAAATCATGCCTGCTGAAAACGTGTATGAGATTGTCATCACCGAAGGCATCCAAACTCAGATTCATGGCGTGCAGATTTCCGGAAACGACATCTTGCCCGCAGCCGAAATCGAGAAGCAGATTCTTTCTGTTCCCGGAGGGATTTTTCGACCAGGCATGCTGGTTCAGGAGACCGTCGATGAGGATGTCAAGGCGATTTCAGCCCTTTATTTCAGCCAGGGGTTTCGACATGCAGACGTGGCATCCGATATTTCATTATCGCTGGATCAGACCCAGGCAGACATACAGTTCCATATCGATGAAGGCACTCGGACAATGGTCTCGGAAATTGCCATCATCGGCGTGCATTCGCTTTCGAAAGAAGCGGTTTTGGATGCGCTCAGTCTGAAAACCGGACATTTCTTCTTTGAAGACATGCTTGAAAACGACAAGAACAAGCTGACGGAAAAGATTTCCGAAACCGGACATCCCCATGTCCGGGTGGATGCCCAGGTCCTTCTCACAGATTCTCCATTTGAGGTAAAGCTTGAATATCGAATCGATGAAGGCG
>CAZBUL010000203.1:0-4932 GCA_964495045.1 uncultured Desulfobacterales bacterium | reverse complement strand
CAATTCACCGCTCAGGGTTCCGAAGACCAGCCGAAATTCTTCTCGCATGTTTCGACGCATTTCCCCCTGCCGCAAGTCGAAAGCTTCATGGGCTACACCAATGCGCGGTGTCACCAGATCGTTCGGAACAACATTGGCCGCTCCGCCCTTTATGGGGGCATCATTCAAGGGGTTTCCGCCCGGTACTGCCCGTCTTTTGAAGACAAGGTCGTCAAATTTCCCGAAAGAGACCGCCATCATGTCATTTTGGAAGCCGAAGGACTCGAAACGGATGAAATCTACGCCAGCGGTCTGGGCAACAGCCTTCCTTTGGAAGTCCAGATCGAAGTTGTCCGATCGGTGGAAGGGCTCGAAGCGGCCGAGATCATGCGGCCGGCTTATGCCATCGAATACGACTATGTCAATCCCATCCAGGTCAGACCGACCCTCGAAACCAAGCTGGTTTCAGGGCTTTATCTGGCCGGACAGATCAACGGCACCTCCGGTTACGAAGAAGCGGCGGCCCAGGGAATGTGGGCGGGTATCAATGCCGCCTGCACCGTCCAGAAAAGACCGCCCTTCATTCTGGATCGTTCCCAGGCCTACATGGGGGTCTTGATCGACGATCTGGTGACACGGGGAACCCGGGAACCCTACCGGATGTTTACGTCGCGGGCCGAATACCGCCTGATGCTTCGGGAAGACAATGCCGGTCTGCGCCTGATGGAAACCGGATTCGATCTCGGTCTCATCGACAAGCATACATTGATGGACATGCAGGAACGGAAAAAGGAAATTGAAAACGAGATCCAGCGGGTCAAAACCACGGTCATCCGCCCTACGGATGATGTCAACACCTATCTGACCCAACAGGGAACCAAACCCATCGATACCGGCATCCATCTCGACCATCTGCTCAAACGGGCCGAGCTCGACTATGGCATTGTGGAAACCCTGGCACCGGCCGCCCCGCCCCTGTCCGTTCCAGTTTGTCAACAGGTGGAAATCGAAATCAAATACGAAGGCTACATCCAGAGACAGCACCGGGAAATCGAAAAATTCCGGAACCTTGAACGTATAAAGATACCGGAATCCTTGAATTATGCCAATATTCACGGGCTGTCTAACGAATTGAAGGAAAAACTGAATACCGTCCGACCGGCATCCCTCGGTCAGGCATCCCGAATCGACGGCATGACGCCATCGGCCATTTCGGTCTTGATGATTGCGATCAAACTCTGCGACCGACAGCCGGAGCCCCCGCTAAAGTAATATTCTTGACATGTTATGGCATTAAACTTATTGTTGAAAACAATTGTGTCATCCGCCCGGTTGAAATCAAGAATGACGCCGTTCTCGAGATTGTACCGGCGGATGCAGACAAACAACCGAAACAGGCGGAATGCCTGCCACCAGAATTACCATCAAGGACACACCGATGGCTGAAAACGATTATTATAAAATCCTGGGCGTCAGCAAAACGGCAACCGAAGATGAAATCAAGAAAGCATACCGGAAGCTGGCGATGAAATACCATCCGGATCATGCCAAGGAAGACAAGGCCGCCGAAGAGAAGTTCAAACAGGTCAGCGAAGCTTATGCCGTTCTCAGCGACAAGGAAAAACGGCAGCAATACGATACGTTCGGATCGGCCGGATTTCAGCAGCGCTATTCCCAGGAAGATATTTTCCGGGGCTTTGATTTCGAAGACATCCTGCGGGGTTTTGGGCTCGGGGGGGCCGGTTTTTCCACCGGCAGAAAAGGCGGCAGCCGCAAATTTTCCTTTGGCGGCGGCGCACCTTTCGGCAATTTCGCCGGCCAGGACGCGCCCATCAAGGGTTCGGATTTGATCTACGAACTGCCCCTGAGCTTACAGGAAGTCGTCATGGGAACCAGTAAGCAGGTCAGTTTCCAGCACGGTCAACAATCGGAAAACCTGACGGTCAAAATCCCCAAAGGCTTGATTACCGGTAAAAAATTACGAATTTCCGGAAAAGGAGAGCCCGGACCCTACGGCGGGCCGGCCGGCGATCTGTATATCAAAGCCAAAATTCTCGATGATCCGGTGTATGATGTCAAGGGTCACGACCTGTATATCAAACGCAGTCTCAAACTGACGGAAGCATTACTGGGCGTGACGGTGGCCGTTCCCACCCTCGACGGAAAAGAGCTCAGTCTCAAAATTCCGGCCGGTGTCAAGCACAAAACCCAGATGCGGCTTTCCGGCAATGGGATTCCTTTCATGAATGAAGAAATTCGCGGAGATCTCTATGTTCAGATCGATGTGCAGATGCCGAAACATGTCACCAAAGAACAGAAACAACTGATTGAACAATTGGCGGAAACCGGTTTGTAACCATGACGACTCCACAACTCGTTCCCATCCTTACAAAAGAAGCGATCCACGAAAAAATCGTCCAAATCGCCGCACAGATTTCCGCAGACTACGCCGGCAAAGACCTGATGCTGATCGGCATTTTAAAAGGCGCTTTCATTTTCCTTTCAGACCTGGCCAGGCATCTTTCCCTGCCGGCACAGATCGATTTTGTACGTGCATCCAGTTACGGCAACACCACCGCATCATCCGGCACGATCAGCCTGTCCTACGAAACGGAGATCGATGTTCGGAACAGACATCTTCTGCTGGTCGAAGATATCGTGGATACCGGCCTGACCATATCCCATTTACGCGACTATTTTCTGTCCAAAGAACCCGCCTCCCTCAAAATTTGCGCATTGATCGACAAACATGAACGACGGGAGGTGGATGTTCGGGTCGATTACGCCTGTCATACCACCCAGGAAGGGTTTCTGGTCGGCTACGGCCTGGATTATGCCGAAAACTACAGAGGACTGCCAGGCATCTATCACCTGATCCTCTAATTCCATCAGCAGCGAGGCAACTGACATGATCGTCACCTGTGAAGCGTGCTTTTCTCAATTCAATCTCGATGACGGGCTGATCAAACCGACCGGCTCTAAAGTGCGTTGTTCAAAATGCCATAAAGTCTTCAAGGTATTTCCATATATCGCCGAGGAAGTATTGGAGGAATTTCCTTCACAATTACCCACCGAACTGACCGACAGACCTCCTGAAGCTTCACAGCCTGCACCCGCTCTTGAACTCCCTGATGTCGGGGAATCCAGCATTCCGGAAACTCAAATTCCAGACACTCCATTTTCGGATATTCAGATGCCGGACACTTCAACTTCGGATGCCACTTCAGTTTTGTCCGAATTCAAAGATATGGAGGAATTCGATTTTTCCGATCTCGAGAAACTACTGCTGGCCGATGAACCGGACGCATCCAAAGAAGCATCCGCACCTGCCGAAATCGGTGAGAAACCAGCTCAGGAAGTGATGCCTGAAGCATTGGAACCTGCACCGGAATTTGAATTGACTTTCGATTTCGATCAAAAAGAGATTCAAGAACCGACGCCTTCATCGACCGAACCAACCGACGAGATTGAATTCAACTTCGATCTCGAGTCCGACCAGATTTTGCAGACACTGCCTGCCGGTGCCGAAACCCCATCTGCACAGGAATCCACCAGCCAGGAAACATCGAATGATTTCGCCAGCCTGACAGATTTCGATCTTTCGGATCTGTCTCTGGAAATACCGGATATCAAAAAGCCCCAAGAGGAACCGGCGGCCAATGTTCCGGAGCCAGAGCGACCGGCGGCACCGGAAGAGAATGCCGTTGATCAGCCGCCTGACGAACCGGAGGAATCCCTCGATCTGGCGTTCTCCGAGTTATCCCTCGATGATATTTTTGCCGAAGCAGACAAGCCGCCTGCCGAAGCGGAACCCGTCAGACAGGAACCCGAATCCACGACGGATAAATCGGAGTTGTCGGATTTTTCATTCGATGACCTCGAAAATTCCCTTGAAATGGATTTATCCGATCTCACACTCGAAACGTCCGAGAAACCGGCCCCTGTCGAAAGCACGACAGCGGATACATCCGTAATGGAAGAACAAAAACCGGAATCCGTGCTCCCGGCCGATGACACCAACATTAACTTGGACGATATTCAGGCGCTGGATCTGTCCGATCTCGAAAGCCTGCTGGAAAAAAAGGAAACCACATCCGCTCCTCCGTTGAACAATGCACCCGATAGCTTTCCACGCACTGAAATGCTCATTGCGCCATCCGCCCAACCATCGGATGACACCGAACTGAAATTGGAAATGGAAGACGGTTTCCTGACATTCGATGAGCTCCACCTGGATATGGATGGTACCAAGCCTGACACGATTCAGGAAAAGAAAGAGTCATTTCCACCGCCTCCCGTTACCGACATTCCCAAGCCGCCGGTCTCCCATTCCGTCATGGAAGAACCGGTCGTTCCGGAACCACCGCCGCCGGTAACGGAAAAAGAAATCCCGATCAGGCAGGAGATCGATCATGAACTGGAAGACACGGCACCCGAGCCCAAAAAAGGGATGAGCCCTGCGATTATCATCGCATTGATCGTAACACTGATCGCGCTGGTGTCGTATGGTGGATATCTCTTGATGAACTCCATGGGAATTGCCATTCCCTTTATCAGCAAGCCCGCTCCGAAGGCAGTCGATCTGGGAAATTTCAACATCAAACCCTTTGAAGTCACCGGCAGATTTGTCGATAGTGATAAGCTGGGAAAACTCTTCGTCGTCACTGGCAAGGTGAAAAACGGATATCCCGCCGCCCGCAGCTTCATTCAGGTCCTCGGCAAAATTTACACCAAAGATAACAAAACACCGGCAAAAACGGAAACCAGTTACTGTGGCAATATTATTTCGGATACGGATCTAAGCAGTATCGATGCCGCAACGCTTAAACAAAGACTTCAGAATCGGGCAGGAGACAACAATGTCAATCAGAAGGTTCAGCCGGGCAATGCGATTCCGTTCATGATCGTTTTTTCCAATCTGCCCCAGAACCTTGAAGAATATACGGCAGAAGT